>JBOGOP010000045.1:0-26580 GCA_050747225.1 Pyrinomonadaceae bacterium
CATCCTTTCTGCGGTCGCAAAACAATCCTCATGGACGCTCTTCGTGGCGGGTCTTCCCTGTCAGCTCTTCAAAACGGAGGGTGAGGTAATAAGTGCAACAATCCCTGGTACTCGACTTTCCAACCAACCAGCATAAGCATCACGGCGAAACCTGTTTGGTTTTCAGCCACTCAGCCCTTAGTAGAAAACTTCCCTCGGTAACAATGCGCTCACCCACAGTTAGACCTTCCAGCACTGGATATTGACCATTGATCTCGGGGCCAAGCCTTACGGGTCGCATTGCGTAGTTTTTTGGCGTCGCGGATTCTACAAACACGACCTGCTGGTGGTTGATGTTTTGTACCGCGCTCTTCGGTATCACAGGCGTCGTAGCTTCTGCTCCACTGAGTGCCGCGAAGGCGACGTTAACAAACATGCTGACCTTCAAAGCCTGGCCGGGATTTGCGAGTTCAATTCGGGCTTGAGCTGTACGCGTTGCGGGATCCAACGTCGGATCGATGTAAGAGACGCGCCCACGGAAAACACGTCCGGGATAAGTGTCGCTCGTAATGCTCGCTCCAGTCCCAACGACCACTTTCCCAAGGTCCTTCTCGTAAACCTGGCCCATCACCCAGACGCTGGAAAGATCAGCGATGCGGAGAATCTCCTTGTCGGCGGGAATTACTTCACCAGGATTTGCTGTTCGGCTAATAACCGTGCCCGAAACCGGCGCAGGCAGACTCACTTCCGAACTCACTTGAGCGGGCGTCTTGAGTTGGGCGATTCTCTTTGCGTTAAGGCCCAATAACATAAGCCGCTGACGCTGTGACGCAACTTCCGACTCCGCGGTCTTCAGTTTAGTGGTTGCCTGTTCCAGTTCCTCTCGACTCGCCGCGCCAATCTCCACCAACCGAACAGTGCGTACATGGTGCTTGTGGTGTTCATCTAATTCTGCCACTGCATTAATGTAGCGAGACTGGGCCATCGCTAGTTCGTCGCTGAATACTACAGCCATCGTTTGTCCCTGGCTTACGCTCTGGCCCAGTTCGGCCGACACGCGGCGAAGGATGCCCCCGACAACCGAAACCACCGGAGTGGTGCGATAAGCATTGACTTGAACCACGCCGGTAGTTGTTTGCCCAGGCATCGCTCCTCCGGCAAGTAAAACCTCACCAACCGGTTCAGTCTTAATGCCCGCGCGCGTTGCCGCTTCCGGGTCAATGGATATTGTCGCCTCTGAAGTTGGCGCCGTTGTCCCAGGCTGTTCAGCACCAATATTGCGCGGCGTCGGCACTGGTCGTCCCGCGCCACTTGATCCGGATCGCCAGAACAGCCAAACAACGATTACAACTGCGGTAATAGCGCCAACCGCCACGATTGCCACAAGAGCCGTGCGGTTTGTCCTCCTCCTTGAATGCGCAACGGCTTGTTCGGAGGCTGACTCTACAGTTAGGAAAGAATCAGACGCTACGGCCTTATTTTCTTGCGATTTTTCTTCGGTGTTGTTGCTCATTTCTTAATCAAGTTGGAGGAAGCCATCGCGCGGTCAATTTCAACGCGCGCCTGATAGGTGTTGACCAGTGCCTCAATGTACCCCGTCTGCACCTCGATAAAACGTCTCTGTTCAGCAATGACATCCAGCAAATTCTTAGAGCCGAGTTCATAGGTCTGTCGTACTACCTCGAGATTAGCGTTCGCTTGTCCCTGAACACCGACCCGGTAAATCTCAGCAGCCCGCGCTGCGCTTTGGTAGCGCGCAAGAGCTGAGGCGACCTCATGCTGAACCCGAAGCTCGGCAAACTCTCGGCGTTGTGTTGCGGCGGATCTCTCAGCCACGGCGGCTGCGATCGTGCCTTGATTGCGATTCCGAACTGGTAAATCGAGAGTGACGCCGACTGCTAGAGAATGAAACCTGCCTTGGATCGGAACCAATTGTCCGCTGGAATTGAAACCCGACTGGGGAAAACCAAAATTCATCAGCTCATATTTTCCCGTCACGCTTGCGTCGATTCTTCCTTCACTGCGTGCTTGCCCTATGCGTGCTTCAGCCAGGGTCTCCAGCGCACGCGCCGCTTGCAAGTCGGGTCGTGAGCGCAACGCTACTTCTGTCGAAAGGGCGATTGAAGGCAACGGTTCGATCAAGTGGTCCAGGTCTCCACGCAACCGCAATGGCTCTTCCGGACGCATGCCTATAAGGTTACGCAGCTCAAGGAAGGCCACTTCTACCTTCCCCTGACTGCTTTCTCTAATGGAACGAATGCGATTGACCTCGACAAGCACCATGTTCTGTTCGAGCGGAGCCGTCCGGCCCTCAGTAACACGAGCCTCTACCAACCGATATCCCTCATCTGTCGTCAAGAGCAGATCTTCGGTAAATCCTAGTTTCAGCAATTCACCCAAAGCCTCACCAAACTTGGCTCGGACATGGGCAGCGAGCAAACGTTCTCGATCCGCGAGAAGGCTCTGCTTCAAATCGAATTCACGTTGCGCTACCTGAATGCGGGCTGATCGCCTCCCACCTAACTCCAGGGGCAACATCGCACCCACCATCGTGTCATTGTCCGAGCCGTTTATCTGTTCCTTCCGTTCGATCTCTAGTTGGGGATTCGGGCGAAGTGACGCCTGCTGAACCAGTCCACGCGCCGCTTCGAGCTCATGACGAACCGCCGCCAATTCGCCGTTATGTGCCAGAGCGTAAGCAACCGCTTCATCATCCGACATTCCCGCATTAGGATCGTAGTATCGCGAAATGGAAGATGTAGGTTTCTGTTGCGTAAGAATCGCAGATGTTCCCTGCGACCGAACTGCCTCTGGGCCGCAAAGACTCTGAAGTAGCAAAACGGACAACGCGACTAATAACTTTCTAAACATAAAACCTCTTTTCATTCCTTCTTAGACAATTCATGTCTCCCCTTTTGTTGGAGTTTGGCCTTCTCCTTTGTGGATAACCTTCTCACGTGTCTCTTGCACTTCGCGCAATCTTCCTTCTTTCTTTAGTTCGCGCGCTCGCAGCGTATAAAAGATGGCCGGCGTCACAATCAGCACATGAAAGAGACTAGAAACCATCCCACCCAATACCGGAGTCGCCAGCGGCTTCATTACCTCCGAACCTGCGCTCGTGCTCCACATGATGGGCAAGAGGCCAGCTACAACCGTTGAGACCGTCATCACCTTTGGACGCAGTCGCAACAGTGCTCCCTCGGTTACTGCTTCCTTCAATGTTTGCCGAGTTAGCGTTCCCACTTCCCGCTTCTTGCGCTCTACCGCCTCGTTCAGATAGATAACCATCACTACGCCGGTTTGTACGGCTGTACCGAATAAGGCGATGAATCCAACCCAGACCGCCACCGAGAAGTTGTAGCCGAGCAACCAAAGAAGATACACGCCGCCAGTAAGAGCAAAAGGCACCGCCATCAAAACGTGAGCGGCTTCCAGAACAGAGTGATAGGTGATGTAGAGCAATCCGAAAATAACAACCAGCACGATCGGGATCACAATCATCAGGGTTTGCCGCGCACGTTGCTGGTTTTCATACTGTCCGCTCCACGCGACGTAATAGCCTGTCGGAAGTTGGACTTGACGGGCGATCGCTTCCTTCGCCTGGTCTACAAAGCTGCCTACGTCGCGGCCACGCACATTCAAGAGGACTGTGCCCCGAAGCAAACCATTCTCGCTGGAGATCATGGTCGGACCTTCGACCGTCCGAATCTCCGCTAACTGGGCCAGCGGAATTGGCGCGCCGGTTGAAGACGAGATCGGTATCTCACCAATGGATTGCGCGCTGCCGCGAAATTGCGGCGCATAGCGCACGCGCACGGGAAATCGCCTGCGACCTTCGATTGTGACCGTTAGGTTTGTTTCGCCTATACCTTTTTCAATTACATCCTGAATCATGCTGACGTCTATTCCGTATCGAGCCGCTGCTGTCCGGTTGATCTTGATGTCGATATAGGGCGCTCCGCTGATTTGCTCCGGATAGACGTCCACTGCGCCCGGCACTGTCTTCACAACATCGGCAATTCGACGCGACGCGTCTTCCAAAGCTTTAAGATCGTTACCAAAGATTTTGATTCCCACCTGTGAACGAATGCCTGTGGTCAGCATGTCGATGCGGTTGATGATCGGTTGCGTCCAGATGTTTGTTACACCCGGCATGCGCAACTGTTCATCCATCTCGGCTACCAACTTCTCGCGGGTCATCCCAAGCCGCCATAGCTCGGGCGGCTTCAGATGGATGATGGTTTCATTCATATTCACCGGCGCAGGATCAGTAGAAGTCTCAGCCCGGCCGCTTTTGCCCACCGCCCATTCCACTTCAGGAAAGCTTTTCAAGATCGCATCTTGTTTGCTGGTTATCTTGAGTGCTTCGTCGATTGAAATTGCCGGGTCAGTAACCGGCATGTACATGACATCGCCTTCGTTCAGCGGCGGCATAAACTCGTTGCCAATTCCTGTGGCCAGTACCAAAGCGCCCACAAACAGAAGCGCCGCAACTGAAATTGTGATGGCGCGATGATTCAAGGCAAATCCTAGCGCGGGCCGATAGAGCGCCTGTAGGAACCGCATCACCGGATTGGATTGTTCGGAGTGAAACTTCCCGGCGAGAAGAAACGTGCAGAGCACCGGAACGAGGGTGACGGCAATTATCGTCGCGGCAGCCATGGCGAACGTCTTGGTAAAGGCCAACGGATGAAACAGCTTGCCTTCCTGGCCCGTCAAAGCAAAAACCGGAATGAAGGCAAGGATAATTATCGCCATCGAGAAAAATACCGGCCTGCCAACGAGCTTCGTAGACTCCAATACGGTCTGCCAGACAGCACTCCTGTCTTTTGGGTCTACATTGTTCTTCTCTAGGTAGCGAAAGGCATTTTCTGTAACTACGATCCCAGCATCCACCAGCACACCAATGGCGATCGCGATTCCTGAAAGTGACATGAGGTTTGAGCTGATGCCCATGTACTTCATGAACAAGAAGGAAATCAGCACGGCCAGTGGCAAAGGGATCGTGACGATGAGGATGGAGCGAAAGTGAAATAGGAAAATGATGTGGGCCAGCGTGACCAGCAACAACTCTTCAATTAACGCTCGTTTTAGAGTGCCTGTCGCCCGATTTATAAGCAGGGTCCGGTCATAAAAAGGAACAAGCCGTGCACCCTGTGGTAGGCCAGCTTGCAGGTCAGCAATCTTCTGCTTTACGGCGGCGATCACCTCTAGCGTGTTGACACCGTAACGGGCAATTACGACGCCGCCCACCGCTTCCTTACCATTCTTGTCGAGGGATCCCGTGCGAAACGCATTTCCGAGTTTCACCTCAGCCACGTTGCGCACATAAATCGGCACGCCGTTAGGAGCGCCTATCACAATGTTCTCTACGTCCGCTACCGACTCTATGAGACCAACGCCGCGCACAACGGCCCACTCGCCCGATTGTTCGACCACATTACCGCCGACGTTGTTGTTCGAACGCTGCACGGCTTCGACTACCGTCGATAATGGGATCGCGTAGGCCCTCAGCTTATTTGGATCCACATCGACCTGATACTGCCGAACGTAGCCTCCGACCGACGCGACCTCGGCCACACCGGGAACTGAATTAAGCTGGTAACGAACAAACCAATCCTGCAGAGTGCGCAGGTCGCGTAGATTCATCTGGTCACTTTCAATCGTGTACCAGAAGATCTGACCTACGCCTGTCGCATCAGGACCAAGTGTTGGGACTACGCCCTCGGGTAACTGCTTGGTGACCAGATTCAGCCGTTCCAGCACGCGCGTGCGCGCCCAGTAGAGTTCAACATTGTCCTCGAAGATGATGTTGATCATCGAGAAGCTAAATGCTGAACTCGCGCGGACCACCCGAACGCCGGCCAACCCCTGAAGGTTCGTAACCAGCGGATAGGTGACCTGATCCTCAACCTCTTGAGGAGAACGACCCGGCCAATCAGTGAATACAATTACCTGGTTGTCCGACAGGTCAGGGATAGCGTCAATCGGCGTATGCACCAGGGCCCAGTAACCCCATATGGCAAGGCCGAGGTAGAGCACTACTACCAGGCCCCGATTGCGTAAGCAGATTTCGATGAGACGATGAATCATGACATTGGCGACCAGCGACTCTAGTCTTTAAGTCGCGGCTTCGATCCCGGTCACGCGAATAGTTTTGCCCGTAATACGGCCAGTGATTTTGACCTTCTGACCGGCAAACTCCCGAGCCTTGTCCTGGCCAACTCGATCAAGCTGGTAAACGACCTTGTGGTCACGATCCGCCAGTACAAACTTGCCATTCTTTACACACATCAGCGTGCAGTCCTTCTCATCCATGCCCGCCATGTGTTGAAGACCGCATGAACTGTCGCTGATGTAGCCAACTACGGTTTTTGCAGCCGCTGTCTTGGCCCTTGTTTTTTGAGCAGCTCCGGTAGTCGTTAACGCCAAAGTGCTCAGAGAGAGCGCTGCCATGAGTCCGAGGTTTATCAACAGTCTTTTCATTTCTTTACTCCATTTGTTAAGAAGGTTTCCCCTCGATTGTTATTCGGTTATTGAGCGGTTACCGGAAACGATGCCTGGCCACGTCCTTTTGGGCCGTCGTAGGTAATCTGCGCTTGCCACTCGCCCGCCATCTCGATGTTGGCTTTACCGCGGTAAACTCCCGGTGTGTCAGTAGTCGTAAATGTTGCCGCATCATTCATCGCTGCCATCGATCCCATCTGCGGCATGTGGAAGGTCAAAGCGACTGCGCCAACATCTACCGGCTTGCCCGAGGAATCGTTGAACGTGAGTGTGAACTCAGTATTGCCATGCTTAAGCACACCATCACTCGTTGCCAGCGCAACTGTCAGATTATTTCCGGCTGGCGCCGTCTTAATCACTTTTCCCGTATCGGCGGTCTTAGAAGCACAGGCTGCGACCAGTAGGCCCAAGCCTATGAGACTTAATGCGATCGCGAATTTCTTCATCTCCAAAATCCTCCAAATAAAGCAACATGAAAGTTAGGGAATCCGAGCGCCAAACGGTCAGTATTCCGGTACCGTTGCGCGCACGACGACTTACCGCAGTAGCCTTAGAAGCTTGCCGATCGCGACGTGCGACCAGAAGGATCGCGCACATGCTGCTGTTGGGCAGACGTACACAATTCCCTCGATCACTGAACGGTCGGCGTCAAGGAGACACACTACGGCCTTTTGGAACTAGATCAGGAGTGCGAGATTACAAATGTATGCGGGATTTGAACTTCGGGGCGGGCTGTGCGCCCAGCTTGGCACAAGTAACGGAATCGGTGTTGGCATTGGCGGCTGAACAAGTGCGGGGTGAACAGCAGCCAGGACAGTTGATGCCTTCGGCAATTGGACCCCAGATGGGCCGGTTGTTCCTGACAGCGGACAGTTTACCGCGCAGCATACCCGCGCGGAGGCTACATCCGTATCGTCACCGTGCCCCTGAGCGGTTTTGCAACAATCGCTCATGCCGTGCATGGCGCACTTCTCTTCGTTGGAGTGCAGCGGCATGCCGGAAACCACGCTCGCGCTAAGCGTCAGAATCAGGAACAAAGATGTGGTCCACTTCGTCATTGCCATCGCTAACTCTAGTTAACACGTAGGAACGTTGTCAAGAACCGTACGCTCCTCTCGCTGCTTTCGCCGTCCGTACTTGGTCAAGCCCCGTGGCTTGTACACCGACAGCGTCACGGCCACGAGCAGTGCCAGCAGGGCGGCTCCCGAGTGGAGGACAGGCGAAGGGTTCTGCAGATCGTCTATGGACAAGGTAGTATCTCGCGCCAGATCTCCCAGTGAGCTAAGTGTCTGCGTATACATAAACAAGATGATGGCAGCCACGACGGTTATCGCGAATTTCACCAGAACCCAATAGTGGCGGAACAGGCCCCAGGGTGTACCCAGCGACATAATCAGCCCCGTTGTCAGCGAAGCCATGCAAAAGGGCACGAGCACGTACCACCCCAACACTTCCATGGCGAGGTAAGCGCTCCGCACGAGCTGAGCATCCTGGCTGGTCAGACCGGCGATGGCGAGAGCCAAGAAGCCGGTGATCGCGCCGAGCCAGCCGACCGTGGATGTGACATGCACGGTCAGTGCAAGCTTGCGGAGGCCGGGTGTCATCGTCATCTCGGTATGTGGCGCCCAGGGCCGTGGCCGGCGAGCATCAAGATGACAAACAGCAGGGCCAAGACAATCGTAATGATCCCAAACACTTTCACCCACCGTGGTGTGCCGCCGGTATCCTCGCCGGTGTCGCCGTTGGAGTCGGGGTCGGGTGACAAGTCAGCCATGTCCGTCTCCGGCTCTGTGACGCGTGGTTGGCGAGATTTTCATGATGGCATGGGTTAACAAACAGTTCTGATCTTTAGTGTCCTTCGTTATAGTTTTTGTCCCTGATAAAAAGATAGCGCTCCGGCGAGGGTCATAAATTGCTTTGTCTCCAGAACATTTTGAAAACCTGCCCCACGGAACATCTCCGGCAACAGGCCTTGCAAGTTAGCGGCTACCTCCTCGTTGTTGGCTGTGATCCGCGCGACCAAGCGAGAATAAAAGGTTCGCGGCGGGCCGAAATCAATCACGTCAAAACGCCCGCCCGGACGCAGGACGTGAAACACTTCGCGGAAGGTACGTCGCTTATTTTCAGTTGTAAGATGGTGCAAGAACAGACTTGATAGGACTCGGTCGAATGAGCTGTCCGCGTAGCGGAGTTGGTCAGCCATACCTTGATCCAGCGTCAAATTGAGGCTGGCCTTTGCGGCTTTGGCGCGTGCGAGTGCGAGAATCTTCGAGTCCGCGTCAATACCGAAGACTTCTGCCTCAGGATGCACCTGCTTCACCATGATGGCTAGAGTCCCGGTACCGCATCCGATGTCAAGAACGCGCATTCCGTTACTCATTTGCGCTTGCTCAATTAAATCACCCTTGAACCTGTGCTCGCGCATCAGCCAGAGAAGTGGATCATAGATGGGAGTTAGCCAATCCTTCCCGAGTGCCGGAATGAACGACTCTGTTTGCTGATTCGTCATGGACTTAAGAACGACCTTTTCTTTTACAATTGCGCGCGCCGCAGACGCAATGCATTGCCAATTACGGAAACAGAGCTGAAGCTCATAGCTGCCGCAGCAATCATCGGATTCAGTAACAACCCGGTAAGGGGATACAGAACCCCGGCTGCAATGGGGACGCCCAGGACGTTATAGATAAACGCAAAGAAAAGGTTCTGCTTGATGTTGCCCATCGTTGCGCGACTTAACCGCCGTGCTCTGACAATTCCCCTCAGATCTCCTTTAACCAGCGTGACGCCGGCACTCGCGATGGCCACGTCAGTACCCGTTCCCATGGCAATTCCTACATGGGCTTGGGCCAACGCGGGCGCATCGTTGATTCCGTCACCCGCCATGGCTACCTTGTGGCCTTCCGCCTGAAAGCGCTTAACAATTTCAGCTTTCCGATTTGGGAGCACTTCGGCAATAACTTCATCAATATTCAACTTCGCCGCTACGGCATTAGCCGTGGTGCGGCTGTCGCCGGTCATCATGACGATGCGGATTCTCTCTTCATGAAGCTGCTTGATGGCTTCGGAGGTAGTCTCCTTTATAGGATCAGCGACGCCTACAAGCCCTGCCACTTTGCCGTCAATGACTACGAACATCACGGTCTGGCCGTCGGTGCGAAATTTCTCAGCCTGCTCAGCCAAATCCCCAGCATCGATTCTCAAGTCATCGAGCAAGCTACGATTTCCCAGAGCAACAACGTGCCCATCCACCTGTCCCTTTACGCCTTTACCGGTTATCGACTCGAATGATTGGGCGTTTACAACTTCAATGCCCTGTTCTTGAGCGCCTGAAACAATAGCTGCCGCTAAGGGATGTTCGCTGCCTCTTTCGAGGCTGCCAGCGAACCGCAGTAACTCCCGCTCACTCACATCGGCGAGGGGCGCAACGGTGACCAGTTTTGGTTTACCTTCCGTGAGCGTTCCTGTCTTGTCCACTACTAGAGTGTCCACGTCCCGCAGCACTTCGATAGCTTCGGCGTTCTTGAATAACACGCCAACCTGCGCCCCCTTGCCCATAGCAACCATTATCGACATTGGAGTCGCGAGCCCCAGAGCGCAAGGACACGCGATGATTAGCACCGCCACCGCGTTAATTAGCGCGTATGCCAAACGAGGCTCTGGACCTATCGTGGCCCAGACGATGAAGGTGACGACGGCAATGATAATTACGGCCGGAACGAAATACGCTGACACACGATCCGCTAGCTTTTGAATCGGCGCACGGCTGCGCTGCGCCTCAGCGACCATCTGCACAATTTGCGACAGCAGAGTTTCAGACCAGACTCGCTCAGCTTTAATGATGAGACTTCCCGTGCCATTAACGGTCGCGCCAATCACACTGTCGCCCGGACGCTTTTCAATCGGAATAGGCTCACCGCTGATCATCGACTCGTCGAGCGCACTTGTTCCCTCGGTGACTACTCCATCAACGGGAATCTTCTCGCCCGGACGCACACGTAAATGATCACCAACTTGCACCTGGTCCAGCGGTACATCATGGTCACTGCCGTCAGTTCCGATCCTGCGAGCAGTCTTTGGGGCAAGACCGAGCAAAGCTTTGATTGCGGCACTTGTCTGGCTTCGGGCTCTCAACTCCAAAACCTGACCCAGCAGCACAAGGGTGGTGATTACGGCAGCGGCTTCGAAGTAGACAGGAACACTGCCGCCATGTCCGCGAAAAGCATGAGGAAAGATGTCGGGAAATATGCTGGCTATGACGCTGTATGCGTAGGCCACTCCAACGCCCAAACCGATCAGCGTAAACATGTTCGGACTGCGGTTAACTAAAGAGTGCCAAGCGCGGACGAAAAATGGCCAACCACCCCAGATCACCACGGGCGAAGCTAGCAGCAACTGGATCCATGTCAGTGCTGCGGGCGAAACCAGACGCTGAAGCGGGGCACCGGGAACGAGATCGCTCATGCCAATCGCAAAGACGGGAAGCGTAAGAACGACGCTCACCCAGAAACGCCGCCGCATGTCCTTTAGCTCGTGATTCTCTTCCTCAGCCAGAGTGATGGTCCGCGGTTCGAGCGCCATCCCACAAATCGGACAATTGCCGGGCGCATCACGCACAATCTCGGGATGCATCGGGCAGGTGTATTCAATTTTTTGCTGCGGCGCAGTGACAGTAACGGGTTCCAGTGCCATACCGCACTTGGGACAAAAACCAGGCTTGTCCTGCTTCACTTCGGGATGCATCGGACAGGTATAAGTCTGACCCGCTGCTGGAGCTTTCGGTGCACGCTGAATTCCGACCGGCTGTACCGGGATGCCTTCGGGTGATTTATTGAGGAACCGTTCCGGGTCTTCGCGAAACTTGTTAAGGCAATGCGTGCTGCAGAAGTAATAGGTTTGTCGGTTGTACTCGTGGGTGCCGGCGACGGCGTTCGGATTAACAGTCATGCCGCAAACTGGATCCACTGCGCCATCGCGGGGTAATACATTTCTTGATGTGAATTTCATCTCCTTAGCGGGTTTCATACCTGTTCACTCCCTCCAGCGCATCACCCTCCGCATATCGGCGTGCGGGTCGCTCTCACTTCCGGTCTTTGTTTTTGCGGAGACTGCGAGGTGTCGGATTCGAGTGCTCGAGTTCCGTCCCTTCGATGAGTCCACAGACATGCCCATCGAGTTCGCCCGTCTCTTCCCATGCCGACAGTGCCGCTCCTAGCTCCCGCCGGTAACGCCGCATCTCCTTCATCCGCTCATCCAGTTCTTCGAGACGGTGGCGCACAATTTCGCGCACATCGCGACATGGACTCTTGCCTGCTTGCTTGTCAGCGATGATGCGTTTTATCTCATCGAGCGAAAAACCTAAGACCTGAGCGCGTTTAATAAAATCCAGGCGCTGAAGCACGGCTGTGTCGTAAACGCGATACCCGCCTTGAGTGCGCCCTGGCCGTCCCAGAAGTCCGCTCCTCTCGTAGAACCTAAGCGCTTCGATACCGATACCGCTCAGCTTGGCGACTTCGCCAATCTTCAGTGGCGCGTTGGGTTCAACCGTCACGTTTTGCTTCGCTCTCAATGCCATCTCTAGTCTCCACCTTTATTTTTTTGCTTAATAAGCGGATTCGCTGAACGACCGGTGCTATTGCAAGGGCATGCCTGCTCCAGCAGCCCGCAACGCCTGTTCATCAACAGTGCCCGCTGCACAGCATTCAGCAAATTGACCGTCAATCACAATGGCGGGAACGAGGTGAATGTCGAGTTGTTTGGCCCTTGCAGCGACTCGCGGTTCATTCATGTCCAGGACATTGATTTCGCAAAACGGGCAACTTATTCGTTTCACCGCCTGGATCGCTTCGTCTCACACCGGGCAACCAGCGCTAAGTACTTCGATTTTTCGTTTCTTTCTCATAACTCCTTACCAGCTTAGTCATCTTTTCTAAGGCAGGGACATACTAAACCCTGTAGTCGAATACACAGTCAAGGGCGTTACGCGAATATTTTTCAAATGCGAGGGTTAGGCGAGTTATTTAAGACGAAGGTGCGCTCATGGGTTGCGGGCATCTCACGCTAGCGTGGACGAGCTAGACACCATCTTGCTAAGGGAGAAACGCGAATGTGGCCTCTGAAGCCAGCGACACCGACGCTTACATGCCTTCGATGTCGTAGCTGTAACCGAGGTCCTGATGGTTCAGCACGTCTGCCGGCGTGCGGTCCGGCCACTCCATCAAGGGATCGTTTACTCCCAAACCCGCGCCGCTGGATTCGAACGGTGCGGCGGGATGACTGATCTGCCAACGTACCCATAGCAGATCGATCCACCCATGATGCAGATAGAAGATAGGATCATCGGGGGAGGCGGCACTTGCCATCACGCCGCCAACCCACCGGTGCGGGGCGTTGTGAATGACCACCTCCAATTCGGGCCAGAAGCTTCGATAAGTTGCACGGTTTTGATTTGTGGTTACCTGCTGGGGCGTGGGTAATACGGCCGAGCCGAGCGCGCGTTGAAGGTCCCAAGCCGCGTCGAATTGCCCAAGAAATCTATCGTCCCATAGTGGATCAGAGGTACTCGTATTAACTGTCGAGTCCCAGTACGGAATCGTAACGGCTGGATTATGTGCTTGCAGTGCCTGTTCGAACCGAAGAAGAAATTCGCGATGCCATGGCAAAAAATGCGAGCTCGTATGTATGCCATGCCCAAAATGTCCTGCATGCATTTCGGCGAACTCATCGACCAACCCAGTTGACTTCACGTGGTAGAGAGCCTTGATAAACAACTCGCGTTCTTCATCAGTGAGACTGCTGACATTTTTCCGAATGCCCATGTCACTCTCCTTCCCTGGGGTCGGTTTCGCGCTCCCGCAATTCATCACTGACGGGTCGAGTCTCGCTAGCTGTTTCTCGATAATCAATGAGCCCGCGCGCGAGATCCATCAAGTCGTCGCGCCAGTCATATGCATACTCACGAAGAAAATACTGTCCGTTAGGCAGTCGACCATATTGCATAGGCTGATCGTCAATCAGTAGTTCAGGTTCAGTTTCGGCTTCCGTTTCGATCTCACGGGCAACCGACTTGTCGGATGCGGGCGCACGCAACTCAATGCGGTGTCCCTTGTATTCCTGACGTTCTTGCGACATATGGAACCTCCTCCTACTTTGCAGCATCCCTCAGCCAGATCGGCAATTCGTCTTAACGTGTCACCCACTGAAGGCGCTGCAACTTCACTAACAGAAGTACAATCCGATAGCTATAGCGAGCAGTATCAGGATTATCAAAACCCAGATCCAGATCGTCCGCCGGCAACCTGACGTACCCTCGCCGTCACCATCACGTGGCTTCACTGTGTGAATCAGATTTGGACTCGTGCTGGAGTGGTATTCCCCATCGGAGGTGTAGGTTGCTCTAATCTTGTGTTCGCCAACGCTTAAGTCCTGTGTCGTAAACTGCGCTCGGCCTTCTGGATCAAGCTGCACCGACGGACCTACTACAGAGCCGTCAACCTGGAATGTGACGTTTCCTGTCGGCGTTGGTCTGCCGCTCGTCATCGGTAAAACTACTGCTGTGACGACCAGCGGTTCGCCGGACCGAGTCACCTCCTTGTCGCCGCTGATCTGCACCGCACTACCATGAAGCCTCAGGTCCTGTTGCAGGAGATAGGCTTTAGCGAAGCCCTCATCGCCAGTCGTTGCCACGTCGAAAACGCAGTGAGCATGCAGGTAATCGATCGTCACCTCCTTGCATATCTCCGCCGCCTCCGGGACCGGAATGCCCAGGGGCGGCGTGAACCCGGGAATCTGAAATTGTGGTTTCAAGACGCTCGGAGGTGTCTCGGCTGGCCAGTCCCTGTCGGTAAAGGTCTCCGTCGACGTTCCCCGCGCATACATGAACAAGCTCGATTCCTCTGTCACACGCCAAGCGTCCGCAAACGTCTTGTAAAGAGTAATGTACCGCTCGTGCGGCGACTCCGGCATTGGACCTACCGTCACGCCACTCGGTAAGGTCGGTAGCCATGTTTGTTCCGAGATGCTGCCCATGATCCCTTCGTCAGCCTGCGTATGCGAGACATGTATGTCCAGTATCCAGATGTGCCATAAACGCGGCGCGACCGTGAGAACAGCCCCGTGCGCGAAGTCGACGCGAAGCCCGGTCTCGCCGTTAGCATCAAAAGCACTGACGCGATGACCTTCGAGGTCGATTCCCGCCGTCGAGAGTTCCCTCGGCTTTCCGTCCAGAAAGAACTGCAGCCGGCTGTTCCCCTCAACCTCAGTGGGTTGATATGAGATTTGGTGCGAGCCTACGCGTGCGGCAACGGCGGTGTTAACGCTTACACTTGCTGTGAGACCACTGTAGCCGTCGGTGATCGGATTTGCCGTTGGCACGGGCGTCTGGCGCGCTTGGATCTCCAAACCGTACTCCCTGTCGCGCACGAGGATGAATTCACCAACAGCTTGGAAGTCGTAGGACTTTCCATTCACCGTGCGAATGTGGGGATCTCCCACATCAGCGGCATCATTCATACTGCCGACCTGCAGTCGGAAAACGGCCTGACACTTAAGCATGGTGACCGTATCAGTTGCACTGACGTAGACGTAATAGATACCGGTTGCGAGTCCGGGATCGGTCCATGACCATGTCCCCGGAGTGGTGCCGACTTGTGGTAGGGTGACGACAGGGGCTACGGTCGCAGTGAGCGCTGCTGCTCCCGCGAGCCCATAGCTCGCGGCGAGGGTCACGAGATTCCCCTCTCGAGACCAGAACGTGCCCCGCCGTTGGGGAGGCGACGCGCCTGCAAACGCCCACGAGCCGCCTACATCAACGTATGGCCTCTCGTTTACGTTAATGTCGGTCACCACAAACTCGCCAATCATGCCTCGGTGGTGATGAAAGAAGATGTGGCAGTGGAAGAGCCAGCGGCCGAGCCAGCCGCCCAGCGTCACACCATCCACGAGCGGACGATCGTCGAGTTGAACCCTGAATGTGAGCGTGTAATTGGCCGGCACATCAATGCTGTCTCTGAACTCTTTATAAAGCCAATTGAAGGTTCCGGTCGGTGGCGTGCCCAGAATCGGCGGAGGGGGCACCCGCGGCGCAAGCGAAACTGGCTGCATCGAGAAGCCGTGCAGATGGAAGGGATGATGCGCCTGACTTATATTCGTGACCGTCAACTCCAGCAGGCGGCCTTTTTCCGCATACCGAGTCGATCCGATGTGGGGCGTATTGGTGTAGGGGGGTGTGCCGTGAAGGGCTTGTCCCTGAATCCCGTTGATGCCGGGGCCCGGCATGTTGCTGAGTCGGATGTCCGGATTCGCCATGCCAAGCTTGGGGGCGACAAACCCGCCCGGCGGGGTGAGCAGTGATCCGGTGGTTGGCGGCGTAGTGATATCGCCTTGGACTGGGCCAGGAAACCCGGCCCTGGCCCGAAGCGCGGCAACGCCCATGCCGGCGCCGTTGTGACCGCCGGTAATTGTGTAGGCTTCTATGGGATCGTTGGTGACCTCCAGGTGCATTACTGGCACGGAGGGTACATTCACCCACCCCGAAAGCCCCTCCAAACGACGAAAGTCCCGCGTCCATAGGGTCAATACGTCACCCGGGTTTAATGTATCAGGGATGGCCACAACGACATCCGCGCGGACGGATGGGGGAAGCAGGATCTCCCCGGAGTCATACTTGGGGTCTAAAGTTCCAGGTGGTGCCATGGGATCTAAGCCTTCCAGGACCGCGTGGTCTAGCACACCTCCTTCACCGCCAACTCGAACTAAGTCCACCTTTTGGCCGGCAGGGTCCGTGAGCCTGAGACGGAAGTACCTGGTCGTAGCACAATTAACGATTTGCAGACGCAGTCCCTGTCCGGGCCGGACTGGGAGCCTATGACCACCAACTAGCACTCCAGGCGCTGATGGTGAACCCGGGCGTGCGCCGACATTCACGCCGTTAGTGAGCACGGTCTGCCCCTCGTTTACCCGCCCGGACGCCGTCTCCAGGCTCGGGACATCGCCAGCGGGGTAGGACATCGTGCGAGCCACGCCATGGTCGTCCACCGCCGCACCGGTCATGCCATTCGCTACGGTCGGGATCTCGCAGATAACGGTCGGTGTGGGGCCTGGCTGTGGAGTAGTGGGCGTGGCGCCTGCTTGAATTGGCGGAGTACTGCCCAACCATTCCGTCCCGGCGGGCGTAGGGTAGGTCGCGGGGTCGTTCATTCCCTCAGCCTTGCACACCGTGATGTCGCTGAGCACAATCTGCTTCGTGTCTGCGGCGAGGGGGAGCACAACACCATCTGCGAGCGTCTCCTCGTTGGGGTCGGTGACGATAATCATTCCGTACAGCCCCTTGAACACTCTGTTGGTGGAATGGTGATGGTGGGGGTGGTACCAAAAAATTCCTGGCCGCGTGACCTTGAACTTATAGAGGTAAGTGCCGCCAGCCGGCGCCGGAGCCGGTGGGGGAGTCGAAAACAAGCCGACCGCGCCATTCTGCGTTACCTCGGTTCCATCGGCGGAGTTAGCCAACTCAATGCCGTGCCAATGAATGCCGGTCTCATGCGGCATGTTATTGATCAGCCGCACGATCACGGTGTCGCCCACAGTAAGGCGGAAGGTGGGACCTGGGATCGCCCCGTTGTAAGTCTCGGCGTTCACAGTGGTCGTGCCAGAGATGATCGGATTAAGCCGGGTAGTGAGAGTTATTTCAAATACGCCCGACCCCGGAGTACCAGTGAAAGTGCCTGTGTTTGGAGCTGTGTATGGGTCTGGAGTTACATAAGGGTCTGAGACGGATCCAGGTAGCCCGATGATTTGTGTCGACATTAAAGTACTCCTTTTATTTGGGAGTGACAGACATGTTACTTTTCGGGGAACCGACACGATCGAATGTGAGGATCAACGTCGGTCGATTGGCTTCGCTCGCCTTCTCTCGGGTATCAAATCGCTAGACACTGGTCGCGTTGTTGCTCACCAGCAACCAGCCATAATTGGAGGATGGATTGTCGAGCCACATCTTTACATCGGCAACCATCTGGTCCGTCGATCCCCATTCGTAGACACGAAGGCCTTCTACTTGGATGGAAGCGCTCGATGTGGCTTCAAAATCCCCGCCCGGGCGGCTCCAAAGCTTCTCGGGGAAGAATGTGTGCAGCCACGTCGGGCCAGCTTGGGACGCCGGCCCTCCGCCCCCGCCCGATGCGACCGTACTGCCTTCGCCCCAATCGGCAATCACGCGGTGAAGTCCGATCGTTTGAGCGGACGACGAACTGGCTGCCGACAAATTGAGACGCAGCCTGACGCCGGTGAGGGTCATTCCTGCAGGCGGCTTGCCCGCAACGTCAAATGCCACCAGTCCACGTACAGCCTGCCCGGCACCCTTAGTGCCGGCGAACATATGCTGTCCGGACCCGTTGCTCAGACCGCCGGTCGCATCTTCATACAAGGTCGCATCTTTGATCGATGTCAGCGTAACCGATGTCATCGTAACATTGCGCTTGGGGCATCCCATGAGACGAAAGAGCATCACGCAGCCTAGCGCCATGAAGGCCGTCATCTGGACAGCTTTCAACGGACCAGACTTAGCCCTTTCATCGATCTTGCGATCTAATTTGGCTTCAGGAGCGATCGTCTTCTCAATCGTAGCCATAGGTTGCGATTCCCCTTCAAACCAGGCGGATGAACCTCGCGCGGGACGGCACGCCGGAGGTGTTCAACAGAAACAGCATGTAATAGCCGCGACCTGCAATGGCATGGGTATGACCGCCCCCCACGCCATACGGGTAGACTCTTCCATCCGGCGCGGTAACGGTGATTGTGCTCGGGCCGCTCATGGTATGGGCGAGCCTGATCACCCGCTGCTCCGTATCGGTCTGGTGGGTCACCGCCATCGGCTTCACCATGACCACTCGATCTATGCTCCCGGGGTTCGACGTGCCGACCTCGAAGGTCGAGCCATGCAGGACGATCTCACCTGTAGCGGGATCCGGGAACGACGTGATATCGGGTCGCGCACTCTCGGGGAGAGCGGCGCCGAAGACATCAAAGAGATAGGGCGGACTGAAGACTTCGATCGTGTTGGCGGCATCGTCACCACCCGAGACCATAACCTTGGCGCTCGGGAGCAACAGCGAGGTCGAATGATGTTGTCTAGCGTATTGGAGAGTGTCCATCGTGGAGAGCGTGCCTAGACCCGGTCCTGAGGGCGGGCGATACAACATCGCCGAGCCCCCATTGGGTGGTGTGCCGCTGGGGGGAAGCCCTCCACAAATGAAGACCGAGCCGTCCGGCAGCGCCACGGCGTTAACCTGAGTCCGCGCGAGCCCATCCGGGAAGTTTCCCGTGAGCCACATCGAAGTTGACGTACCAGGAATGTCGACGACACCTATCGTTTGCGCGGTTGAGGAGCTGCCACCGCCGACCTCCAGAACCCGATCGGGATCCGTGGGGGTCTGCTTGAGCAATAGCACCGACATCCCCTGAGATCGGTCCAGGTCCGTCGCGCTGGTGGTCACCTCCGTCCACTGACCCCGGTCAAGCGCGGTAAATGCGAAGTTCGCGCTCCTGTCCGGAGAACCAGATCGATCGCCGACGCGCGTATGAAAGATCTCGCCGTTCGGCGTAAGGTGCAGGCCCGGATAGAGCTTGGGAAACGCACGGTCTGCCGTGGTATCGCCAATTCCCGCCGGCCCCCAGACGCGGGTGAAGTCGTTCGAGGATTCGCGGTAGATCTCCATCGTGTTAATGGTTGGCCCTCCGTTGTTCTGGCTGCCGCCCACCACCAGCACGCGCCCGTCATCGTCGCCGAGTGTGACGCAGGTCGGATACCAGCGCGGGGCGGACATCGTCCCGGCCGATTCCCACATATTGGTTGCGGGGTTGAACTTGAAAGCCGTTGCTCTCGTTGGAGCGTCGCCCCCTACAGCAAGCAACTTGCCGTCCTGAAGAAAGGAATGTCCGCAGCACGCGAGCCGATTGGTGCCCAGGCCGGTCATCGCACCGCTCAGCAGTGTGAATGCAGTTGCCTCGACGGGGTCCTCGGGGTCCCAGATGAGCGTGTTCGGAGAATACGCGTCGGCGATGAACAGCACCTTGCCGGTGTGCAGCAACGCAGCATGGATTACGCTAATCGGCGTCGGCATAGAGCACCTCCCATTTTCCTCGGAACCTCGGCGAGAAGAGTTTGATCAGTCGATCGAGAATTGCTCGATTGAAACCAGGAATCTTCTCGAGTTGACTGATGTGCCGGAAACCGTGCAACGGGTTGTAGTCGTCTCTCGCCCGGATCACGCGCTTAGCCAGCTCCCGATCGAGCACCACGTCGGTCTTGCCCTTCCCCTTCGGCTCGGTATGCCCATGGGAGTGAGGGACCTCGTCGTGGTGCAGCTCCTCATCCGCTTCCATAACTCGATCGTCGACGAGCAAGAACTCGTTCCGCGGCGGCACCATCAAGTCCTCAGGCCTACGCGCCGCGTTCAAGAAATTAAGAATGCGCCGATGGACTTTGACATCAATCTTCGGTTGTTTATTCTGAGCCGTGCCATAGTCTCCTACTTCTTTATCTGGCTTGGCTTCTTTGTCGTTTCTCACGGTTGCAATACTCCTTATGCTTCTGGTCGTCCAGTTTCTGGAAGCACCCCTGCAAAAACGGGTGATGTGAGCCGAAACTTCACGTGTATGGTCAAACCTCGCGGAGTGCTGAATAGTCCCGAGCGCCAATCGATGCTGTTAGAAATCCTGTGAATTCACAGAACGCATTTACAGTCTCAAAGCCAGGTGAATGAGTTCGGAGATTTCTTGTTGGTTTTAGGCATTTTTGAGTGTGCTCGAAGAGTTGTCATCGCGTACGAAAAGACCATGGCACGCAGTTGAGCCATACACGAATGATGGTTCAGAAATCGTTAACGCGAGGCTGGCGAGGGTGTGAGTCGCGCGAGAACGAGAGTTTGAGAATAACGGGCGCACTGTACGCTGCTCAGTACTGTGGCGTCAATAGAAAGTATGTCCCGAGTGACCGAT
Organism: Pyrinomonadaceae bacterium; assembly: GCA_050747225.1. Classification (GTDB taxonomy): domain Bacteria; phylum Acidobacteriota; class Blastocatellia; order Pyrinomonadales; family Pyrinomonadaceae; genus PSRF01. The sequence continues at coordinate 20,479 of JBOGOP010000045.1, forward strand.
GGCCGCTAATTCCATAGAAAACGTTAGAAAACGTTTCAAATAGCCACGAAGAACTCCTGACACACCAATGTTTAGAGTAAGAGGCCTCGCCTTTCCTAGGCTAATCAACTCCGAGAACGCGTTTATTGACCGTGCCTCTGCACCGCTCGCGCATCATCTGGCCAGTTGATCCAGTTTCGCTTTCATCTGATCGATCTCAGCCTGCTGCCCTGAGATAATTGTCTTACACAACTCTTTGATTTCCGGGTCCTCTATCGGAGCCTCTGCGCACATCAGAATTGCTCCCGCATGATGTGGAATCATTGACCGCAAGAATTGACGATCCGAAATAAGAGTCTGCTGCCTGATCAAGAGAAAAGAGCCGATGAGCACTACGACACCAACCGCCAAGATGATGGCATTAAGTCTCTTAGACTTGTACATCGATCTCATTATCGGTAGCTCTATCACGATCATCGAGGCGGTCATCAGGGCGGCCATATAGATCTGATTGAAGCTATTGAATACGTTGTTGAAGGCGTCCACCATTGCGTACATGAGTATGTACATAGCAATGAAGTGGAGCCCAATCATTATCAAAAGGTGGCGGTAGTGGTTTGTCTGCATGCTCTTGTGAACCTCCAGTTTCCCAATTCAAAAACTGCTCCCGATATGTTCGCCATCTAATGGTGCGAGCAGTGCGTTTTTTCCTAATCCGCAAAGAATATTTGGAGTCGGTCCTACCAATCGGAGGCGAGCGCGGGCGAACTCCACGGGGCGGCCCGCGTCCGCTAGACGACTCAGCTCTACATCAAAAACTACCCCGCAAACGCCAACTAAGGTTTCTTGTTAGAGTTCGCGTTTTTGTTCATATTCATGTTCGCGTGCTCACTTGCGTTCATGTTGTCATGCACGTTGGCGTTTGCGGCCGGGCTCGGACTTGGACTCGGCGACGCAGTAGCCGTCGTGTTCGTGTTGATGTTTGAATTCTCGGCGGTGCTACAAGCTGCGCCGAAAGTAGCTAAGGCCAACAAAATCAGAAAACCTGTGGTTCGTCGCATTTCAATTCCTCCTGTGTGCATCAAATCTCAAATGCCTTGGGGCCAACTCGAACTCTCCTTAGTCCGTTTAAAGTAATCTTAATTCTTGTTGGGCTTGCGGCTGGTGTCGGAGCACGTCGCGGCGCACTCGAATGCCAATGGACGATCTTCCAATCTTGGCCTCGCTTTTCCAGTACCGCCGTTCCCAAGCCGGCACTGTCAATGTGACGCGCTCCGATATCAGCAGATATCGCATACTTGAACGTGGCTCATGCTGTGTTTCCAGAAACTTTGACCCTGATATCCGAGAGTGCGTACTTCGTGTTCTTCATTTCTTTCATCTCAGGACCGAGATGGTGATCACGATAATCCGCCCAGCCATAGTTGGCGTGCCCGCTTTCAAACACCGTCACGGATTCGTCGTTAGCCCAGGCTTTCGATACCGACGTCATGTCGTTTTTCTCGAAGCCGAACGCGCTCTTGAGCAGCACATCGCGTACCGCCGCTTCATCGTTACTTTGCGCCGCCGCCTTCCCCCATACAACGAGGAATGGACCAATTGCCACGCTTAAGAAGGCCACTAGTAAAACTGCTCGCCGGTTAGAGCGGCCTTTAGGTTGTTTGATCATTTCTTCTCTCCTCAAATGAGATTTCAATGCCTTGTTTTCCTCATAGCCAACACCCAACATAAACCCGCCAAGGAACCACCCCTGGGTGTTTCGCCCACTATGATTCCTTGTTCTTGAAGCTCCTCGACAACCTTGGCACCCACTCACCGTTGTTGGATAACTGCCGATCCTGTGGCTGAATTCTCCATAGCTGGATGGTTTCGCGCCGGTGTAAGAAAGACGAGCACGGCGGTAACCAGCAACACGACCAGGCCCAACGATGCTTCGAAGAGCACGGAACGATAGAAACCGCGCTCAAGCGGCCTGCCCGCGGCGTTATCCAAATTGCTGTTCTGAGTGGCTATACGAGCTGCACGTTTGCCGAAGTGATAATTGTTGATTGCACCAAGCAACAGCATGAACAACACGAGCAGCAGTTTTACTGACAAGACCTGTCCATAGAGTGTAACCCAAAACGCTCTCAGTCCCGGGACGTGTGCCCAGGTGTTGTAAAGCCCCGCAAGCACCAGCAGTACAACGCTCGGCATTGCGATGCGAGTAAAAGATCTAATCAGGTGATGCAAGACCTTGGTACGCAATTGTGTGCTAATCGTTGGTATAAGCTTGGGCCATGTCAGGACAAGGTAAAATAGTCCGCCGACCCAACAACCTCCCGCCAGCAAATGTAGCCAGTCAGTGATTACAGCAAGGCGAAAGTGTTTCACCGAAAGCATCGCGTGGCCGGTCCAGCTCGGTGCTACCAGCAGCGCAGCGCCGGCAAGCAATCCCGCCCACCATAAGGCGGAAGACTCCGCTTCGGGATTACGCTTTATTCGGTTGGAGAGCAGAATCAGAATGAAGGCTATTACTAGAAAAGACCCGACCTGCAGAATCCACGAAGCTCCGTAGCCTGTCTTGAGCAATTGCGCGAGGACATCGGTTGATAGTGACTCACCAAACGATTTGTCGAATACATCGGCCGCCTGCATGACGAGAGCAAGAATGGATGTAGCAAACAACAAAACGATGGCTACCCATAACACCTTCACAATGCGCCGCGTGCCGGCCGTGACTGCTTGCGTGCGATCGTCGGCGTCAAGCGCTCTGCGTAAAGCGGGCGCGAGGACTAGTGATCGAAAAGCAAAGCCACCGAACAGCAACATCATGGCGAGGTAGGTTAACCATCGCACTAGACTCTGGCCCCATGAGATCCGGTCACCAGAACTCTCGACCTCGCTCATCGACATTTGCTCCTGAGGATGCCCGGCCATTGGCGAAGAGGCAGGAGTTTGAAGGGCGTTTGGAGCGACTACGGTGAACGTAAAGTTTCCGCGCATTGTGTGTTGATCGGCCGAAAGTGCTTTCCAAGTTACGGTGTAGATACCGGGAGAGAGTTCTTCAAGCTCTACTTGCGCTTTCTTGTTCCCTTCGGTCAACACGACTTCACCTCGATCTACTCGCTTGCCGGCTTGATCCTTCACTTCAATGGTATTGAGGCCAGCCTCCAACTCTTCGCTGAACCACAGTTCAACGAATTTCGGCGCTTGCTCTAGCGTTGAGTTATTTTTTGGCTCTGAGCGCTCGAGCTTCGCATGCGCCAGCGCAGCACCAGACAGGAATGCCAGCAGCAGCCCGATAAATAGTCCCCTCGCGATTTGTCTTTGATACCTCGTGTGGTCTCCTCTCCTTTGACTCATCGGTCTTTCGCGGAAGTAAATCATCTCCGTTTCAGTAATCTGCCTCGCCTACGCGAGGATATGGGAGATATCTCAGATCCTCGCGTGGCACTACTCCACCGCAGCCTCAGTGCATCGTGTGATCCACCTTCGGCTTCGGCTTTGCTTTTGCCTTAGGTTTTGGCTTGGCTTTAGCGATCGCTCCACCTTTCAACTTGTTCATCTCGGCAATCTCTTTTTGTTGTTTAAGGACAGTCAAGCGCGCCATCGCCTTGATCTCGGCATGCTCCGCTTTCGTAATCGCCTCTTTCGACATGTCAATCGCCATCTGGTGGTGCGGAATCATCATGTCCAAAAACAGGCGATCGAATGGTTTGCCTGTTGCCGCTTGAAGCTTGGCCATGTCGCCTTGCATATCCATCTTCATATATCCATCTTCATGTTTCCATGGCCTGACATGCCGGGCCTCTGGGCCATCATCTGGGAGTGATCCATCTCGGGTGCTCCCGCATACCAATGGTCCCGATGTTTCTTAAGTTCGAGCAGCTCCTTCTCCTGGTCGTCTGCGGTCTTCTTTGCGAACGCTTTCAGAGCTGGCGCACTTCCTTTCCTTTCCGCGAGCCGGGCCATGGCGGTCCCTTGCCGGTGATGCATCATCATCATGTCGATGAAGTGCAGGTCGTAAGGCATGGTGCCCATTTGCGAGCTGCCTTGATTTTGAGCGTAGGTTTGAGTGCCGAAAGCCATCAAAACTGACACTCCGAGAATAAGAGCAATCGCCGTGATGCGATTGCTTATGCGTCTATTTTTGCATGGCCTTGAAATCATTGTTTCTCCCCTTCTTGTCGTTGTTATTAATTCCTCCAACTCGGTCTGACGAGTCCTCGTCTACCTTGCGATCAGTGTTTGTGCGGAGACTGTACGGGCGTACCCTTTGGCGGCTCCGAAATGCCTTCTCTAATTCTCCGTTGGACTTCTTCATATCGATCCGCCGGCAGAACGCGCACGAGCGTCATCATTCCCATCATCGAGGCGGTCCACCCCGGAGGAAGTCCGTAGGTTTCGGGCTTGGCTACTTCTTGGTCCATGATCATGACCATGTCCTGCGGGTAGCCCGGCACCCGCTTCTTGTCGGCTTCCTGCAGACTGTTTTGCTGAAGGTGTGGGCTCGGTCCTACCAGGTTCGAGCTGTTTCTGTCCTTCTCTGCGGTGTCGCCTATGCCGCGTCCCATGCCCGGAGCCATATCTTCCGACAACGCGTGACCTTGTCGTACGACGCCCATACCTTCTTCCATGCCCTTTATCTGAGAGCCGTGTCCGGCCATCCCCATCGGTCCCACCATTGAGACCATCTGGTTCATCATGTGGTGTGGCAGGTGGCAGTGAAACATCCAATCGCCGGGGTAAACGGCGTCGAATTCAAGATCGCGCGCTTGCGCGACACCTACCAGCGCGGTGTTGTGCGGAAACCAGGTGGACTCGGGAGCACGTCCTCCCTCAGTGCCGGTGACAACAAACTGATTCCCATGAATGTGCATCGGGTGGTGGTCCATGCCGAGGTTGACCACCCGTAGGCGCACGCGCTCACCTTGTTTCACAATCATCGGCGTCGTGGCCGGACCGGCCTTCCCGTTGATGGTGAGCCAGTTGAATTCCATTGCCAGCGAATTGGGGATGGGGTTATTGGGAAGCAGCGCCCACTCCTGGAGAATGAGTCCGAAGTCCTTGTCTACGCGCGGTGAGTGAGGCTGTTTCGGATGAATAATAAACAATCCGATCATGCCCATCATTTCCTGCATCGCCATGTGCGAGTGGTAGAAGAATGTGCCATTCTGGTGGACCGTATATTCGTAGACGAACGTCTGGCCCGGCTCTATCAGTGGCTGACTAATAAAAGGAGCGCCGTCCATGTTGAGTGGCACTTCCAAGCCGTGCCAGTGCATGGTCGTAGCTTCTGGCAATTTATTGGTAACGATAAAGCGCACGCGGTCACCCTCGTTTACTTCCACCGTTGGTCCGGGCATGCTGCCGCTGTAGCCCCACCCATACATCTCTTTCCCTGGAAGTAACTGCACCTTGACGACCTCTGGGTCGAGTCGGAACACCTTCACCCCGTTGTCCATGATCCAGGGAAGCTTCGGCACGTCGGGACTGTAGACCAGAACTTGGCCGCCAGAGGCTGCGGGCCTATTATTCGCCTTCGCCGGCGCTTGGGGCTGCGGCATCACGTGCCCTTCGTGTTGGGCGTTGACAACCTTTGATCCCGCCAGCAATCCTGCTGCACCAAAAAGCGATGAACGTTTCATGAAACTGCGTCTGCTGTTCTCCATTACTTAACTCCTGTATTTGTTCGAAAACCTTTTATTAATTTCTGCTGCGAATCGCCTGCGCGTAAGTGCGGCGATCTCACAAGTTCACGGCGCAGACTCTCCAGTTGCTTCGCTCGCAGACCTCAACTTGAAGCCTTCGGTTCGGGCACCCGATTCGCCGGGTTTCTCGATTGCATCTAGTCCGCCTTCCAACAGAAATCCGCGTAGACCAACCGCGCTTTGTCGCAGATGGATCAAAGCCCTTGCATATTCCACTTCAACTTGGAATAGCGTGCGTTGGGCAATCAGAACCTGCGGATAGGCCGCCGCCATCTGACGGAAGCTGGACAGATACATCTGATAACCCTGACGCGCGCGGGGCAGCACTTGCGTACGATATCGTTCGACCATTTGCTGAGCGTTGCGGTACTCGTGAAAAGCCGAAGCGAACCGCGATCGCATCACCAATTGCAGACGCTCCAAATCACGC
>JBOGOP010000046.1:0-26533 GCA_050747225.1 Pyrinomonadaceae bacterium
GGCTTGCACAAAAGGTGGCGCAGTTCCTTAGTCCGCACTAGCGGACGACTGAAAGTAGCCCAGCGATTGATCGCTGGGAGGGAGATCGGAAGTCGAGAGCGAGTCCGTGGAGCGGACGGCTGAACGCCAGAAGCAAAGTAACCGACCTTTATCAGTCGTCCGCTCCACGGACTCTGTTTCACTTGGAACCCTTACCCCAGCCCCGACAACTCGGGGCTGGGCTACTTTCAGTCGTCCGCTAATGCGGACTGGGGCGAGTCGACTTTTTGCGTAAAGCCTCGCTGAACCTAACAAGTTAAGCGCCTCGGTCCAACGAGGCGTTCGGCGTCGCGACAGAGAATATTATTGCCAGCCTTTCAGTTTCTTTTCGCGACGCTTTGTTTGCAAGCCAGTGAGCAACAGCGAATTAACCATGACGACGACAAGCATGTTGAATCGGTCACGAGTAGAGCCAGTCAGCGGCATTGGGTGTGGCCCGCTATGCGTTGAATGATCCCCGACCACCGTTAGAGTTTGATGCACAGTCGGCGGAATAAGTGAACTTACGAGCTTTGCGGTGTCGCCACTATCAAGTGCGATAGACAGATAGCTGTGGGCGAATGCGTTTCGGATTTTGCCAATGGTTTCCAAGTTTCGGTACAGGCTTTTGGGAATTAGGCCAAGTGAATATGCCACGTCGCACCGGGTTGCAAAGGTCGAGATAGCGCCCCGCGGAGACTCAAGCAGTTTGTTTACGATTTCGCTTTCAATGAGGTGACGTTTTAACAAACTAGCCAGCGCATAATCAAGATAACTCGTCGCAATTAGCACGCAGGCCAAATCGGACTCCTCGTTTAGAACCTTGTACAGGTGGGCGGACTCTGCTGAGAGGTGTTCGACGTCCGGTATGGATTTTCTTTTCATTATTGAGACTAAGACACCGAAATGTCAGAGTTAATCGGCCGCGGCGATTAGCAACGACCTCTAGGACCATCGCATCATCGAGCTGGGAATTGGTCGTGTCCTCACATTGTTGACGGCAGTAATGAACAACTCGCTCGTATGCGATTCGAGCCATCGAAAAGGAATGCTCGATAGCGTCGAGGCATAAATCTTGTCTACGTTGGAGGCTCATGGAAAATCTACTTATCCCAAACGTAGGCTGAGGCAAACGCTGCCTTCAGGCGGCCTAACGTTGACCGGGCGCGGCGACTACAAACAAGAGTCCCGGCCCCGAATAAGTTAGAGAACCCGCGCCCCGCGCCTCGGTACAACTACGTGTTGGGTGCCGCGTTACAGTTTACTTAGCTCCGCTGACAGTTTCAGCGTATATGCGGCTTGCGGGATTTTCCGTTCCTCAATGCGCTTCGCGAGAGTGCCTGCAAAGACGCGAATGGTTTCTTCTGCAACGGCGCGAATTGCAGCTTCTTTACCGGAGTTGACGAGCGCCTTGCCGATTGCCGGAATTCCCTCCTGCCACAACTGGAGACCGGCGCGTTCAAGTAGCGAACGATCTAGCTTCCGAAGCTGGGATTGGAGCAGGCGAGCCTTCGGAAGAATTTTAAGCGTTGCCTCGTTTTTTGCCCAATCATAGATGTCGCGAAAGTCTCCCGAGGACAAACGACCGAATGCCTGGTCTGCCATGTCCGAAACAGCACCGAGATAAATGACGCGTTTGTTTTCAAGTTTTCTGCGAATCTCCGCTACGTCGTCGGCGGATGCGCGTGAAAACGAAACATTCGGAAGGGCTATATCGACGCCCGCAGCAGCCAAAGTCAATAGTGCGGTTGTAGCATTGAGGCCCTGCTGTTCCAAGGCGCCACGACACGTTGCATCAGAAGTCGAATACACCAGTTCGTCGGTCGGTCGGTGTATAGGAACGGCTCCTATTCCTTCGTCAGTGATCAATGGTCCGTTGTTCGCAGCGATTTCTCTTTTTGAAAGATACACTAAGCGAGACAGCTCCGGGTGAAACTCTTTCGTTGATTGTCCGGTCCTCATTCTGAGGAGCCAGTCCTTGTACAGATAAAAGAACCCACGATCAAAATCGTCGGCGACGAATTGGAGGATGGAAGCAAATCGCTCCTCTTTTGGTGAGAGCGGGGTGGTTTCGTCAATGATGGCCTTTAGGAACATGGTCGAAAGTGTTTAGAGGGGCACCTTTGCGGCAGAAGTACGGATTTGTGATCTTATCCGGTGTCCTGTGAGACAGAGTTGATTCGGTACAAGTGCGACTCCTGTGCCGATCCGCTACGGAATCGTCCGGTCGAGTCCGATCAGCAGCGAGTGGAAGCGCGGATCTGAGTGCAACGCTTCTAGGCGAGGATCGACGCGTACAAAGGTGAAGCCGACGGCATGTTCGCGTTCAGCTACGCCGAGCCAGCGGAAAGAGTCATCCGGCTCACCGAGCAGGCTGTAGACGATCGCAATCTCGTAGGCCGAAACCCACTGTTCAGATCGTCGCGCCAGAATCAATTCCAGGATGACGCGAGCCTCTTCACGTCTGCCGACAGAGGCGAGGACGGAGGCTCGTTTTATTTGCGTCGTCGGTGTGTCGCCTGCGAAGACGCGTTCCTGTTCGAAAGCCGAGAGTGCTTCGTTATGCATGCTCTTTTTCTCATACGCCCAGCGCAGCACTGTGTGCGCAGACACTGCGCCCGAATCCAGCTCCAGCGCCTTACGACACTGCTCGATCGCCTCGTCGTACCTGCCGGCGAGGAAGAGTACGTTGGCTACGGCGGTAGCGAGCACGGGAGACTGCGGCGAGATCTGCCGCGCACGCTCAATCTCCGCGAAGGCTTCTTCGTGACGACCCATCGCCGACAAACTGAATGCGTACCAGCGATGCGCCACCTGAATCCCCGGCTTCAACTCGATGGCTTTTCGTAATTCACGCTCGGCATCATCCCAGTCACGGTCGTGATGAAGCCGGATAAATCCCAACGAGGAATGTCCTTCGGCCAATTCCGGATCCGACTCGACTGCCTTGAGCGCAGCCTGTTTTGCAGATTCCCAGGCGCCCTCGGGTGGCGGTTCGACATACCAATTTAGCAGTGAATAACAGTCAGCCATCTCAGCGTGAGCCAGGGCAAATCCGGGATCGAGTTCCACTGCGCGCTTCAAACGCTCGATCGCCTGACGCATGCCTTCCGCGGTGCGTCGAGTCGCGTAGTAGCGACCGGCGGTGTAAAGCTGTCGCGCCTCCTCGTTGGCGCTGTCCAGAGTCTGTGGCGCCGGGCTCGGCACCGGCGAAGTTATCGAGGTTCGTTCGGAAGAAACATACGGTCGCCCTGCCGCAGAGGCTCGCGCTTTTTGAGCGACACCGACAACGGCTGGGTTCCTGGTCTTCTTCAGGATTTCCGAAAACGCAGGTTCTGCTCGCAGCGGATCGAGTTGCGGCTCTACTGCCAGCCAGGCCAGCCAACCTTCGTTAATGCTGGAGGCTTCGGCCAAAAGCTCGAGCGCTCGCTTGCGCTCACCAAGAGCGACATGAATCAGAGCCCGATGATATTGAGACACGTAACCGGTTGCGGACATCTCGTCGAGTCGTTGCAGCGCCGCTCTCGCATCGCTGGTTCGTCCCGCCGCTGCGTATGCTCCTCCCAATACTGCGACGTAAAACTGACCGCCGCTCGACAGCTGCAGCGCTCGTTCCGCTTTCTCAACCGCTTCCGCGCCTTTGCCCAGGTGGCTTAGAGTCCATGCATAAGTCGCCAGTCCATAAGCCATGTCAGGCGCTGTTTCGAGCATGATCTCAAACGTGGCAATTGCTTCCTCAAAGCGCCGCGCTTGATAGTAGGCCCAGCCAAGACTTTGCATGATGCTGGGCGACAGCGGATCCAGTTCGCGCGCCCGCAACATCTCTCTGATCGCTTCGTCAAAACGGGCTGTCATTAAGAGATGGAATCCATACCAGTTGTGACCGGTTGCGTAGTTTGGATTCAGAGTAATTGCCAGGCGATGCTGTCCGTCAGCAACGCCCCAATCAAAGTCGTGACAGACGGTGGCAAAGCCGAGTGCGCTGTAAGCTTCAGCCGAGCTTGCATCCAACTCAACTGCTTTCGTGGCAGCTTCCTGGGCGGCTGCTGATGTTTCAGCGAAGGGTCTGATACCGAACACGCCGAGCCAGTTGTAGTAGTCAGCGATGCCGGTGTAGGCCAGCGAATAGTTTGGATCCAGTTCGATGGCGTAGTTGTAGCACTCGAGCGCCTTGGCTAGTCCGGACTCGGTGTAACTGTTCCAGTGGTAACGTCCCCGCAGATACGATTCAAACGCTGCGACGCTGTTAGTGCCGCGTTTGGAGAGTTGGCGTTGCTCATCGCGCGTTAATTGCGGCAGAAGTGCGCTTGCTACCTGTTCCGAAATCGAATCTTCGATGTGGAGCACGTCAGTCGAGTCTTCATCAAACTGTTCTGTCCAGCGAACCACACCTGCCGCGACGTTCAAGAGCTGGGCCTTAACCTGCAGGCGATCGCCGACTCGTTGCAAACTACCCTCGACAATATAGTTGACGCTCAGGTCGCGGCCAGCTATGAGTGGATCGATACCCGCACCGCGATAACGCAGCACGCTGCTGGTAGGACGCACGATCAATCGTTGCACATTGCTGAGACGCGTAATCAGCGCATCGGTGAGTCCAATGCCGAGATACTCATCACCGGTATTCTCGATGGGCGAACTAAGAATCTTGAACGGCAATACCGCGATTGACTCTTCACCGGAGAGGGAACGCTGAGGCAGAGTCGGCAGCGCGCCCAGGCGATGATTTAGTTTCCGCAGCAGGTCATTGAAGCGTGGGTGGCCATGTAACGAATCCAGCTCCGGATCGACGCCCATCCAGAGTATTTTCGCGTCTCTGATTTCATGGGCATGCTCCAACAGATCGAGCGCTTCCTCCGTTCGGCCGAGACCGCAGGTCGCCAGCGCTAAGTGATAGGGAGAAATGTGCCGGCGGGCGGCGATTGCTTCCATCTCCACCAGTATTGCCTCGGCGGCGCCAACGTTTCCCGCCAGCGCGTTTGCCGCGCCGAGCCGGCCTAGCGTATACGAAGCCTTGCCCATGACGTCGACGCACTTTTGCGCGTTCCGGATTGCCTCATCGTGCCGGCCCATTCGACTCAACAGGAAGCTCGACACATAAAGCATCATTAGGTTATTCGGTTCCGCTGTTAGAGTTTGTTCACAGAGGGCCCAGGCTTCGTCAAAGCGTCTGGCGTGATAAAGACACCAGACAACTGTGAAGCGCGAGATGATTGCCAGTGGATCCAGATCGCGCGCGAGTTCCGACTCATGGATAGACTCCTCGAAGCGCCCTTCCATGCCGAGTTGTAAGGCGTAGTAGATGCGCGCTGCCGAATAGTTCGGATTGAGTTCAATTGAATGCAGAAGCTGCCGTTCGGCGCTCGCCCACGCGAAGTCGCGACAGAGGATTGCCTGGCCGACCGCTGCGTAACCTTCGGCAAGGGCCGGTTCGAGGGCGACCGCCTTCGACGCTGCCTCGTATGCCGCGGCTGAACATTCAGCAAATGGCAGCACCGTAAAACTGCCGAGCCAGTTGTAGTAGGCCGCTATCCCTGCGTAGGCGAGGGCATAGTTTGGATCAAGCGCGATGGCCTGGTGATAACAAACGATGGCCCTGGCGAAACCGTCTTCGGTAAACGTGTTCCAGTAGAAGCGCCCGCGCAGGTAGGCCTCGTGGGCTTGCGCGTTGTTGGTGCCGCGTTTCGCCAGTCTGAGGCGCTCGTCGCCGGTCAGATGCGGAATGATTGCTTCGGCGACATTCGAGGAGATCGCGTCTTCAAGACTCAATACATCCGTAAACTTTTCATCAAACTGTCCGGCCCACAACGCCGTTCCATCGAGCACACTAAGCAACTGAACAGTCACACGGATGCGATCGTCTGCGCGTCTCACTCTGCCATCGAGAACGAATGAGACGCCCAGCTCGCGCCCCGCCACAATCGGATCAGAGTCGTCACCATAGCGCAGCACACTGTTGGTGGGACGAACCGCAAAACGCCGCACCGCGCTGAGACGAGTGATCAGCGCATCGGCGAGGCCGGTACCCAGGTAGTCGGGTCCGGAGTCGGAGCCGAATTGGATATCAAGCAACTTCAGCGGCAACACCGCCAGCGAATTCTCAGTTGCAATCGGCTGCGACTGCCGGCGCGGACCGCTCAAAGGTGAATCAGGCCAAACGGAAATGGGAGAACCCGTCAGGTATCGTGCGATGTCGTCACGCAACTGCTCGGCGGATTGGTACCGCCATTCGGGTTCCTTTCGCAGCGCCCTCATCACGATGCTGTCGAGCGCACCGGAGAGATCGCGACGCAGCGACTCACCAGTGGCGCTTCTCGTCGAGTAGAGCTGTTTGAGAGTAGTTGCCTCGTCCCCGGATGAAACAAACTTTGGCAGCAAATCTTCGGGCCGGGTAATGATGAAACTTGGTGGTGCGGGCGCATCTTCGCAAATGACACGGGCTATTTCATGCGGCGCGCGATTGCTCAAACGGTAAGGACGATGACCCGTCAGCAGTTCGTATAGCAGAACTCCCAGCGAATAAACGTCAGTCGTTGGTGACGTTGGCGCACCTTGTACTTGTTCCGGTGAAGCATATTCCGGCGTCATTAGACGCATGGCGGTCGCGGTCGGTTCGTGAGTGATATCTCCGACCAACGCCGGGTCGAGCAGTTTGGCAATGCCAAAATCGAGCAGCTTCGGCACGCCTTCGGAAGTGACCAGGACGTTAGACGGTTTTATGTCGCGATGAACTACCTGCTTCTGGTGCGCATAGTGGAGCGCATCGCAGATCGACATGAAGAGTTTGAGCCGCTCGGCAATGTTCAATTGATGCGTGTCGGAGTAGTGATACAAAGGCTGCCCTTCGATAAATTCCATGACGAAATAGGGCAGGCCGTCGTCGGTCGTACCGCCGTCAAGGAGACGGGCTATGTGTGGATGATCGAGTGCGGCCAGGATTTGGCGCTCGGTGCGAAAACGCCGGAGAATGAAATCCGTGTCCATGCCGCGCTTAACGAGCTTGATCGCGACGCGCATCTTGAATTCGCGGTCGACGCGTATTGCTTCGTAAACCGCACCCATGCCACCGCGCCCCACCTCGCGCTCGATTTGATAAGCCCCCAGGCGACGGCCAATCATTGGATCGCCGTCGTCCGCATGAACGAGACCGTCAAATGAGCCCAGTGCGTTTAATTCAGTCTCTCCATAAAGCGGCTGTTCGAGCAGGTCTCCGGCGCTGTCGTGCTGCGAAAGTAACGACTCGACGTCGTTCCTTAAAGTAGCGTCGTGCGCACACGCCTCCGACAAGTAGCGCCCGCGCTCTTCCGGAACGAGATCGAGAGCCGCCTGGAAAATGGCTTCAACTTGCTGGTAGCGTTCGGGGGTCATAGAACCAAGTAGGACAGACATTCCTGTCTGTCCAAGTGAGACAGACATTCATGCTCTTGTAATTACACTACGAATTATCTTACGAGGCTACGACCAGACAAGAATGTCTGTCGTACATCTACTTTTTTTGCATTTCACCGTGGAGCCACGCCCTGGCGAAGCGCCATTGTCGTTTGATTGTAGTGGGTGCAACGCCCAGCACGTCTGCTGTTTCCTCGATTGAAAGGCCGCCGAAATACCGCAGCTCGACCATGCGCGCCTTTTGTTCGTCGAGGACTGACAAAGCTTTCAACGCATCGTCTAACGCAATCAGTTCGGCGCTGCGTTCGACAGCGCGGTCAATGTTTTCATCAAGGGAGAGCTTCTGAAAATCCTGACCGCGCTTTTCTGCATTGTGTTTGCGCGCGTGATCCAGCAGTAGGCGACGCATTATCTGGGCAGCAACCCCAAAAAAATGCGCCCGGTTCTGCCAGTTAACCCGCGTCTGATCCACCAGCCGTAAGTAAGCCTCATGCACCAGGGCCGTAGGCTGCAGGGTGTGATCGGGACGTTCGCGACGCAGGTAATTCGCTGCAAGTTTGCGCAGTTCATCGTAGATTACGGGTAATAAAAGATCAACCGCCTCTCGATCGCCTTTCGATAGCTCGATGAGTAGCTGAGTGACGTTGTCGGTCGGCTGCTGGCTCAAACGGTTTGCTGCGCTTCCTGATGATCGAAGTTAACGGCAGTATCTTAGTATAAGTCAGACTGAAGTGTGATGGTTATGCGTGGCGCTTCGGCTTGGCCGAGCTAACGGCGGCAAGCCGCGGAAGCTACTACCCAAATTACTCCCGATTAGCTCCGTCGATGTTTCCGCCGAAAACTTTCTTTGCAGGTGGCCCTCTCGCCCGATTTTCTGCGCGTTAGCATAGTGAAGGCAATATTGGGCAGCGGAGAGAGGTAAGGCGATGCAAACGCAAAACGCAATCATGACAAATAATTCAAGAGTCCTACAGAGTATTCCGTCGGGGGGCGGGGTCGGCTACCTGGTCTCTCGGCTGCTTGGATGTTGGCACAGGGAAATGAGCCGGCCCTTCTCGCACCAGGGTCAGGCCTATCGCAGCTGTCTCAATTGTGGGGCCAACCGGAAGTTCAACGTCGCGCGTTGGGAGATGCAAGGAAGCTTTTATTACGCGCGACCGAACGTTGGGTACCTTCGACCAGTCAGTGCGGCGCGATAGAATCAAGCGGCAGGCGGCAGGCAAAAGAAGAAGAACGATTTTTATAAACCAGAAAACACGTGTTTTCTGGTTTATAAGAATCGTTCTTGCTCTTTCCTGTTAGCTCCCAGCTCCCAGTTTTACAACCATTCCTCGCCAACAATATACTAACCCCTCTGAAAAGTTGTTTTCTCCCGCGTGACTTAAGACTATTTGTCTCTCCACAAATTATGAAATGAGGTGTTATGCGCGACTTAACCACTCGCAGCCGCGTGCTGCTACTTTTGACGGTCCTGACTGCCTTGGTGATTGCTTACGACTTGAAACTGACAACCGGAACTAATGCCACGCCGATGCGAACCGCGACTGTTGCCAAGTCTGTAATGCCCCCGAATCTGTTGCTGGCGAAGTGGGAAGGTCCTTATGGCGGTGTGCCGCCCTTCGATCGCGTGCAGGTGGCTGATTTCAAGCCTGCGCTCGAAGCCGGCATGGCTGAAAACCTTTCCGAAGTTGATCGCATTGCCAAAGATCCGGCCGCGCCAACCTTCGAGAACACCATCACCGCAATGGAACGCGCCGGCCAGACGCTTGATCGTGTCCAAACCATTTACGGCGTCTACGGTTCGACTATGAACGGTCCGGAGTTTCAGGTGGTGCAGCGTGAAATGGCGCCGCGCCTTGCCGCGTTTAGCGATCAGATATCGCAAAACATAGCTCTCTTCAAACGGATCGAAGCCGTCTATAACTCGCCCGCAAAAGGGAAACTTAAGCCAGAGCAACAGCGGCTGACCTGGCTCTACTACACAACCTTCGTCCGCTCCGGCGCGCGATTGGGGCCGGAAGCCAAGGCGCGCCTCTCGGAGATCAATCAGAAACTAGCCGGGCTTTATACGAAGTTTAGTCAGAACGTTTTGGCTGAGGAGAATGGCCAGACTATCGTGCTTAACAGCGAGGACGAATTGGCAGGTCTGCCGCAATCAGTGCGCGATGCCGCAGCTGCCGAGGCCGTAACAAGGAAAGAACCGGGGAAATGGATCATCTCGAACACGCGTTCATCCATCGACCCATTCCTGACGTACTCAAGCAACCGCGAACTGCGTGAGAAAGCCTGGCGAATGTTCATCAACCGCGGCGATAACGCCGACGAGCATGACAACAACGCGACTATCACCGAGATACTGCAGTTGCGCGCTGAACGCGCCAAGCTGCTCGGCTATGCGACGCACGCGCACTGGCGACTCGAGAACGCAATGGCCAAGAACCCTGAGAACGCGATGGAACTGATGATGCAGGTTTGGAAGCCTGCGGTGACGCGCGTTCATGAAGAAGTTGCTGACATGCAGGCCCTGGCCGATAAGGAAAACGCCAAAATCAAGATCGAGCCGTGGGACTATCGTTACTACGCCGAGAAGGTGCGCACAGCGCGTTACGATCTCGACCAGAACGAAGTGAAGCAGTATCTCCAGCTCGAAAAGTTGCGCGAGGGTATTTTCTGGGTTGCCGGCGAACTCTTCAATTTCAATTTCACTCCCGCGACGAATGTTCCGGTAGTTCATCCTGATGTTCGCGTCTGGGAAGTTACAGACAAGACGACCAAGCGGCATATCGGTTTGTGGTACTTCGATCCATACGCCCGCGCCGGCAAGCGCTCTGGCGCCTGGATGAACGCTTATCGCAGTCAGGAACGAGTGGACGGCGAAATCACGACGATCGTTTCGAACAATGCAAACTTCGTTAAAGGAAAACCGGGCGAGCCGTTGCTGATCTCCTGGGACGATGCGCTGACGATGTTCCATGAGTTTGGCCATGCGTTGCACGGTCTGAATTCGAATGTGACGTATCCGTCGTTGTCCGGTACGGCGGTCGCACGAGATTACGTTGAGTTTCCGTCGCAGCTCCTCGAGCATTGGCTCTCGACACCTGAAGTGTTGCAGCGTTTTGCCGTTCACTACCAGACAGGGAAGCCGATTCCGCAGAGCCTGGTCGAACGAATCAAGCGTGCCGCAACTTTCAATGAGGGCTTTATCACCGTTGAATATCTGTCCGCTGCTTTGGTCGATATGAAGCTGCATCTTGCCGGCGACAAGAAGATCGATGCCGACACTTTTGAGAAGGCAACGTTGGCGGAGTTGGGAATGCCGAACGAGATCGTGATGCGCCATCGCACGCCGCAATTCATGCACGTATTCAGCAGCGATGGGTATTCGGCTGGCTACTATAGCTATCTGTGGTCGGATGTGCTGACTGCCGACGCGTTTGGCGCGTTTGCAGAAGCCGGTGGGCCTTATGATCACAAGGTGGCGGAGCGGTTGCGCAAGTACATTTTTTCGGTGGGGAATACGGTTGATCCGGCCGAGGCTTATAGAAGCTTCCGCGGCCGCGATCCGCGGACCGAGGCGCTGATGAGGAAGCGTGGGTTCGCTTCGACTAATGCGAAGGGCGCCGGTGCTGCGGCATCCAAAACGAAAGAATAGGGTAAGTCCGTAGGAGGCCCTTCAACCAGCCTGCTACCGCAGGCTGGTTGAGGGCTTCAGTTCGCGCTGATTCGGCGATAATCAACCTTCGCAACTCTCAATCAATGAGCCCTCATCTCGAACCGCGCGCTAATTGACATATTGCGCCTCTTTGTTTAGATTCTAGGCGTTCAACGGGACAGAGGCGTTACAGTTTCTAATTTTTGATAGGTGCTCCAGAAGACCTTCGCCATGAATCGAACATATACACGATTCTTTAGTTTTTAACTGCCCAGCCACCCCGGTGGCGGCTTGCGGTGAAGGCGCTCCTATCAGATCCGATCAATTGAAGTAGTAAATAGTGAATAATAAATCGTGAATAGGAAGCGCCAGAGCCATTCGTGGTCTGTTAGTGCTTTGCCGTTTTTCCGTTTAAGGGGTCCGAATCCCATTGAATCAGGGCGATCTCAGAAGGTTTTGTAACTTCTATTTATGATTCACTATTTACGATTTACCAAACTTAAATGAGCGAGCTTAACGTAAAACTAAACAACGGCCCGGCTGCGGTAGTGGCTGGACCGATCACCGTCGGCGAAGCCCTGAAGCAGCTCGACCGCGATCTCGCCAAGCAAGCACTCGCTGCTCGCGTGGATGGCCGTGAAGTTGACCTTGCTTACACCCTCCCGGAACAGCAAAACGGCGAGGCGATAAGCATCGAACCCGTTCTCCCTGAAACCCTTGATGGCCTGGACGTCTTGCGACACTCAACCGCGCATCTACTGGCTGCTGCCGTGCTCGATTTGTATCCCGGAACCAAGCTGGGAATCGGTCCCGCGTTGCTTGACGATCCGCGCTACGGTTTTTTCTACGATGTTATTACTCCGCAGCCATTGACTGAGTCGGACCTGCCCGTAATTGAGAAGCGGATGCGCCACATCGCCAGTCGCAACCTGCCCTACCGGCGCGACGAGATTTCAAAGGCCGAGGCGTTGCGGATTTTTGAGGAACGCGATGAACCTCTGAAGCGCGAACTGATTGACGAGAAGGCCGGCGAATCCGTCAGCGTTTATTACATCGACAACTCGCCGTTCATCGATTTCTGTCTTGGTCCGCACGTGCCCAACACTAACAAGCTGCGCGCCTTCAAACTGCTGTCGCTGGCCGGCGCCTACTGGAAGGGCGACGCGACGCTGCCGCAGATGCAGCGCATCTACGGCACTGCGTTTTTCACTCAGGAACAGCTTGATGCCTGGCTCAAGCAACGCGAAGAGGCAGAGAAGCGAGATCACCGGCGCCTCGGTAAGGAACTGGATCTGTTCTCGATCCAGGAGCAGTATGGCCAGGGTCTCATCTTTTGGCATCCCAAAGGCGGTGCGATTCGAAAAGCGATGGAAGACTACATTCGCGCGGAGTTGGAGCAACGCGGTTATGGTCTCGTGTTTACGCCGCACATCGCCAAGCGCGAACTTTGGCAGCTAAGTGGTCACGAAGAGAATTATGGCGACGTGATGTTTGCTCCAACGGAGTTGGAGGGAACGGAGTTCCGGCTCAAACCGATGAACTGTCCGTTTCATATTGGGATTTACAAGTCGACTCAGCGTTCTTATCGCGAACTCCCCTTGCGCTACGCGGAACTCGGCACCTGCTACCGCGCGGAGCTTTCGGGCACGCTGCACGGCTTGATGCGCGTTCGAGGTTTTACCCAGGACGACGCGCACGTTTTTTGTACGCCAGAAACGATACGCGACGAGATCGTCGCCTGCGTTCAGTTTGCCTTCGCCCTTCTGGGGGTATTTGGCTTCGAGAAGTTCAAGATTGAGTTGTCCGTTCGCGGGAAAAACCCTACCAAGAAATACCTTGGCTCGGATGAGAACTGGCAACGTGCGGAGAGCGTTCTGGTTGAAGCCCTTCAAGCCCAGAATCTTGCGTACGAACGAATGGAAGATGAAGCAGCGTTTTACGGACCGAAGATTGATATTAAGGTTGAAGACGCGATTGGCCGGCTCTGGCAACTTACGACCGTGCAGTTTGACTTTAACCTGCCGGAGCGTTTTGAGCTCGAATACATCGGCGAGGACAACAAGCCACATCGTCCGCTCATGGTTCACCGCGCGCTCTTTGGTTCAGTGGAGCGGTTCTTCGGTGTTCTGATTGAGCACTACGCCGGCGCTTTTCCAATGTGGCTGGCGCCGGTGCAGGCGGTGGTGCTGCCGATTACCGATCGGGTCAACGAATATGCGGAGAAAATCGCCGCGGAACTGCGCAGCGCTGGGTTGCGCGTTGAGACCAACCTGAAAAGCGAAAAGATCGGCGCCAAGATTCGCGACGCGCAGATGCAAAAGGTGCCGTTCATGCTGGTGCTCGGCGATCGCGAAATGGAACAGGGAAGTGTTGCGGTTCGCGAACGTACCAAGGGTGACATCGGCGTGATGTCGTTAGAAGAATTCAAGACGATGGCGCGCGGGCTGGTTACGACGCGTGCGTTAACTAACGGTTAGTCCAAAGTCCAATGTCCAAAGTCCAAAGTCAATACAAAGACTTTGGACTTTGGACCCGAGACTTTGGACTGTTAAATGAGGAGGTGAAGTATAGCTACAGGCTTTCGAGGCCGCGGCCAGCGTCCGGATAACCGGCGCCAGCCTATCGCCCGCATTAACGAGAGAATTCGTGTTCCCCAGGTAAGAGTCATTGGCGAGGAGGGTGAACAACTCGGCGTACTCGATATTCGAGACGCGATCCGCGCCGCCCGGGAAAAAGGTTTGGATCTCGTGGAGGTCGCCGCTACGGCTGACCCGCCGGTTTGTCGAATTATTGACTTTGGAAAATTTCAGTACGAAGCCAAGAAAAAGGCAAACGAGGCGAAGAAGAAACAGGTAACAATCACGGTTAAGGAAGTTAAGTTTCGACCGGGCACGGACGATCACGATTACGACTATCGCATGAAACATGCACGTGAGTGGCTGGAGGGTGGCGATAAAGTGAAAGCCACCATCTGGTTTCGTGGCCGCGAGATGACGCACCGGGAGTTGGGCGCGCGCATTCTCGAGAAGCTTGAAAAGGACCTGATCGAAGTTGGCGAAGTAGAGGCCCGGCCGCGAATGGAAGGGAACCAGATGTTCATAATCCTGGGGCCCAAGCGGCATAAGGGCGCCAAGGGAGATCGTCCGGCGCCGCCGGCCACCGCGAGCTCGTCAGCAGCGACGCCTCCGGCTCCGGCCAAAGCTCAGGCAGCAACACCGCCAGCTGCCGCAGCTGCGCCGCCACCGGCTGTGCCGGGAGATGAAGAAGCGTGATGGTCGCCGGACCTGAAGTTTTTAGTAAAGAAATCTAAGATCTGAGACTTGAAATCTAAGATCTCAAATTTGCAATTTAAGATGGAGAGATTATGCCTAAGTTAAAAACACACAAGGGTGCAGCGAAACGCTTTCGTCTGACCGCGACTGGAAAGATCAAACGCGGCCATTCGCATGCGCGCCACATTCTGACCAAGAAGACCAACAAACGGAAAAGACTGCTCGACATTGATGGACTGGTAGCAAAAGCGGACCTGAAACGAGTCGAGGCGATGCTTCCGTACGGAAGAGATTAAGTGAAGGATGAGGGATGAAGGATGAAAAGGAAGATTGGTGAAACGAGCTTCGGCTTTTAGTTTCATCCTTCATCCTTCCGCCGTCATCCTTCAGATGAATAAGGAGAATAAACGATGCCCAGGGCAAAACGTGGAAACAAGCGTCTCGAACGACGCAAGAAAATATTGAAACTGGCAAAGGGCTACCGCGGCACCAAGTCGAAGCTTTATCGTTCGGCAAAGGAGTCGGTGGAGCGTGGCCTGAACTTCGCCTACACGGGACGAAAGCTGAAGAAGCGTGACTTCCGTAGTTTGTGGATCGTGCGTATCGGCGCCGCTGCGCGCCTGAATGGCATCAACTATTCCCAACTGATGCACGGGCTGAAGGTTGCCGGGGTTGAATTGGATCGCAAAGTCCTGGCCGATCTTGCCGTGAACCAGCCAGAGGCTTTTGCGGCGGTGGCAGTGCAGGCAAAGAACGCACTCGAGTCGAAGGAAAAGGTGGCTGCTTAGGTTTTGGCAGTCAGCGGTTCTACAGTAATTGCGTAGGCGCGGGCCAAAGATAAACCCGCCGGAACAACCCAACCGATGGCAGACGATCAAAGTCAGCAAGATCCAAAACTTCAGGTTGAAGCAGCACGCAAAGCGTTCGAGCAAGAGTTCGAACGCTTTGCCGACTTAGCGGAGAACTCTGCAAAGCTAAGCGCGCTGGATCTGAGCAGCGCCGAAGCTGAACAGCGCTCTCTGGCGGAGCTGCGAACGCGGCATCTCGGCAAGAAGAGTGCGCTGGCCGCGAGCAAAAAGATGATTGGGCGTGTGGCCCCGGCCGAGCGCGGTAGTTTTGGTCAATTCGTACAGCAAAACGAATCGGGTATCATTGACAAGATCGAACGAGCCGAACAAGCGCTGAAGGCCCATCTTGAATCCGCTAGAACCGCACGCGAGGCTATCGACGTCACGCTGCCTGGCCGGCGACCGCGCCGCGGACATCTCCACCCGATCACAATCGTGCGCGAAAGAATCGAGGACATTTTTGTCTCGCTGGGTTATGCGATTGAAGATGGGCGCGAGATTGAAACGGACTTCTATAACTTCGACGCGCTGAATATTCCTGAGGGTCACCCGGCGCGCGCTTCGCAGGATACGTTTTACACCACCGACAGATACGCCTTGCGCTCGCAGACATCCACCGTACAGATCCACGCGATGCAACGTCGCGGCGCGCCTGTGCGCATGATTGCCCCCGGGCGTGTCTTCCGTCGCGATACGCCTGACCCGACGCACAATCCCATGTTTTTTCAGGTTGAAGGCTTGTGCGTAGATCGCGGGATTAGCATGGCGCATCTGAAGGGAACGGTCGCCGAATTTCTGCGCCGTATGTTTGGTGAACAGACCGTTACCCGTTTCCGGCCTTCTTATTTTCCGTTTACCGAACCCAGTGCGGAGTTTGACTTCAGTTGTTTCAAATGCAGCGGAGCAGGTTGTCGTATCTGCAAAAACTCAGGATGGATTGAGCTCGGCGGCTCAGGCATGGTTCATCCTAATGTGCTGCGCGGCGCCGGCGTCGACCCGGAGGAGTTCTCCGGATTCGCTTTTGGCCTGGGCATCGACCGCATGGTCGCATTGATGTACGGACTCGACGATATTCGGCTGCTTTTTGAGAACGACGTGCGGTTTTTGGGGCAGTTTGATTGAACGCAGAGATTTTGGTCTTGGGTCTTTGGTCTTAGGTCTTTGGACTTTGTGCTTTGTTCTAAGCGCGAAAATTGAATTCAATATCAAAACGGGCGCTCATTCAAAGGCCAAAGACCAAAGACCAAAGACCAAAGACCAAAGACCAAAGACCCAAGGCCAAAGCACTAAGAACAAAGTTCGTCTTATGTTGATAAGTTACAACTGGCTACGCGAACTGACTGACACAAAGTTGACTCCCGTTGAGTTGCGAGAGCGGCTGACCATGGTCGGCCTCGCGATCGATGCGGTCGAAGAGATTGACGGCGACTCCGTCCTGGATGTCGAGGTGCCGTCAAACCGGCCCGATTGTCTCTCGCATGTCGGGATCGCGCGTGAAGTCTCAGTTATCGAAAAGTCCAAAGTCCGAAGTCCAAAGTCCAAAGCCCCGAAGACTGAAGGCCGAGCGGCAGACTATACGAAGGTTGAAATCAAGGATCTGGACCTCTGCCCGCGTTACGCGGCGCGTCTTGTGCGCGGCGTCAAGATTGCGCCGTCTCCTGCCTGGCTCCAGAAACGTCTTGGCGAAATCGGGCAAAGGCCGATCAACAATGTGGCTGACATTACCAACTATGTGCTTCACGAATTTGGTCAGCCGCTTCATGCCTTCGACCTGGCTAAGCTCACTGAGCAGCGGATCGTTGTGCGTCGTGCCAACGCCGGTGAGAAATTGACGACACTCGATGGCGCCGAGCGCAAACTCGATCCGCAGATGCTGGTTATTGCCGACGCCGTCCGACCAGTGGCGCTGGCGGGAATAATGGGCGGGCTTGATTCAGAGATTTCCTCGACGACTACGGACGTGTTGATTGAAAGCGCTTACTTCAATCCGGATTCAGTCCGCCGGACTGCACGACAACTCGGGATGGACACGGAAGCGTCACGCCGTTTCGAGCGAGGCGCTGACTGCGAAAACGTGCTGAACGCACAAACAAGGTGTGTAGAACTCATTTGTGAGATTGCGGGCGGAGCTGCCAGCGAGGACGCGATCGACGTTTATCCAAACCCACTGCCGGCGCGTTCAATAGCGTTTCGTCCAGCGCGCGGCGAGAGTCTCACTTCAGTCCGCGTCGAGTTGGCGGAGATAACGAGAATTCTAACCACCCTTGGTTTCAGCCAGGCAGAACCTCAGCCAGACGGCGCGCTGACGTTTGTTGTTCCCAGTTGGCGTATTGATGTTGGTCTTGAAGAGGACTTGATTGAGGAGGTAGCGCGACACGTTGGCTACGACAAGATTGGCTCTGAATTGCCGCCCTCAAACTTCGCTGGTGAATATCAACCCGCTGAGCGAAAGCGTCGCGACTTGCGCCGCACGTTGACGAGCCTGGGTTTTGACGAGGCGATAAATTTCAGCTTCATCGACGCCGCGCACGATGAGCAATTTGAGCTATTGCAGGGTCTGAAGAGTAACCAGGCTGCAACAGGCGAAATGTCTCTGGTGAGCCTCAATAACCCCATTCTTGATGATGCGACCCGCATGCGTCCAACGCTGTTTCCGGGGTTGCTCGAATCCGTTCGCCACAATCTAAATCACGGCAACCGGGACGTGCGATTGTTTGAAATTGGGCGGGTTTTTGCAGGTTCCAGAGCTGGAGAGCTTCCTTGCGAACGCGATGCTCTGGGGCTGGTCGCGACCGGCGGAGCGATAGAGGAGGGTCAAGCCCAGGCGAGTCGCGAGATTGATTTTTACGAACTCAAGGGCGCGCTTGAAGCGGCCTGCGACGCGATGAAGCTGGGCCCGCTAAATTTCTCAAGGGCCGAGTTCAAACACTTGCGCGAGGGACAGGCGGCAAGAATCCATTTGGCGGATGGGACTGCAGTTGGCAGCGCCGGAAGATTAGCCGAGTCTATTGCCGGGTTATACAAATTTCGCCAGCCAGTCTACCTCGCCGAACTCGATTTAACCGCGTTGCTCGACTCTGAAGGACGTTCGGCACAATACAGTCAGCTGCCGCGCTATCCTTCAGTCGTGCGCGACGTGACTCTGCTCGTCAGTCGCGAAATAAACTTCGCGGACGTGGTGCAGTTCGTCGAGTCAAAACAAACTGAGAACTATGCCGGCGTGATGTTGGTCGGAACCTACGAAGGAAAAAACATTCCTGAGGACAAGCGATCGATAACCTTGCGGATGGAGTATCGCTCCGACGAGCGCACGCTGCGCGATGAAGAAGTGGAAGAGCGGCATCGTGAATTGATAGATTCGCTGCTGATCAAATTCAGTGCAAAGTTGCATTGAAAAAATAAATCGCATGCAACTACGCAAAGAGTCTTGCGCTTGCAGGCGTGAAGTCGCATAATCCGAGGCGGATTGAAAATCGCTTCGTTTCGTGGAGAAAGAAAAGGCCGATGGTCGCCCTATCCGGACTAGAAAAGTTTTCGCATTTGGAAGACAAGATCTATCGCACGATCGAACTCACCAAGTCGCTGCGGCAGGAAAAGGAGAGTTTGGAAAAGGAGCTCTCCCTGATGCGACGCAACCGCGGCAGCATACCTTTCGAACAGCAGCGGCTGGAAAAACAAGTAGAGGCGCTTTTGGCCGAACGCGACGTCATACGTGCGAAGGTTGAGGCAATGCTCGACGCCGTGGCGGTGCTGGATCCCGAAATGGCGGAGGAGCTGCGATGACTACGGTATCGACCCCGGTCCTTGATAATAGAAGTATGGAAACTACAACCACTGCCGCTCCCACTATCAGGGTTGAGATTTACAACCAGACCTACAACATCCGCTCTGACGGCGACTCTGACTACCTCACGAAACTCGCTGATTTTGTCGATAGCCGCATGCGCGAGATTTCCTCCGGGACTTTGACAGTAGACTCGCTCAAGGTGGCAATTCTGGCCGCTCTGCACATTGCTGATGAACTACACCGCCTGAAACAAACCCACGAGCAGGCAGACGCCCAGTTGGCAACTCGCAGCACAGAATGTGCCGAAATGCTCGACCGCCTGTTGAAAGTCCGTAGCAGTATTGAGCAGGAAAAAGGCGGCCCTGAGACAATCGCGTTCAGTTAAGCCTCTAGTCAGATCCGCTCCTAAGGCCCTCTCTTCAATTAGTAACGGCGACAACTCCTTGGAGGGCGGTGACCTGACAAGCACCCCAGCCGGGCTGCCGGGCCGGGGACCCCGCTTCACCGCTTTGGCCTTGGGCGGCTTGACGCCCAAGTCGTTCAGTAATTGTTAACCAGCGCTGGTCGCGACAGGTCGCCACTGACCAAAGCGGTGACAGGTCACCGCACTCCAAAAGACCTCAAATTTACTTTTCGGAGTTGTCTTGTGCTAGTATCCCCCGCGGCGGAGGGAATTATTCTGCGGGGCCCGTCACCGAGTGTACGATGATTGAGCCAACGCCGTTAAAATGGGAGACCGATGCCGCTTGCCAGTGCACTTCTTCAGCGTTAAGAACTGCCAGAGGCTGCGGCTCTTAAAGGTCACCCACCTGTAAAAGCAGGTTCAATTACGGCTTCGGAACGACCGTTGCGGATTTCCCTCCTCCAGTAAAACCGTAAATAGTAAATCGCTGAAGAGCCGTAAATAGTAAATCGTGAATCGTAAATAGACGTTGGTGGAAACTACGATTGACGAATGCCATTTACGGCTTTTCTCTATTCACGATTTACGATTTACTATTCACTTCTTCTTATGAACATCCTGATGATTGGTGACGTGGTGGCGAAGCCGGGCCGGCTGGCTGTGCTGGAACGGATTCAGGACTTGCGCGAACAGTACGAGATTGACTTCGCGGTCATGAACGCTGAAAACCTGGCCGGCGGGTTTTCTGTGACGCCTTCTCTGTGTGAGCAGCTCTTCAATTCCGGCATCGACGTGATGACGTCCGGAAACCATATCTTCGACAAGAAAGAAGCCATCCCCTATATCGCAAAGCAGCCACGCTTGATTAGACCGGGAAACTATCCACCCAATACGCCGGGCAGCGGCATGTGGACCGGAGTAATCAAGCAAACGCCGGTTGCGGTTATTAACCTGATGGGGCGGGTTTTCATGCCTCCGTCAGATGATCCCTTTCGAGCCGCCGATCAGTTACTAAGTTCACTGCCGACGGAAACGAAGGTGCGAATTGTCGACATGCATGCGGAAGCTACCTCTGAAAAGGCGGCGATGGGCTGGTATCTCGACGGCCGCGTCTCGGCGGTCATTGGCACGCACACGCATGTGCAAACGGCGGATGAGAGGCTGCTGCCACAGGGAACCGCTTACCTGACGGATTTGGGAATGACGGGAAGTTATTCCGGCGTGATTGGAATGAACAAGGAGGACGTAATCGCGCGTTTCACCTCGGCGATTGCTAAACGGGCCGAGCACTCAACGCAGCAAGCGCGAATTTGTGCCGCAGTGTTGGATATTGATGAGGAGACAGGGAAGTCGCGCGGTATAATGCGCCTGAATTTGGCGCATGAGCAGTAGAAGTGATCAGTGGCCAGTGGTCAGTGTCCAGTAGAAGTGGCCAGCGGTCTGGTCGGTGATTCGTGAGGTCTGTGTAGGTAAAAATGCGTTCACCTTTCTAACGAAGACATCAATCCGTTCAGTAGACGTCCGACTTCTGCAGCAAGATTCATAACATCGCTACAACTGCCTTCGGGCAGATAACTTAGCCGGCTCGCGATTAAGATTTGGGTCTCAACCTCCAGTAGTGAACCATACGCGATCGATAAGTGCCGAAGGAAATCTAGAGTTGTCCGCCTCCCCTGTCCTTCTGCGACATTCGAAGGAATGGAGACAGCTGCCCTTCTAACCTGACTGGTGAGTCCATAAATCTCCTCCCTTGGCAACCTACGGGTTACCTTGTAAACCTCCTCAACCAAATCCATCGCCTTTTGACAGACAATAAGTTCCTGGTACGTTTTTAACTTCACAGAAATCTCCTTTCACCGGTGACTTACACTAGTGTTGGGCAAGCTGTGAGGGGTTTGCAAAAGGAGACCTACTAACCCGTATTCTTTATGTTGAAAGTATTTTTGTATGCTGGGAACTAACTGACAACCGGTCACTGGTCACCGACCACTGGACACTGACCACTGCTCACTGACCACTGCCCTATTCCGGTCCCTCTTCGGCTGGGACCATAGCCCCTGAGGATTGAGATTTGATAATTGGTGGAGCCAGCAAACGTTGCGCATATCCTTCCGGAAACGAGCGCACGCGACCGGTGGCGTCCGTCACCACGTGTCCGGTTTCGCCTTCGGCAATTATTTGACCATCTGCCGCACGCACGATTTCATAGCCAAATCTAAGCGATCGTTTACGCATCTCAGTGATGTGAGTACGCACCAGAAGTTCGTCATCGTAATAGGCGGCCGCCTTGTAACGGGCGTAGCTTTCGGCCACCACCAGGAACGCGTCCTCATTTTCTTCCATGTCCCGATACGAAAAACCGCGGGCGCGGCAAAACTCAGTGCGGCCTATCTCAAACCAGATGAGGTAGTTTGCATAGTACACAATCCCCATTTTGTCCGTTTCTGCATAGCGGACGCGCAACAGGGTTTCGTGCCATTCTCCTAAGGTGATCTCTGGAGCGGGACTTGTCATATGAGCGTCATGCCCTCAAACTCTACTGAAAGAGTCGAACGATTAGACCGAGCTGCCGAATTTTGAAAACGTTTAGCGGACTATAAGAGCGAACCCCCAATGATGTCAAAGCGAATTAATCGATTCCTGGCCCTGTTTTTTGTCCTGGCGCTGGCAATGGCAGCATTGCTGGTCAAACAGGCTGGCGGGGTTTCTGCGCAGCGGGCTACCGTGGCCGGCAGCAGCGCGCGAAATGCCGCAATTGTGACGACTACCGCGGAAATACTGAAGGAAACCAGCGAGATCAGAGAGTTGTCCATCCTGAGGCCGGTGAGAAGTGGGGCGCAATCTCGTTCGGAGATTGAACGCATGCTGATCAAAAACCTCAATGATCAAATGACCCCTGCGGAGATGCATGCCACTGAAGTTTCCTTAAGGAAGTTTGGTCTGGCGCCCGCCGACTTTGATTACCGTTCGTTTATGATCAAGCTTCTGACCGAACAGGTAGCCGGTTACTACGATGCCAAAGCGCAGGAATTCCACCTGGCCGACTGGTTGGAGCTTGAGGGGCAAAAGCCGGTGATGGCGCACGAATTGACCCACGCACTTCAGGATCAGCACTTCAATCTACGCCGCTTCGAAAAATGGCCGCACGGCGATTCAGATGCAGAGCTTGCTGCCCATGCGCTGATCGAAGGGGACGCCACCCTGGCCATGATGGTTTACATGGCTAAGAATCCGCTGGTAGCGCTGGCCTTCAGCCGCTCGCTGACTACGGGAGTGGCCACGGAGCAATACGACCAGGCGCCGCGGGCGATGCGCGAATCGCTGATCTTTCCCTACTTGCAGGGCTCGGAGTGGGCCACACAGCTTTACCGCAAAGGCGGTTGGACTATGGTCTCAAACGCCTTTACACGATTGCCGCTCTCCAGCGAACAAATTCTGCACCCGGAGAAGTATTTCAGTTACGAGCGGCCAGTGAAGGTTGCGTTGCCGGACGTGAGCAATCTGCTTAACGCCGGGAGTAAACAGCAGACAGCAAAGAGTAATCAGCAATCAGCGATCAGCAATCAGCCAGCCGTAACCACTCGGCGAAGTGCTGGGAGCGCGGGCGTCTCGCCCGCATTAGGTACCAAAGGGTCGAGCAAGGGGTTCCCCGTCAACCGCCGTCTGCCCACTGCCAACAGCACACTGCCCACTGCTTCCTGGCGCCGCATCGAGACTGACGTAAACGGTGAATGGAGCTACTACCTGATTCTCGATCAGTTCTTAAAGGCGCCGGTGGAATCGAAACGCGCGGCGGCCGGCTGGGCGGGCGATCGGTACGCGTTGTATGAGGGACCAAACGGCCAGGTATTTTTGGCGCAACTGGCCGCCTGGGATACAGAAGACGACGCGCGCGAGTTTTTCGATGCTTATGTGAAGCGAACCGAATTGCGCTACCCCGGCGCGAAGGAGCTGGAACCTGACGCTTCAACTCAAAACTCGAAACTCGAAACTCGAAACTCTTATTCGTGGCAGACGAGCGAAGGACTTGTCACCGTAGAACTCCGCGGCCTGCGTATGGTGATTCTTGAGGGCGTACCAGAGGGTGTTGAGACAAGTCTCCTGCTTAGGGTTTTCGGACAATAAGATTTGCATTGATTGTCTCAAGTGCATGGGCTTGATGCACGAGTACCATGGAAGCGTTGCGTGTTAGAATGGGCCTTGGATTCGGCTTTGATGTCCAGGACTTGCGCTGGGAGATTTTGGCAAATGGTCAATTTAATAGAGACTTGAAGGAAGTATTTGATGGGACCGCAAGGAATGTCGACTGTAATTAACTCGCTCATCGAGATTGACGAAAGTGGTGTTGCCTGGATTGCCGGCGCTAACACGAAGGTGTGCGAGGTTGTGGTCGACACCCTTGCTCACGGTTCGAGTCCGGAGGAGATACATTTCCAGTACCCACATCTGTCACTGGCTCAGATTTACGCGGCGCTTTCGTTTTACCATCAGCACAGAACGGAATTGGAAGCTGAGATACATCAGTGCTGGCTCGAGGTCAACGACCTTGCGGCAAAGGAATCCGAATCCCCTCTCCAACAACGACTACGTGAAATAAAGCAAGGCTTGTGAGCGTGCGACTGTACATGGATGTGCATGTCCGCCGTGCGGTCACGGAAGGACTACGGCTCCGCCAAGTCGACGTGATAACAGCTCAGGAAGACGGCGCGAACCGGCTTAGAGATCCCGAGTTGCTGGACCGAACCACAAGCCTTGATCGAGTATTGTTTACGCAAGACGACGATTTGTTGCGCGAGGCTAAGCGAAGACAGCAAGCAGGTGAGAATTTTGCTGGCCTCGTTTACGCGCATCAGCTCAACATCACTGTCGCCGAATGCATAGCGGACTTGGAGCTTGTTGCCAAATCAAGCTGTCTTAGTGATTGGCTGAATCAAGTAGTGTTCTTGCCGCTGTAACCACAAATCATGAAGAAGCTTGATATCGAGCCTGTCGACAAATTCAGAACACGTTTAAGAGAATTGACGACCGAGTTGCAGGAACTCGAAGCCCGGCTGCGTCTCGGCGGTGGGCCTGACAAGATCGAGCGGCAGCACAGGCAGGGAAAACTCACTGCCCGTGAGCGAATTGATTTGCTTCTCGACAAAGACGCCTACTCCCAGGAAATCGGTTTGCTGGTCGCTTACGATCAATATAAAGACAAAGGGGAAAAGGGGAACGGGGAAGAGGGGAAAGGCAAGGCGGAAGGTATTGGCGCGGCCCCTGGGGCCGGAGTGGTTACGGTTGTTGGGCGAGTGCACAACCGTGAAGTGGTAGTTGTAGCAAACGATGCTACGGTTAAGGCCGGATCGTGGTGGCCGGAAACGATCAAGAAAATTCTAAGGGCGCAGGAGATCGCGATGCGTTCTCACGTGCCGATTGTCTACCTCGTTGATTCCGCCGGCGTTAACTTGCCATATCAGGGCGGAGTATTTCCCGGTCAGTATGGCGCCTCACGGATCTTCTATTACAACTCGATCATGCGGCGATATTTGAAGATCCCGCAAATCTCCGCGGTGATGGGTCCTTGCATAGCCGGCGGCGCCTACCTGCCTGCGCTCTCGGATGTGATTGTGATGGTGGAGGGCACTTCCTTCATGGGCCTCGGCGGCGCGAACCTGGTGAAGGGCGCCACGGGACAGACAATCGACAACGAAGCGCTGGGTGGCGCTCGCGCGCATAACGAGCTGTCGGGGGTTGCTCATTATCGTGTGAAGAATGATGAGGAGTGCATCGCAAAGATTCGCGAGTTTGTTTCTGAATTGCCGGTAAAGCCCTGGACTGCGGTCCCAATCGTGCCGAGTATTGACGCCGCGCGCCCCGCTGATGAGCTTTACAACATCATCCCGGCGGATCACAAACAACCCTACAACGCTCGACATCTGCTCGAGTGTCTTTTGGACGACGGACATCTCGATGAATTCCAGGCTGACTACGCGAAGGAAATGGTCACGGGACACGCGCGCATTCGCGGCGTCCAGGCCGGAGTGATAGCAAACAACCGCGGGATGATTCGTCCGCCCGCAGGCGGTCCGCCTCGCTTCGGCGGCATCATCTACACGGAATCAGCCGAGAAAGTGGCGTACTTCATCGAAACCTGCAATCGCCGTCAAACGCCGTTGTTGTTCATTCAGGACGTTTCGGGTTTTATGGTCGGACCCGAAGCAGAACACTCCGGAATCATTCGCGCCGGGGCCCGCTTCGTGGAAGCGATGGCGACTGCGGTGGTGCCGAAGATCGTCCTGACTGTAAACCACGCGTCGGGCGCCGGCTACTATGCGATGGCGGGCCAGGGCTTCGATCCCGATTTCATTTTTACCTGGCCAACCGGGCGGATGGGAGTGATGGAGGGCGACTCGGCCGTGCAGGCTGTGTTTGGCAGTCGACTTGAAAAGTTGAAGCGCAACGATCTAAAACCCGATGAGAAACTTGAAGCGGAGATGGATCAGGTGCGAGAAACTTACGACACGGAGTTGGACGCAAAATATGCAGCAGCGCGTGGGTTCGTCGACGCCGTGATCCATCCTGATAACACGCGCGATGCTTTGGAGCTTGCGCTGCGCACCAGTCTGAACTACGGCGGCCCGCACATCGGCCAGTTTGTTTTGCCTAACGTGTTGGCATAGTACAGAACATATGGTTTGTCGTCGCACAATCTGGTTGCTTTGTTTAGTCTTCGTTGCTTGCGGCGTGGCTGCCGCCCAGCGAAAGCCGGAGCGTTTGACTCCCACCACCGCCGCCTTGCAGCTGAGTTCTGAACTAAACAAAGAGTCTTACGACTACGAATGGGCAGTGGATTACATAGTCTCAAGTTATTTGTCGCACGGAGACTATGTCTGTGAGAAGGGCAACATTCAACTTGGCAAGACCGCACAGTCTAAGTTGACGCAATTAGTTAAAAGGTATCGAGAGAACAACTAGCGCGCAAAGCCCCGTCTTGTTCCTACTTCAATGAAACAAAAGATTCGCATCGCAGCTGGCCAGGGTTTTTGGGGAGACCTACCTGAGGCGCCGGTCCGTCAGGTTGAAGGTGGCCCGATTGACTATCTGATGCTCGACTATCTGGCGGAAGTCACGATGTCGATCATGCAGAAGCAGCGCTCCCGGGATCCGTCGGCAGGTTATGCC
>JBOGOP010000047.1:0-25830 GCA_050747225.1 Pyrinomonadaceae bacterium
ATGTAGTACTTCACTTCGGCATTCGCCACGGGTGCGCCAAAAAAGTAGCGGGCGTCGATAGAGTAGTTTGCTTTCTGGCCGGCCTGCACGAATTTGCCCGGCACTGAAACAGTCACTTTGTATTCAGGTTTCTTGTATTCCGCCACTTCGAAGCTGCCGCCCGCTGAGCCGCTCTCAACTTCCGCAGCTATTCGGTAGCTGCCGAGCGGCGCCTCTTCGGCAATGTCTACATCGCCATTGAACGTGCCGCGTGGAGATATCGGTAGTTCCTTCGTAAGTATGTTGGCGCCGTTCGGATCTTCAATGGTGACATTCACAGTGTTGTCCGAGACTGGTTTGTAGGCGCCGTTGGAATCCACTGCGCGAATTATTCCTTTGAAGTTAACTTTGTGAGTGGGCCGGTAGACCGGGCGGTCGGTGTAAATGTAGCCCTTGAGGTTTTCTCCGCCCTCCTCATACTCCTCGTAACCGTAAAACATGGAACCGAGATCGGATATGGCAAAGTTGGTACTTTGTTTGGCGAGGATTAGGAGTGAATCGGAATCAGTCTCGTCCGTCGCCGGCTCCTCGGCGTCAGCTTCTTCATCAGCGGCGTTGGCAGCCGGCTTCTTCTTTTCGATCTTAGTTCTGAGGATTCCCTGATTGTCAGTGACACCACTGGCAATGGTCTTTTGCTGTCTTACAATTTCGATCTGCGCTCCCGGACGCGGCTCGCCGGTTTTTCGATCGACCGTGTATACGAGCAACTCTCCATCGCGAGTGGTCTTGTCGATCATCGTTAAGTCAGTAACCACAACCACCGTGTAGGCGCGCAGATCATTTTCAACCGCTTCTACCAGATAAACTCCGGGTGATTTCTTCCCCAACGGGATCATGCGCTGGTCGTATGCGTTTTCCAGTGGCGGTAAAGGCTCGCGCCAACTACTAACGAGCAGATCCGGATTCAGCAAAGGCACGCGAGCGTAGTCGGAAACGTTCAGCGGCGTCCGCGTGATGTCTGCCTCTTTGCGAAATTTTTGATTAAAAGCCTGGCGCGAATCGCGCCGCAACTGTCCGCGCACGAACGCCTGGATGCCGCCATACGCCCAACGCTTCAGACTCCGCACCTTTTCGAGAAATGACTGACGGTGGGGCAAATTGCTGGCTACTTCCGCTTCTTCACGCTCTCCCATCTGATGGGGGTTGTCGAGACCGGCAAAAAACTTCCGCGGGTCCTTGACCTGGTAAACGCGAAAGTCCAAATGGTCAACACCCTGATAATCGACCCACAAACGAGTGTTGTCGCTGGTGCCGTAAGTGCGATGAGTCGAAAGGGAAAAGAACGGCTTATTGGACGGAACACGTTTTTCGAGATAAACGGGGGCGGGCTCTGCTGAGCGCGGCTTTGCTCGCGAACGCAGTGTTGCGACTGTCAGTGCCGCGGCAATCGCGACCAGGTAAATCAAAGAAGTAGTGAGAACGCGATAAGAACGAGAGTTCATTTCAAACACGGCCGGAGCCCTCCTTGGGCTAGTCGACAAGGTTCAATCGAGAATTTTCAATCTGTAGAAGCCGAGAAAGTTGGGATTACTTTCCACCGGCCGCCAACGTTTGTTGGGGTGCTGATCCAGAACCGAGAGTTCAACCTTCTTCACTGTTCCTTCGTCCGTTGGCGAGGAACCGGTGTGATAAACCACCCAGTCGGTTGAACGATTGCCATCCAGTTGCGCAGCGCCCAGAAAAATCATTACGTGATAGGGAAACTTCTGGACCCACGGTTGATAGAAAAACAGCAGATCACCTGGTTTGGCCTCCGCGCGATCGCGGCTGATAAACTTTGCGTTGAAACTTTTGAGACTGCGCGCGTCTGCAAATTCTGAGAAGGTTCCGTTAGACAGTTCGCCATCCTTGTAAGAACCAAAGCTCGTGCGAAAGAGCTTCTCGCCCAACGGGCCCTGCTCGAGCGTGTAGCGCGCAACATCCGCTGCGACCGTCGTATACGACGGCCCCATCTTTTGCAGCCAGGCGCGATCGTGATGGCGCAAAGTCTCGCGCCACGCAAACCGCACCAACCCAGCGCAGTCTCTCTGTTCTGCGTTCCACTGTTCGCTCAAGTGGTAAAACTGACCCTCGGCGATCAGCGTGAACCACTTGCGAAAGTTCTCGCGGTCCATAAAGCTTTGCAATTCAGCTGTGTCAGGGATGCCGTCGCTATCTGAGTCCAGGGAAGCGGAATGCGCTAAGGCACTGTTGGCGGTGTGATTGTGAAGGGCAGGATCCGGGCCGGTAGCTTGAAGCTCGCGCCTCTGATTTCGCGCGAGCGAGAAGTAGGAAGCCAGAAGCACAACAACGAAGCAAACCAGTATTGCGAAGCTGAACCGTCGTCGTTTAATAAACGCGAACATGGAGGAATTATTGGCTCTCGCTACAAAGTTTTCGAGGCGGCGCTAATCAGTCGGCGGCCATGTTATCACGTTGACCGCCAGCGTTTGGTACGGATTGAGTGACTGTGGGAAGCCACAGTGGAAAAACAGGAGGGAGGAGAGCAGGAGGCAGAGGGCAGAAATCAGATTCCAATGGTCTGCATTTTCGGCTTGCTGCTCCCTGCTTACTGCTCACTCCTTACTGCCCTTTCGGACAGGCGGGAATGCCTGTCCTACCAGGCCAAAAAGTCCAGAAAAGAGTATTGCAAAAAGCGACAGGCGCGGGTAGATTGTTGCCAGACACACAAAGCGTCAGGCAGGATCACCGCATTACGTCGGATGTATCGCTGCCTATTAAATTTTGTTGGAGGTAAAGAAGTGCCGACTGGAACATGTCCTGAGTGTGATGCGGATGTCCATGTGGATACGGACACGGATAAAGGTGAAAGCGTTTCCTGTGAGGAATGTGGTGTCGAGCTTGAGGTGGTCGGACTCGATCCGGTAGAGCTGGATATCGTGGAAGAAGATGATCTGGATGATGACGAGGACGACGACGAATTCTGAAGAGATAGGAGGCAGGGGCAGTAGGCAGTCGGCAGGTCAAACGGTAGCGCCTACGATAGCGATTGGATACACAGCAATCCTGCCGACTGCCTACTGCCCCTGCTTCCTGCTTTTAGCTGCCTGAAATCCTGGACGACTTTGCCTCAGAGTCAGACCGCCTGGACCCTCAACCCTAATATTATGAAACTCACCGTCGCGACGCTTCTGCTCGGGGGGATAGAACGCCAGCACGTAAGCCGAAGTCACCTCCTCAGCCAGGGCGCGAAATAAAGGTTCATAGTTACTCTCGTCAGCATAGACGCTGCGCCCGCCCGTCAATTCAGCCAACCCACTAACGTCCAAAGGGGTCGGCAAAGGAGCCTGCGATGCTGAAGCCAACACGCGAGAGAAAGACGGCAGGGTCACCACGTAGATGCTGGCATCGGCGGCGTTCGCGCGTTCTATGACGGTTTTGACTGAGACCGTATCACCAACCGGAAAACCATCTGTAACCACTAATACCGCGCGCTTCAT
The DNA here is from genome assembly GCA_050747225.1 of Pyrinomonadaceae bacterium. Classification (GTDB taxonomy): domain Bacteria; phylum Acidobacteriota; class Blastocatellia; order Pyrinomonadales; family Pyrinomonadaceae; genus PSRF01. The sequence continues at coordinate 3,480 of JBOGOP010000047.1, forward strand.
CAAACGGCGCTCGCGCGTGCGGGGCGCGTGACGAACGAGCATGCGCACCGCGTCGTCAACTGCGTCGTAAGTATGAGTTGACATTCCATTCGGCTCTCGCGCGATACGATCGAAGGCCTTGTCCAGCTTGTTTGTTTCGGAAGAAAACTTTTGCAGCACTTTTACGTTCATCCCGAAAGCCATGACTGCGTATAGCGCCGAGTGACCGGAGAGCTGTGCGGAAAACGCGTGGAGCGCAACACGCAAACGCTCCATCTCCTCTCCGGTCATGCTCCCGGAAATGTCGAGCGCGAATACCACTGCCAGCGGGCGCGGTTCGCCGCTCCGTCGTTCCACCTGGAAGAATGCGAGTGGCTGCTCAATGTTATCCAGGTAAACTTTGAAATCCCCCTGCTTCAGAGTCCGTACCGGGCGTCCGTCGGCGTCGGTGGCGAATACGTCAAGAGAAACAAGGTCAGTATCGACCTTCAACACTTCGTCAGGTTCTTGCTCGTCTCTCGGGAATACTTGTCGTGGCCGTTGGGTCTTAGAGGAGTCAGGTTCCTGGGCTAAGCTGGGTAGCAGATTTACTGCGCCGAGGAGTATGCCGGCAGACAGAAAGGCGAGCAGCTTGCTTGATTGACGAGACTTTTTCATTTGGAACTTAGCGTTTGAACTGTGCGCCGGTTAGGGAGAAATCCTTTCGCCGAATTATACGAGGCATATCTGACACCGCCAAAGTCGTAGTCATACGCTCATCTGGTTGATAGTTAAGTACGAAGGCAACAGCCAGAGAGTTTCCAGGCATCAACCAGATGCGATTCTGCTTGGGCGCAGCGGGACGCCGGCTGTCTGACACATCAATTGCGCGGTGGTATCATCAGGATAATGAAGAGAAATTTGAAATCGTTGTTGGTGTTTCTAATCCTCGTCTTCTCGGTCGGTGGCTTCGCGCAGGATCGTTCTCTGGGCGGCATCAAGGGAAAGGTGCGAGTTGAAACCGGAACACCAGGTGGCGTCGCGGTGATTGTCAGGCAAGGCGAACGCGAAGTGGCGCGCGGTGTCACCGACAAGAATGGTGAGTTTGTAGTGTTGCGATTGCCGCCAGGGCGTTATGGCGTGACCTTACGGAAGCCGGGACTCAGCGTCGGCACCATTGAAGACATCGAAGTCAAAGCGGGAAAGACGCGTTCGCTCGGTGACCGTTTGGTGCTCGCGATTGACGAAGGCTCGATTGCGTTTATTCGGGGAAGCGTCTTCAATCAGGATGATCGCAGCGTGCCCAATGTTCGCATCGAGTTGGCAAAGATCGAGGGCGACGGCACGGCCAGAAAGATCGATGGCCGGGTCACAAACGAGATCGGCTCCTTCGTTTTCCGACTCTCACCTGAAGTTGCGAAGTATCGCGTCACCGCCAAACCAAACGGCGGCGAACCGGTCAGCAAAGACATAGAAATTGATGGTGCTGCCATCTACCGCGTAGCCCTCTCCATAAAAAAGTAAATCGGAAATAGAAAAACTAGTAAATCGTGAATAGTAAATCGTGAATAGTTCAGAACCGCCCAATCCCTAATAAATGTGCAACCAGGACGGCTTCCGCTAACCCTTGTCTTAACTATTCACGATTTACTATTCACGATTTACTAGTTTTACTATTTACGATTTACTATTCACGATTTACTATCAGGCTATGGAAGAGCGTGAGGAGTTCCTTACTGCTCGCCAGCTTGCGAAAGTCTTGCAGGTTAGCGAGTCAACGGTGCGTCGTCTTGCGCGCAAACGGCGCATACCTTCTGTTCGAGTCACGCCTCACATAATTCGTTTCCATCTCGACGCCGTTCGCGAAGCGCTGGATGTGCCTCGTTCCCGGATTCGTCATGGCGAATTCACTGAACCGGTTGACGACTCGCAGTTGTCTTTTGACGACCTGTTGGCGCTAAGCTAAGAGCGGTAAATAGTAAATCGTGAATCGTAAATAGGAGTCCGCAGGGCGCAGCTGTGTGGAGTTTTTGACCGTTTGCGCTGTTCTTATCTATTCACGATTTACTATTTACGATTTACTTCCCAGGTTGAAGAGCACCCACTTGCCATTCTGTTTCATGTAAATGCGCGGCTGGCGAATGGGAAACTTGCGCGCGAAGGTAGGGTTCGCTTTCAGAAAGCGTTGAATCGTGGCGTTATCGCCGGTGGCCACTCGCCACTTGCCGTCCTCGCGCACGAGGTACTGCTGCACTACGATCTTTCCCTCAGCTTCAATTGGTTTGGCGAGACGACCGTAAAGTTCCGTATCCGCGATGGCGAGATTGCCGGCGACGCGCACTGCTCCAATATTTATTCGATCCAGAACGTAGCGATCCTGAGATCGCGTCAAGGCGTTAATGAAACGATCGCGCGAGGTGCGCGTGCGAGTTGATGAGGGCAGGGAATCGTAGACTGAACCGAAGTCTCGCGCTTGTAGTTGTTGAAAAACTTGCTGAACGACGGTGCGTACGTCGCTTTCGTCAGAGGCGCGCGCAACCGTCGTCGTGAAGCAGAACCCCGCTGTCAGGAGCAGAGCAACCGCAAGCGTTCGAAATCCAAATTCCTTATTCATCGTCCAGATCTTCATAAGCCTCTTCTTCACGCCGATTGTTCTTTTCCTCAAGATCCGCCGCGGTCGTGATTTCTTTCATCTGCACGCGATAATTAAGAAACCACGCCACCATTCCGAGCGCCGCTACCACAAAAGCGGTGTCGAAGTCTCCGCGCCAAAGAAAAACGCCCGCCACTACAATGGCGACAGCGGCGACGATCATCCAAAAAGTTTTCACGAATGTTTGCGTGACGACTAATTAACGTTCACCGGAATTGCGAGTTCAATCGTTCCCGGCGGATAACAAAGCTGATCGTCGCACGCTTGGATGCGCAAAAGGGCGGGAATGGATCGTTCGCCTTTTTTTGCCGCCTGGTCAGCTTTCAGCGTAGGCTTCAGGTCTGTGTCGCCCTCATAAACTGCGAGCGGTTTTTCCGCGAAGGGAAACTTCTTGTCCAATGCTTTCGGATAACTAATAAAGGCAACGGAAACGCCATCAGAAGGAGTAATCTCCAACTCGGTTGCCTTCAGGTAAGTAAATGTCGGCGGGTTTGCGTTGACGTGGTAGCCGCTCTGAATTGTGATCCGAACGGTGGCTTCAGCGGAGCCGCCTGCCGGAATTTCCACGCGTTGGGCTGCGGCTTTCACCACACTTTCCGACCTATTTTTTTTACTTCCTGACGAAGCCGCTGGTTCAGCGCCCGAATTTGAGTCAGTCCTGGCACAAGCTGCGCTGACGAACATTATTAATAGACAAGTAAGTGAAGTGCGAGTGGATTGAGTCATCATGTCCTTTTGGCTGATTTGCAATTACCTCGGCGGTGAATCCATTGGGTTGTCTGGAGGGGCCGGGGGCTGCGAATTGGCCTTCCGTTCGCGAGACCACAGTGATCCTTTTGTCCGGCGCCAGAAAAAACGCGCGATCAGTCCTAGCGGAAGAATGAGCAAAAAGAAAATCGGGATCATCACAATTACGAAGCGAATCAGAAACAACACGATCGCGATTCCAATGTCTACGCTATCTCCGACTGCTTCTCGCACGCTTCTGCGGAATCCTGAAGTGTTAACGGCGATGGCCGCCGGCGACTGTAGACTGACGTTGATGGTCGACAAGCTGGCGTGGTTTTCCAGGAACCGTTTGCGGCCTTCAAGCTTCTCGATCTCCGTTCTGACCTCGGCAATCTGACGCTGCACTTCAAGCGCGTCAGGCACTTTCGTCGCCTGCTTCATAATCTCGAGAAACTGGAGCTCCAGTGCCTTTTGGGTTCTAATCCGGGCCTCGAGATCAATGAACTCCTCAGTGACGTCCTGAGCGGTTTGCTTCCGCTGAATCACGCGGCTCCCCGTGCCGAGGATCTGGTCGAAGGCAGTCTGAAATTGCGCTGCTGGTACCCGAATAACCAGATTCACTTCGAGATATTGCTTCCCCGGCTCACCGGAGTCATGCTGTTTTGACTCAGAATTCACTACGAATCCGCCAACCGCATCCGTGATCAAACTGATCTTCCGTTCCGCCTCGGCTGGATTCTCAACCTCAAGGGTGAGATCGCCGTTCTGAAGCATCTTTCGGTTCATAGCCTCAGTCATCGACTGCGACTGACCTGCTTGCTGGAGCGAGACCTGGGTGGTTGTCTTGTATTGGTCCTTCCGGTCTTCTGCGACAGATTCTGCCGCCGGCCTCATGGAGTAGGTGGAAAGTCTGCCGCAACTGGAAAGTGAGAGGAGAAGGAGCAGGAAGACGACGATCTTGACGAGTTTCATTGGGAGAGCCTCCGTTCAATTCTGGTGTTGTCGAGTACACCGTTAGAACGAGTGACCAACTCATGCTTGCGGTTTGAGCGATGATTCGCTGGGCAGTATTTTCTAATTCTAACCCTCTGCCTCTTTAGTACCGTCCGGTTTCTTGATGCCAAACTTTTCCAGCCGGTATTGCAGCGTACGGAAAGTCAGCCCTAAGAGCTTGGCGGATTTCGTGATGTTGTAATCGGTCTGCTCCATTGCCTGCATGATCAGACCGCGTTCGACGTCTTCAAAACTAATGCCTTCCGGCGGCAACTTAAACGCGCCTTCGGCAACGGGACGAGATTCCTGTCGCACTTCCAGAGGCAGGTCCTCGACTGTTATTTGGTCGCCCTCGCAAAGAAGAATCGCGCGCTCGATGGCCGACTCGAGCTGGCGAACGTTGCCCGGCCAGCTGTAATCCATCATCAGCTTCCGCGTTTCCGCCGTCAGCCCGCGCACCAGCCGCGAGGTGTTGCGAGTGTGCTTCTTGACGAAGTAGTCGATAAGGACCGGAATATCTTCGCGTCGTTCACGCAATGGCGGAACGTCAACCGAGAGCACATTGATGCGATAGTAAAGGTCGTCGCGAAACCTGCCATCAGTAACCATGGCCCGGAGGTCGCGGTTCGTCGCGGCGATTACGCGGACGTCAACACTGATCTCGTGAGTGCCGCCAACGCGTCTAATCTTGCGCTCCTGCAGGGCCCGCAGGAGTTTGGCCTGCATTGCGACATCGAGTTCGGCGATCTCGTCTAGGAAAAGCGTGCCCCGATCCGCGATTTCAAACAGGCCCTTTTTCTCAGCGTGTGCGCCGGTGAATGAACCTTTTTCGTGGCCGAACAGTTCCGATTCCAGCAGATTTTCATTTATCGCCGCACAGTTGACCGCCTGAAACATCTCCTGTGCGCGCGGAGACTGATTGTGGGTGGCGCGCGCGATCAACTCCTTGCCGGTGCCGGATTCGCCGCGAATGAGCACGGTTGAATTTGACCGCGCTACCTTGAGTATCATCCGCTTGACCGACTCCATATTTGGCGAGGCAGAAACAATTTCTGTGTCGAGGGCGTCAAGCTTCTTCAGCGCCCGATTGATTGTGTCCAGGAGGGCGGTCTTGTCGTAGGGTTTCTCGAGATAGTCAAACGCGCCGCGGCGCAAAGCCTCCTTCGCCGATTCGATCGAGCCATGCGCCGTTAGAAGAATGACGATTATCGAAGAATCAAGGCCGAGCAGATGTTGGAGTAACTCAATGCCATCCATGCCTGTCATCTTGAGATCCGTCAGGGCAAGATCGAATCGCCGGTCCTTGGCAAACTTGATTGCGGCTTCGCCTGACGAAGCGGTGGTTACGTCATAACCTTCCCCGGATAGAATCATCTCGAGGATTTCACGCTGCGATTTTTCGTCGTCTACTACGAGTATCGTTTTACGAGCCATAAGCTGAAGGCTGAGGCTGAAGGATGCGAAAAGGCAGTAGGCAGTAAGCAGAAGGCAGTAGGCAGAAAACAATAACCACAGCGAGTGGGATTTGATTTCTGCTTACTGCCTTCTGCTTACTGCCTACTGCTTTTCCTCATCCTTCATCCCTCATCCTTTCCTCCTTTTACCGGCAGGATGATCACGAATGTCGTCCCGCTGCCTTGTTTTGAACTTACGCTGATTGAACCGCCATGATCATCAATTGCTTTCTTGACAATGGCAAGTCCAAGGCCAGTACCCGTTTCCTTCGTCGAGTAGTAAGGCTCGAATACTTTGGCAATGTCGTCGGGCGCGATTCCTTTTCCCGTATCACTAATCTCAACTCGCGCGCTGTCTGATGTTTCCGCCATCAGCTTAATCCCAACAGCTCCGCCGCCGCCATCTATCGCCTCGAGGCTATTGATTAAGAGGTTGGTAAAAACAGAGCGCAGGGAATCCTTATCAGCCACGACCTGCGGCAGTTTTTGCTCAGCTTCCAGACTGGTATCGACCCCCCTCTCGGCTGCCTGACCGGCAACTACGCGCAAGGCATCTTCCGCTTCGAGGCGAAGGTCGAGGGCTTCAAGCACGAGTGTGGAAGGCCGCGAGTATTTGAGAAAATCCGTAATGTGGCGATTGATTCGCTGGACCTCAGACTTGAGCTGATTCGCAAGCCGCTCGAAAGTTTCGCGCTTCGCGGGGTCTTCCGGGGCAAAGGATGAGCGAAGGTGATCCAAAGTGAGATTGATGTAGTTTAGTGGATTGCGAATCTCATGGGCGATGGCAGCGGCCAGACGTCCAACCACCGCCGCCTTCTCAACCTGATGAAGCTTCGATTCCAACTCGCGCAGGCTTCCCAGCTTCGTCGTCATGTCGTTGAACGCGACCGCCAGCGCACCCATCTCATCGTTACGGTCAGTCGGCACGCGTACCTCGAAGTCGCCGGTTGCTACGCGCTGGGCCGCAACTGACAAGCGTTTCACTGGTCGCGTAAACCGCCAGACAAAGATGCCTGTGACTAATGTCGTTGCGAGCAGCAGCAAAAGCGTGTACTGCGCCGAACGAGAAGCTTGACGCTGGAGAATGCTTCTCAGAGTGTTGGTTGAACCGAGTACGACGATTACATACAAACGCCCCTGTTGGGTTCCCACGGGAAAGTAAAACGCACCAGGTTCGCCGGCGAGTGGTGATTGTGACGCGGTTAACCAACCCGGTAACTGCTGGCCTTCATCCGGTAGATCGACCGCACTTCTCAGAGGCGGCAAAGGTATCTCCGTGATCTTCACATAGCGCGGGCTTTCATCGGCGTTCTTCCCTGGCGCGTAGTCCTTACTAAGACTGTCTGTGACATTTCCGTCGCTGTCTACCACAAGCACATTACGCACGCGCCCATTCGGCTCATCAAGCAGTGGCTCGCGTACGGTGCTTCTAATTTGATCGAGATACTTCGCGCTCGAGATGCTGTTAACTCCCAGCGCCACGCCAGCCATAATCGCCTGCTCCTGCTCAACCAGCATGCGTGCATTTCGCTTTGCCGATTGCAGGTTTACGTAGTACTGCACGCCCAGCGTCAGCCCGAGAAGCACGACCAGCAACAGCACCAGGCGGGCGCGAAAACTATTAAAGATTTGCAAAGTCCTCATAAGAGTTTGAGGGAGAATAACAGCTGGATCGTTGTCAGCATTCCGCGTTTTCTGTACTAAGAAAGAACAGAAAGATTGCAATGTGACCAGTTGTGTACAAAAGATTACTTTTGTATTGTTCCTGGCGATTTCAGATGTTATAGTCGCCGCGGTCTCGAAGCAATGTCCCCAGGGACCGCCAATTCGGGGAATTCTCCCACCTCAAAGAAGAGGACCCTCAGGTCCAAAAGAAAACAAGGGTTTTTACGAGAGCGTTTGGACTCTCAGGACTGCCAGGACAGTTTTTTGCATTTGAGAATCGACATTTTCCAGGCCTTTCCCGATGTGTTACACGGCGTAGAATTTTCGGCGAGGCTCAGGCAGCTGAGCAAGACCAAACCCGTAGAAAGGTAATAGACCCCTGATGACTTCGAGCAATCGGTACCCCCGCATTTTTTCTTTCGCATTTATCCTTATCGTCCTTCTCGTCCTCCCTTTTGACATTGCAGACGCCGCCAAGAAACGTTCAAACAACGCCCGGGCAAAGAATAGCCGTCGCAGCGCTTCGCGTTCGGAAAGAAGCAAAAAACTTTCGGCAAGAGACCGGCGCTCAAATCGGCGCGAGCGTGTTTCCAGAAACTCGCGACGCGGTGGCAGATCTCGCGTTTCAGCTCGCTTGTCGCGAAGGGACCTCAGGCGCGAGCGCATTCAAAGCGCCCGTGAACAAGCCGCGTTCTTGAAGGCCCTTGAACGAAGGCGTGGCCGCCCGTTAACTAAGCGCGAACGTACGGCTGAGCTGCGACGAATGGGTTCGAGACGTCGACGTGAAATTCTTGAAGCCCGGCGCCGCGCCGAGGCTGCGCGACGAGCTGCGATTGCCCGACAGCGTGCGCTCGACAAGGCCTTGCGCGACGAAGTTCAGGGAATGATTTCGCGAGACAACACGAGTGGGGAAGATCCTCAGGTGCGCCAGGTTGCGATCAATGCGCTCGGCAATCATGCCGGAACAGTGGTGGTCATGGATCCGATGACTGGCAAAGTCTATTCGATAGTCAACCAGGAGTGGGGCGTGCGGCGAGGATTCAAGCCTTGCTCGACAATCAAATTGGTTACCGGAGTGGCGGGCCTTTCAGAAAACGTTATTCCCCCCGCAGAGCTTACCTTGGTATCTGATCGCTCGCGCATGGATCTGACTTCAGCGCTGGCGCGCTCTGACAACGGCTACTTCGAACGCGTCGGTAGCGGCCTTGGTTTCGACAAGATGATCCACTACGCGAAGGAAATGGGCCTGGGCGAAAAAACTGGAGCGAATGTTCCGTTTGAATTTGCCGGCCGCCTGCCGGAGATGGGGCCTGGTTTTGCGCTTCACCGGATGTTTTCTTATGCAGACGGATTCGAAGTCACCGCTTTGCAATTGGGCAATCTCGTTTCGGCTATGGCCAACGGCGGAAAACTGCTGGTGCCGCAGGTTCCAGGGGCTCAAGAGCCTTCCGCCAAATTCAAGCCAAAAATGCGTCGCAAACTCGATATAGACGGCAACGTCTTGCAACGAATGATTCCGGGAATGATCGGTTCAGTTAACTACGGTTCCGGGCGGAAAGCGTATGATCCGCTGCAAACGGTTGCTGGAAAGACCGGCACCTGTAATGGCGGCGGCGGAAGCTGGGTAGGACTCTTCACTTCCTATGCGCCGCTCGCTAATCCCAAACTCGCGGTCGTAGTAATTACCCGTGGAACTGACGCTCATCATCATCTCCCGGCTGCTGTTGCCGGCAAGATCTACCGCGACTTGCACGACCGTTTCGGCACTCCCACAAACCTTCAGATCGCCAACACTCCGGATGACGAAGAAAAGGAAGTAGGGACCGAAGAGGGCGACGACATGATTGCCGATCAGGAAGGTACAGCCGCCGAAGACACTGACAATTCAAGTGCGGTGGCGACACCTTCGCCGACGCACAAGCTGGTGCCTGAGTCGGCGCCTTCAAACGTCAAACGCGTAATAAATCCAATCAACACGCCGGCGCCGAAAACCGACACTCAAAAGGTTGTTACGCCTGCCAAGTCTCCTGTTCCGCCAACGCAACAACCAGACGACAGACCGCGAAGGACACAGGATCTGCAGCCTTAGTTACAAGAGAATTGCAATCTCTGCCAACCCATTTGCGCCGGAACCTCGTAAGCTGTAAACGATGTCCGGCGCAAAGGCTTTTTGGAGCGAGCTTTATTTCTTTCTCCCGCCAGCTTTCACGCCTTGACAGCCTATGAGAGTTGCAGGAATATTGCGGGCGTTCTGTTTGGGGTTTCATTTCAATTTGAGTTCTCTCCTGACCTGCTAACGTAGAACAACAGCCCAGATCGGCAACCGCCGTTTGTGAGTCGGCATCTTAGTGGCGCGTTATTTGCTAGGTTAGTGAACGAGATATTCGTCCCCAGCGAGGGCATCTGAAAGTGAGAACTTGGAGGTTGTGAACGACTAATGACAAAGACGATTCGGGTATTGGCAATTTACGCTGCCCTGGTCCTGTTACCAGTGTTTGCGAACGTTAATGAACTTAAAGCGCAGACGCCGGCGGCCTCGCCAGCTCAGGGGCAGTGCACCGATGAAAATAAGGTAGCCTGGTATGGCGATTTTACTAAGCTTCGAACTACCGATACCGCGAGAGCTTACGAAGCGTCGAAGAGATATTTGAGCTGTTCCCCAACGGAAGATCAGTACACAACTTATCTCAAAAAGTGGAATGGACTTTACGAAAAGGAAAATCGGAAACTGAGATTTCAGCCTTTACTGTACGGCGACAAAAAGTTCGCCGAAGCTTTCGCGCTGGGTAAGGAGATTCTCGCCGATGATCCCAACAACCTGAGAGTTATGATCGATCTGGGATACTCGGGGATACACATGGCGGCGCCTGCGACCAAGAGCGAAACGTTCAATGCCGACTCGTTGACCTATTCCAGAAAGGCGATCGAGATGATCGAATCCGGCAAAGTTCCGGAAAGCCTGGATGGCAAATCAGCGCCTTGGGCTCCCTTCAAGGGAAAGGACGATACGCTGGCTTATCTCCATCACGGGGTCGGCCGGTTGGCCGTCAAATCAAATCCAGAAGAGGCGCTGCGTGAGCTCATCAAGGCACTTCAGTATGAAACGGACCTGAAGAAAGAACCCTGGGAGTACTATTTCGTCGCTGCTGCCTATGAAACTGGCCCCTATCCCAAACTATCGGCTGACTACAAAACTAAGTTTCTCGGGAAAGACGAGACGCCAGAGAGTAAGCTTGCGCTTGCAAATATTGGTCAGATTATCGACAGAATGATCGATGCGTATGCTCGCGCCGTTGCCTTGTCGGGGAGCGACGCAAAAAACCAGGCGCAGAAGAAAGATTGGACGGAGGCCCTGAGCACCTGGTACAAATTCCGGAATAATGACTCCGAAGTCGGTATGAACGAGTTCATTGCCAGCGTGCTCACGAAGCCATTGCCTGCGATACCGACTCCGCTGACAACGCTCCCGCCTGCGGCGCCAACAACGACTACCCCGGCAAACGGCTCGACCGCAGCCGGGAACGGCACTGCAGTGCCGGCGGCAAATAAAACGTCTGGAGCTCCTGTGGGAACGACGACGACTGCCCCGAAGACGACTACAACTTCTGCGGAGACGGCAAAGAAAGTGGTGGCGAAACCAAAGACGCGCAACAATCATCGGCGTCCGTAAGATTGCCATCGCCCTTGAGAACTTTTTAGTTCAGAGAGCCGGAAGCCCTGTCGCCCGAGTCTGACGACACTTCCGGCTTTATTACAATTGGACCTGCCTTGAAGAAACAGGGGATTACACTTCCGGACCTCGACCTGCTCGAAACCGTTCTCGCCTACAAGTTCGAAAATCGCGCGCTGCTGGAACGCGCTGTCACGCATCGCTCGTGGGCACACGAACAGGTGGCTCCCGGAGCGGAAGATCAGGCGCGTCAACTTCACAACGAAGCTTTGGAGTTTCTTGGCGATTCCGTGTTGGGTTTGGTAGTTGCTGATTATCTTTGCAAGGCTTATCCGGCCGGCACTGAGGGTGAACTTTCGCGAATGAAGCACCGCCTGGTGAGTGCCTCCACCCTGGCGGAAGCCTCGTTGCGATTGAACCTCGGCAGCTTTCTACGGTTCGGCCGTGGCGAGGAGATGAGCGGTGGCCGTCGCAAGGACGCGCTGCTGGCCGATGTGTTAGAAGCGATAACTGGCGCGATTTTTGTTGATGGGGGACTGCCGGCGGCCACACAGTTTGTCCAACGAGCGCTGGGTGAAGAACTGCAGAAGGTCACACCCAGTGCGGCGGCGGAAGCCGACTATAAGACAATGCTGCAGGAGAGACTGCAGGCCGAACGGCGACCCGCACCAAAGTATTTGGTAGTCGAGTCGATTGGGCCGCCGCATCGTCGCACTTTCCATGTCGAAGTAAGTTGGGACAATGGCAGCGTGCGGGCGGAGGGTCGCTCAAAGAAAACGGCCGAGGCGGCTGCCGCCAAAGAGGCGCTGGCCATGATGAGAACTAACGATAAAGAGGGTTGAGAGCAGGCCTGGCTCGACCATGGTTCGGTTTTGTTCTGGAAGCCATTCAGCGAAAACGACCATCCAGAAATGAGCGAGGCAAACTTGACCGTTGCACCTAACGTATCTAGGATGATTTGATAATGAGCAATCCTTCCAGCCGGCCAGTTTCAACCAAGGTATCTGAGACGCAAGCGACTCCGAAGACGTCTGCTTTTTCGCGAGTCTTTAATCGCAATGGTCATGGTTCATCGCCCGAGCCGGAAACAAAGCCAACCGGTCCGCCAAAGTCTGTTTGGCGAGAGTACTTTGAGTCGGCGGTCGTGACCGTGATCATGGCTCTGTTTGGGATGACCTTTATTGTACAGGCGGTCAAAGTTCCGACCGGGTCGATGCAGAACACCATTACTATCGGAGATCACCTTTTAGTTAACAAATTCATTTTTGCGCCGGGAAAGACCCTGCCATTTCTGCCGCAGCGCGAGATCAAGCGTGGCGATATCATCGTTTTCAAGTATCCGGGGAATCGTTACGATCCGCACCGGGACGACAGTCCTACCAACAAACCGATCGTTACCAACTACGTCAAACGAGTTATCGGCATACCCGGCGATCGCATTAGCATTGAGGGCCGGAACGTCATCGTCAACGGAAAACCTCTTCCGGAACATCGCATTGAGGCGGTCGATAAGCGCGATGAGAAGTCGCCGCTGGTAGCTGAAAATGATCCACCTCGCAAGCCGGGCGAAACTTACAACGTTTACTACCACCCGGGTTCCGGCGATGACCAAAGGAGTGAGGACTTTGACGCCTTCACTCACGAAGGAAATGGAAAGGAATTAGTCGTACCCGAAAACAAATACTTCGTCATGGGCGATAATCGCGAAAACAGCGAGGACAGCCGCTATTGGGGTTTTGTCCCGCGCGAATTTGTAATCGGGCGCGCAATGTTTGTCTACTGGTCTTACGACGAAAGTGCACCGTCGTCCGACACCAACCCTCTCTCAAACTTTCTCCTCAATACTCGCTGGGGACGAACTGGCACGATGGTCAAGTGACGGAACATTAGTCCCAAGTCCAAAGTCCAACGTCCAACGTCAGATCTGCAATGTTACAGGTTTAATTCCCGAATGCGTTTCGGGTTAGACTTTGGACATTGCACGTTGGACTTTCGACTTTCCTTTAAGGAGTCTTTCCGTTTTGGATTGGAAAAACTTTGCCGGCTGCATTTGGAAGCGCTTCAACGATCACGACCTCCTCGGGCGCGCCGCTCAACTATCCTATTATTTTCTGCTGGCACTCTTTCCTCTGCTGCTGGTTCTGGTCACTCTGCTCGGTTATGTTGCCGGGTCAGGATCAGATCTGCACAACAAGTTAATTTCATACCTGGCGACGGTGATGCCGAATTCCGCGGTAACGCTGGTGCACACCACACTCGATGAGATTACGCAGGCGCGCGGCGGGGGCAAACTCTCGCTGGGAATTCTGGCTGCTTTGTGGGCGGCCTCGAATGGAATGGGCGCAATCAGCTCCACGCTGAATGTTGCTTACGCCGTGAAGGAGAATCGCCCCTGGTGGAAGGTAAGACTCGTCGCCATCTTCCTGACGATCATGGTTTCCTTGTTTATCGTTGTCGCACTGGCAGTAGTATTTTTTGGCGGGCACCTCGGCGATCGGGTTGCGGCGCATTTCGGTTTCAGTGCTGCCTTCAAAATTGTTTGGAAGATTTTGCAGTGGCCGATCGCCCTGGCGTTTCTGTTGCTTACCTTCGATCTCATTTACTACCTCGCGCCAAATGACCGTCGCCCAAAGCGAAGACTGTGGACCGGCGGGGCCATAACCGCGGTTGTTCTCTGGTTACTCGTCTCTTTTGGTTTCAGGCTATATCTACACTTCTTCAATTCCTACAGCGTAACCTATGGCTCGCTCGGGGCGCTGATCGTGCTGATGCTCTGGTTCTATTTTACCGGCCTCGCGATTCTCATCGGCGGTGAGGTCAACTCCGAGCTCGAGCTGCGGACCAGAAAATCATGAAGCAGCGATCCGTCAACAGTCTTGTCTGCCGGCGGAAGCTATCGCCGTTTGCCAGACTGATTGTTGCTGGTCTCATACTCCTTTTTCTGTTGTTCGCTATACCGAAAACTCTGCGCGCGCAAGGAAAAGGTGTGACGAAACCTCGCGCCGGGACGCGGCGAGCCAAGCCGGCTCAGACTAAAACCGGTTCAGCAAAGCCGAAAGATGAACTTACCAGACTCCGCGAAGAGTTTGTAAAGGCGACGGACGAGTACAAGCTGAGTCTCGCGAAGCTACGGACGAGTTATGAAAAGAGTATAGGCAAAGCTGAAGATGAACTGATCAAATCACGGGAACTATTCGCTGCAGGTTTAATCTCAAGAAACGCGTTGGAAGCAGGTGAGGCTCAGCTGGCGCAGGCGAAGGACAAGGTGGCTGAAGTTGACCAGCGGATTGCTACTGCTGACTCCCAGGTTGCGGGCATGCTGCTTGAAGCCGAAGCCGAAGCGAAATTCGCCAGGAGACCTATGCGAAAGGGTGGCCTGGTGAGTACTACGGCGATGATTCGTTACAATGGAGCGGCCATCTGGGGATTGTCAGACGCCTTCAAAGTACAGCGGTTCTTTCAGGACGCATTCAAGAAACCATTGCCCATCGCTGTGTTTGGCCAGGGGGCTATTCACGATCGCTGGCGCCTGGATCATCGGAACGCTATGGATGTTTCGCTGAATCCCGACGGCCCGGAAGGACAGGCTCTGCTGGGTTTCCTGCGAGCTAATGGCATTCCTTTCCTCGCGTTTCGCCAGGCGATCCCCGGCACCGCCACCGGACCGCACATTCATATCGGGCGACCATCGCACCGATACTAAATCGAAGTTGAATTAGTGAGGCGACAAACAAGTCATCGTCGATTTCTTATTAACACCGTGGCTTCAGCCCGGTGTAAGCAACGCTCATGAATCGGAAACCGTTTAAACGGTTTTCAGTGCAGACGCATACTTGGGACACCGCGCTGAAGCGACGGTGTTAATGAGAAAGGGCAACCGGAATCACTGGGAGACACAGGTGCACAAACAAATAATTACAGTCACTTTCGCCGCCGCAGTCTTGCTCTTGTTAGCAGTTTCAGTACACGCACAGGTCAACAGGTCAACCACATCAAATCATGAACTCACCCAATCTCAGGCGTCGCACTTCGCTCAGCTGGCGCTGAAGTGCATCACTCGAGAGTATCCAAACAAACCCGATCATGTAATGAACGACGCGCCGGACGTCCAGAGTCCCAAAGCGTCGCACCCCGCTTTCTATGGCTGTTTCGATTGGCATTCCTCAGTTCACGGCCACTGGATGCTGGTGCGTCTTCTGAGACTGTTTCCCGATCTGCCCGAAGCCGGCGACATCCGGAAAGCGCTTGACGCTAATCTCAGCGCAGAGAATATTCTCGCCGAGGTTGCGTACCTCAAGCAGAAAAATCGCCAGTCGTTTGAACGAACCTACGGTTGGGCCTGGTTGCTCAAACTTGCCGAGGAACTTTCCTTGTCTAACGATGGTGACGCTAAGAGGTGGTCTGGGAACTTGCAGCCGCTCGTCGACGCTCTGGTTGATTCGTATATCTTATTTCTGCCCAAGCAGACCTATCCGATCCGCACCGGCGTCCATCCGAACACCGCTTTCGGTCTGGCTTTCGCGTTTGACTACGCAACGACGAGCGGCAACAAAAAACTGGCCGCGCTTATCGCTGAACGAAGCCGAACGTATTTCGCGAACGACAGAAATTATCCCGGCGCCTGGGAGCCAGGTGGCGAAGATTTCTTTTCACCGGCGTTGCTGGAGGCGGACTTGATGCGACGGGTGATGAGCGCGGCGGAGTTTCGCCAATGGTTTGATCGCTTTCTGCCGCGACTCGCGGCTGGAATACCGCAAACGCTTTTGCAACCCGCAACGGTAACGGACCGCAGCGATCCCAAGCTCGTCCATCTGGATGGACTGAATTTGAGTCGCGCCTGGTGTATGCGCAGTATCGCGAACGCGCTGCCGCGAACTGATCCGGCGCGAAAGGTACTGGTAAGTTCAGCGCGCATACACTTGAGCGATGCGCTGGCCCACGTAGCGAGCGGTGACTACGCTGGTGAACACTGGCTTGCATCGTTTGCGGTCTATTTGCTTTCGACGCCTGAACCGTGAACGCGGGCTGATCGAGCTGCAATCGCAAGGCCCACCCGCTGAGCGCTTGCGGCAGGTTCATGTGTTGCGATTAAATCTGCATCATGCTGAAACCAATCATCGCCATATTGACGCTTGCGCTTATTTGCTTAAGTTGCTCGAAGGGTTCTGTATCCGGCGGGCCACGTAGCTCGGCTTCGCAATCCACAAGTAGTTCGGCTCCGTCATCCCAACCGGCCGCAGGCGACGTGAGTTACAAAGTGCCCGAAGGTTGGACGGTGGAAAAGCCGACTTCGGAAATGCGCCTGGCCCAATACAAATTACCGAAGGCCGAAGGTGATGGGGAAGACGCGTTGCTGGTAGTTTTTTATTTTGGACCCGGCCAGGGTGGTACGACTCAGGCGAACATCGAACGCTGGGTCAATCAGGTAAAACAACCCGATGGATCTGCCTCCACAGATAAAGCCAAAACGGAAACGCTGACTGTTAACGGGCTGCAAGTTACTACAGTTGACGTCCTGGGTAACTATTCAGGAGGTATGTCGCAGGACAGTACTCCTAAAGACAGCAACTCGATTTACCGTCTGCGTGGTGCAGTTATCGAAACGCCGAAGGGCTCCTACTTCGTGAAACTCACCGGCCCGGAAAAAACTGTCACCCATTGGGACCAGGCCTTCAACGATTACATCAAATCGTTTGAATTCAAATGATGTAACGCAAACTTTTAGTTTGCGCCCAACGAGCAGCCGTGCGTTTAGTACCTGACACCGTGTCTACAACCGACTCCAACCCAATCGTTCTTTATGACGGCGTTTGCGGCCTGTGTAACCACCTCGTTCAGTTTCTGCTGAAACGTGACAGGAAAGATCGTTTTAGGTTTGCTTCGCTGCAAAGCGAATTCGCGAATCGCCTGATGACGCGTCATGGCGTGGATCCTCACGACCTCAACACCGTCTATGTAGTGAAGAACCACGAGCGATCTGACGAAACTTTGCTGGCGCGCTCGGATGCGATCCTGTACATGCTGACGCAACTGGGCGGGATTTGGAGTCTGGCGGGAATCGCCCGCGTGCTGCCGCGAGGATTGCGCGACGTCGTCTACAAATTTGTGGCGCTTAATCGCTATCGTGTCTTCGGCAAACACGAATCGTGCCTGCTGCCGGAGCCAAAACATCGCGCGAAGTTTTTGGATGTGCAGGTGTAAGGACGGTAGGGGAAAAGGAAATAGGGGAAAAGGGGAACAGGGGAGAAGGCACTTGGAATGTTCCCTCTTTCCCTTTTCCCCATTCCCCCGTTTCCCCGTTTCTGTCTACTACCTGCGCCTGTGCGAGCGCGCGCGCAACTGCTTAATTTGTCCTTTCAGTTGTTCAATCTGCTTCTGTTGCTCCTGAATCGCATTGAGCATCGTCCAGATGACTGGATCATTGTTGACCTGCAAATAGCCGTTAGCGTTTCTCGTCACCGCTTCGGGAATAACCTTTTGCAGTGCCTGTGCGCCAAAGCCGACATGTTCGCCTTCTGACTTAATACCGAGTGCATTGTCCCGCTTGTATTCGTAGCGGATCGGTTGCAACTGCATGACGGCTTGGAGTCCGCTATTGAACCGGCCCTTGACGTTTTTCAAGCGCTCGTCCGAAAAAACATCCCACGCTCCGCCACCCGGCTTGTTGGCAGTTCCGTTGACAGAAAGCGTGGCAGTTGGCGCGGCGGTTGCGATACCGACGTTGCCGCCACCCTCGACGCGCAGTCGCTCAACGTTGTTCGTGCCTAATGTCAGAGCGCCGTTCACATTGTTAGTAATTGATAGGGCAGTGTTGTTGTGATACATCGTCGCTTTCCGCACATCGGCAATTGCCCACTCATAAATGGCATCAGCACTTCCGTTCACAGTTATCGCCCTGGTAACGCCAGACTTGTTGGGTGCTGCGGTGCCGATGCCGACACTGCCGGCCGCGTTGATGTCGAGCGAACTCGTCGGCGCGCCGGGCCGAATGCGGAAGGGAAGACGTGAACCGCCGGTTACATCGCGGACGAAGAAGTTGGCTTCATTGCCGGCGATGTCCCACGTTTGTGCCGTAAAGCCGCCCGAATTGTTTTGTTCCAGTCGATGGGCCGGAGTGTCGCTGGTGTTTATGTGCAGATCCAGGACTGGCGTCGCGGTCCGGAGTCCGACTTTGCCGGTGCTGGCCACCTTCATTGAATTGGCCGGCGCGCCGGCGTCGACTTCAAAAACAATCGTGCCGGTTTCGGAATTGCCAGCCGCTCCCTGATCGACGAAAGCCAGAAAACTCGCGCCCCCGGCGGCTGAACTGTTCGCCCGTATCTGCCAGTTGTTGAGGGGGAAGCCCGCGGCGCTGGTGTCGTCAAACTGGATCCGCGTGTTGTTCTCTTTGACCCTGATGGTGTCAAAGCCGAAGACTTCGCCGTCAACGCAATCAAGTCCCACGCAGGCGCTGCCCTGCACGATTAGATCATCAGGAATCACGTCATCAGGTTTCGCGATCAGAAGCGGATGATGTAACTGGCTTCTGTTTTTCGCGTCGCTGGCCGTAACTGCCGACAGGGGTCGCTCCATAGTAATCTTAGCGGCTTGTCGCTGCCCTTCTACCATGCTTCCGGGAACAACTACCGCGCCGTTCAGTATTGAAAAGCTTCCTGACTGGACGAGGTTTGGGAGCGCCGACGGTCTCCGCGCTGCCCGCACATCTTCAGGTTCGTCGTCTCTGCGGCGTACCGCCGCGAGTTTGTCCTTGACGGGGCTCAGACGCAGTTCGTATGTGTAGACGCCATCTGGCAACCTGTTGCCTTCCAAATCAGAAAGCGTGAATTCGGCAGCGCCGCCTGATTTGAACTCCCGGCGGAATATCCTGCCATCCGGCGCCGCGATGGTCACCGCCCCGCCTGCGTTTGGAGCTGCTACGTCCCACCTGACGCTCGACCCGGCGCCGCTGATTGTGGCCAGTCTGTTTTTGTCATCAGCCGTTTGCCCCAACGCAGAAATTTGGAAGCAGACGACCACGAATAAAATGCTAAGAATTGAGGATGCGTATTTTAGATTCTTCATTGAGGCCTCCTATTGGCTTGGTTGGAGTCTTGTCAAAAGTTGAAATTTAAGGCCGGACTTTCTCAAGCGAGATTTGGAAAGAGTGACCTACGCTATTGCGAGAAAAAGCTGAGGATTTGGGTATACCCGCTCGACACGGAATGTGTCAAGGAAAGTTTGGTCCAGAGACTTACGGGAAGGAGTGGTGCCCCCGGCGCGATTCCAACGCGCGACCTTCCGCTTAGGAGTCCACTCGCGCACTCTCCCAACTCAATTCAGCGCGCGCCACGGCGCGCGAAATTGCAGCCAACGAATGCAACCCGAACTGCGCAACGCAGTCAGAAAGCGTCACCAGCAGTCAGCGTGTTTCGTTTCGAGAGGGGCATCAAGAGGGGCGTCGCGGTTCAGGCCTCTCGATCGGCATCCAGAATTTGATTTCTGAAGCAAAGTCTTCCCAAGTGTCTTCGTTGGTCCAACCACCGGCCGCCTGTGAGGCGCGCCTCGCTGGAAATATGACATTGTCTTTCCCGTTGTTCACCCAGCACCAAGTACCGTCTGGCGGCGGATCGTCAACCGACCGAGCCGTTGGGTAGTAGGACTGAATGCAGTGGACCGGAACTGCGTCAACGATCTCGTCTCGCTTAGTCATCAATTTACCGCCTTACTTTCGAGGATAACATTTTGAGTTTCAGTCTGTACCGGTAGCAGTTGCGACCCCGCCTCGGCGCGGATGGCGTCGACGCGTGCGGCGATCGAGCGCGCGACGTCCAGGTCGATGTTCACGTAGCGGAGGAACGTCTTGTAGTTTGAATGTCCGGAGATCTTCATCACTTCGGCCGCCGGGATTTTGTAGAAGTGAAGCATGCGGGTGATGGCGGTATGGCGGAGATCGTGCCAGCGTAGGCCGGTGATGCCTGCGAGTCTGCACGCCGTTGCGAACGCACGCTTCGGCCGACCTTCCGGAAACACTTTGAGCGAGCGAGTGCGCAGTCCCGGCAGCGGCGCCGGGGCCAATAAGCGCATCAGCGGGCTCAATCTTTACGCCCCGCTGCTAAAGGCCGCAAACAACCTTTCAGACCTCGGCAACGCTGCGACCGCGCGCTCCAACCTCGGCCTCGGCCTGATGGCCACCCAGGGTTCGACTCTCAATTTCAATGTCACGGTCAACGGCAATGTCACTGCCACCGCTTTCGTTGGCAGCGGCGCCGGCCTGACCGGGATCGGCAGCGGCACCGGCGGCGTCATCAATACCGGGTCGACCACGATCGGCGCTGACAGCGACTCTGACGGCGTCGGGGTAATTGACCTGCAAACCCGTGTGACCACCCGCCTTCGCGTGCTCAATGGCGGCGACGTCGAGATATTCAAGAACCTGGGAATCAACACTGCCGTGCCGGCGGCGCCCATAGACATCAAGCCCCTTTATGCCGACGCGGTAACAGCCTCGCAGGAGATGATCAGGTTCACCTCTCCGACGACCGGAGGCTTTAACGGCGGTTTCGCGCGCGCGCCGTTCAGCTTCTATCTGCGGCAAACGCTCGAGGGCGGCGACCCTACGGTCAACTCGGTGGGCTGGGGTTTCAATCCCGAACAGGTGATTGCCGGACCAAGTCTGGTCTTCCTGATGGAGGACACATTCGGAGCGGGTGACGACGCCAACTATGAGCTGCACTTGCAAATGGTCCCCTCAGATCTTTCGCCGGCCGGTCTGCGTCCCTGGACCTGGACCTTCAACCGAAAAACCGGCTACACCGAACTCGCCACCTCCGTGAACCGCTGGCAACTGAACGCCGGTTACCAGGGTGACATAACCGCCAGCGTAATCGTGTTCAAGGACGATACGGGCTATCTGGCAGACATCAATTTCGGCGACTACCGGATCCAGGCTGACAGTGTGATTTTTGAAACCGACGCTAATGGCGGAGCTCCGGCAAAGCAGCTCCGTATCGCGCCGCTCGGTTCGGACGCGGAACAATCTTCGCTAATTTTCGGCGATAGCAACGGCATGCAGATCGTCAAAGGCACCGGCGACATCACGATCAACAACCTGAGCATTGCCGGCCTGGGTGATCTGAATGCGCGCCGGGTGAAACTATCAGGAGGCACTGACGGCCTTTATGTCGCCGGCAATCGCGTGATTGGGCCGCAGGGCGCTGCCGTAACCGACGCCACCGGAGGATCAACGATAGACAACGAAGCCAGGGCCGCGATCAATACGCTACTTGCTCGCGCCCGGGCGCATGGCTGGATTGCAAGTTAAAACACCGCAGACACTAAAAATAAGGGAGAGACCCGCAATGTCAAAAGTACGATCTATGAGAGATGCCCGGCAAGCGAAAGCTGCCAAACTAACCCTGTCGCTGCAGGCGTTGCTTGATTCACGAGAGGCGATCCAAAGCCTGATTGGCCAACCTTTGCCGGCCTCGGTTTCTTTTCGCCTTGCTCGCCTGGTGAATGCCATCGGGCCGGAGTTCGAGGCCTACGAAACAACGCGCAAAAAAATCTGCGAGCAATATGGCACGCTCAATGCCGAGACCAGCGTTTACGACTTTGAGCCGGAGCAGCAGAAGCTGTTCACGGCAGCATATGCGGAACTGGTGAATTCCGAGATCCAGGTGCCCGGCGAGAAGTTTCAGGTCGCGCTGCTCTCCGCAGCTAAGCTGTCCACCGTCGACATGCTCAACCTCGACTGGCTGATCGTCGAGTAATCCCGATTCATGCCCGAAACAGATTCAGACCAGGCAGAGAAGCTGGCCACGCTGCGCACCATGCAGGCAGCGGGCACGAGCCCGCGCGTTGCCGAGCTGGTGCTGGTGCAATGGCCCGAACCCGATGGCCCGATCTATTACGCCACTCGAGTCGCGGCGGACCTGCTGAACAACCCGGACTTGATCGCGCGGCTCGATGGTCCAATTGAGATCGAGCTGGGCTCCGGGGTCTTCCTCGACGTTACGCACGACGCCGGCATAGCGGACGAGAAAATCAATCTCGACTTCTGGGACGGCGACAACGAAATCACCCGGTTGACGCAGACACACGGCGCCGGCATGCGCGTGGAAGTGTTTTACTACTTTGCGGACGTCGACCTGCTGATCTCGGAATGGTGGGGCCACCTGCAGCCGGCCGACTCGGGCGACTTAGAACGTTATAAGGCCAGCGCCGAAAGCGGCTTTCGCTCCAGCAACCTGC
>JBOGOP010000048.1:0-25541 GCA_050747225.1 Pyrinomonadaceae bacterium
CCGGCAACTGTGATGAACCACCAGAAGGCCGCGTGATCGCTGGGACCGCGGGCGTGCGCGGTCCCCAACAGATGTTTTTCTATCTGTTGGGGTGCTCGACTCGCCCGCAAGGAGCGTCGTAGGCGCGAAGAACCTGGTTAAACGCAACTTAGTCTGACGCCCAGCTTCCTTCGCGCTGCGCGCTCATAGCGGGCGGGACGCCCGCGCTCCCAGTGAAGAGGTTGCGTTGAATAGCCGAATAGCCTCATCCAAACCTGCTATCTTCAGTTCCGTCCTTGAAAAGGAAATGAAACATGCGCAAGAACGGTTTCGCGGAAACAGATAAATGGATGGCCGTCGGGCGCCCTCGTGCCCTATACACGATTTTTTTGGGAGGCCTGACAATCGGAATTAGTGACTTGCTTTTCGCCTTTACGTTCTACGGTTTGATACTAGGCGCAAAGCCACTGCGAATCTTTCAGTCCGTGGCTGCCGGCGTGCTCGGCAGGACCGCGGCAATTGAAGGCGGAGTGCGAACCTTCCTGCTCGGCATTCTGCTTCACTTTATTGTCGCCACATGCGTTGCAACCGTCTACTACCTCATAAGTTTGCTGCTGCCTTTCGTGATTCGGAACGCTGTTATTAGCGGTTTGGTGTACGGCGTCCTCGCTTATTTTGGGATGCAATATGTGGTTGTCCCGCTTTCCGCTATCGGACAAAGAGCCGGACCCAAGCCCCTATGGATCCTTGCGACTGAAATCATCGGACATGCTGTGTTGGTCGGACTACCGGTTGCTTTATTGGCACGCCGTTCGGCCGCGACTGGCGTCGACCACTGATCAAAGTCTGACGGTGCAGAAAACAGTTCAAAGGCTATCAGTCCTTTCCGTAACTCTCAGACTTGGGAATTCCAGCCGCTAGTAGGCACAAAGTCGCTTTGGTGTTCGCTATTTGATTGGCACAACAGGAATCATGCTTGGCATACCTTTGTGCTGCCAACATCGCCCTGGCGCATGCACGCGCCGCGAGCAGGGTGTGCCCTTCTTTGTGCGAGCGCCACAGAGATATACCTCCTCCTCGACGGTCGTTGGTGAGTTAGTCGTGGTTGAGGTTGGACTCGTTCCTGATTCGGATTTGGCCGAAAGGGTTGAACTGCCAGGTGCTCCATCGTTGAGCGGCGAATCAGATCTTCTTTCGATGATCAGTGGCGGGGGTGGCGGACGCCGGGCGCGGCCTGCAACATAGCCGGCGACAAACAAACCGAGCGTGGCGATCAGTGCCGGGACCAGACGCGCTTTGCGCAAACGACGGGCACAGTCGCTGCAGAATCTCCGGCTTGTCCAGAAGTGCCAGCGCAGTCTAAGCAGCTTCGCACTACAGTTCGAACAAAAATTTGGTTTGTACATCGCGAGGATCTCGACACTTCTCAAAGGTCGACCACGGAAAGCCTCCCTACGGAAACCTCCAATTACTCAGTCTTTCCAACCGTTCTACGGGTTTCAATTCCTGCCACAAGCAACTCAAAACGCAGTTAGGGCGTCCGAAAGTGGCGCGGCGCTGGCAAATTGTAAGTAGAACGACGATCTGGTTGAAGCGGCGGCCGCAACTGCCGGGGATCGCTCGATTGCAAAAAGCCTTGCTTGCCACGATACTCGGTGTCTAAAGGCGGCGGCAGGTAGATAGAAGCGCGTTCGCGCATTGACCAATATTGTTTGAAGGACCGGAAAATCATTTTATCGATGAAGCTTTCATATTCTCGCCCGACAGTATTGTCCCGCCACATTTTCTTAAGTCTTATTTTCCCGCTCTTGTTGCTTTGCGGCGCTCCGGCGATCCACGCGCAAGATCCGGACGACGTGGTGCGCACAGAAACAAATCTGGTGCAGCTGAATGTCGGTGTCGTCGATCCGCAGGGGCACGCCATCACCTCGCTCTCGCGTAACGACTTCACTGTTTACGAAGACGGCGTCAAGCAGCAGATACTTCATTTCGACCCAACTAACACGCCCTTCAGCCTGGTGCTGCTGCTGGACGTCTCAGGATCGACCTTGAGTTTTCGTCCGCAGTTTAAGCAGGCAGCCTTGCGCTTTCTCGACGCACTCGCGCCCGAGGATCGTGTGTCCGTCATTCAGTTTAACGAGAAGGTAAAAATGCTGACCGGGTTTACGACGGATCGAGGCAAGACAAGTTACGCGATTGACAAGCGAGCTGAAGGCGCGGGCGAGACACATTTTTATGACGCGTTGAAGTTTGCGTTAAATGAGTTGGACAAAGAAGGCAAGCAGCGGCGGAAGGCGATTGTTGTTTTGACAGACGGCCTCGACACGCAACACCGCAATTTGGATCGTCCGTTATTGGCTAAGGCGCAAAACGATCAGGAAGCCATAGCCGCAATCGATCCCAAGGCCAGCAACGCGCTCAACGCGGTGCTTACGGCTGCCGACCGGCAAGGCGTCTCAATCTTTCCGCTGGCGTTGCCGTCAGGTGATCCCAAGCGACTGCCATTACCCGACCCCGTTATTACCGGAATCTACAGTGCTGCACGCGCGCGTTTGCAGATTCTTGCGGATCGCACCGGCGGCCGGCTCAACGACATCCAGCGACTTGATCAGATGGCGCGTTTGTATGCGGAGGTGGCGGCAGAATTACGGACGCTCTACACCGTTGCTTATCAGCCTGCCGGCGAGCGCGCGCGCAGTGGCAAGTGGCATGAGATAAAGATTGAGGTTGGCCATCCTGAGCTCATCGTGCGCACGCGGCCGGGATACTTTACGCGTTAAGAAACGGCTCAACCCCATCGCCGGCTCCTTACAATTTTACTTGCCAACAGCATAGTCGCTGGCTAGAATCCGCACCCATCTGGTCCTACTACCCGGCTGGTCGATCCATCCAGCTTCTTCTAAGTTAAGCGAGGGCAACCTACACTCATGACTCTCAGGTTCCGAAATATCCTTTCAGCGAATCAGGATCGCATGGGCGCCGACCGTGAGCTTCGCGATATCCGCGAGGACCGCTTCGGTTATGCGGAGTATGTCGACGTCCTCAAAGATCGGATTCTGAAGACTGACACTCCTTGTACCATTGGCATTCTCGGCAGCTGGGGAAGCGGGAAGTCGTCGCTGATGGGATTTCTTGACGCGGATATCGAGAATGACAAAAACCTAAAAGGAAGCGTTAAGACAATTTGGATCAACGTCTGGGAACTGGGTACGCAGGAAGAAGTTTGGCACGCTTTTCTTCAAGCCATTTTCAGCAAGGTTTACAAAAAGATTCCCTGGCACCGGAAGATTGACTGGCGCAAGCTCCTGGACCAGGCGGCTCGCAACAGTTGGCGCGTTCTCGTAGCCGCAGTGCCTGCGGTGGTGGCTGTCTACTTAAAAAAATCGGGCCTGCCTCTAACCGACGCCATCAAGATAATCACATTTCAGTGGAGCAGTCGCTGGCAAGCGGTAGCGGGTTTGGCAACTCAACTCGTCGCGCTCGCTACGGTTTATCGGCCGGCCCTGGATGCGGTTAAGAAATCGCTGAAATTCGATGTCAATGCCGTTCTCAAAGCAGGGTCGTACGAGGCGCAAATCTCCGAACTCATGAAGCTGCGCACCCGGTTTGAGAAAGTTGTCAAGCTGGCTGCCGGCCCCGAAGGTCGCATCGCGGTTTTCATCGACGACCTGGATCGTTGTACTCCCGACAAGGTGCCGGAAGTGCTGGAGGCTATCAAGCTGTTTGCGTCAACCAAGGGTTGCGTCTATGTGCTGGGCTTCGATCAGAAAGTAGTCGCCGGACGCATTGCGAAGAAATATGGCTTCGGCGAGGATGAAGGCATTAACTACCTCGAGAAGATCGTCCAGATTCCTTTCGAGTTCCCGCCGCTCGATCCGACGGACATCAAGAAATTCATAAGCGAACAATACAAGGAATTTGACGACGTATCGGAAGTGTTTGCCAAAGGGTTGACCGCAAACCCACGCACCATCAAACGCGCGCTAAATACGTACCGAATCCTGCTGCGAATGGTTGAAAAGCGAGTTGCAGCCTGGGAGATCGATCCGCTTGACCCGGAGCTGGTGGCGAAAGTGATCGTGATTCAAACTCGCTTTAAGAAACTCTACGGCCATCTGGTAGACGCGCCCGAAGACCTGGTCACATTTGAAGACTGGGCAGCGATGCCCACCGCTGCCTTTCCCAACGAACTACTGGTTGATACGAAGGATCGGAACGCTCTTGCAGCTATGTTGAAGGCAGGCAACTCTAAATTCAACGGCCAGGATAAACAGCTTCGGTGGTACATCTTTCTCGGCGGCGACGCCGTGGGCACTAGCGAGGAACTTCGTCCGGACAGTAAATATCGCGAACGTTTACTCTCAAACGATCGCAAGCAGATCAGGGCAGTCTTCCAGGAGGCCATGGGCAACTACACCCCGGAATTTGTCGAGCGAATTCGCAAAGCATACCGGCGGCGCCTGGGTGAGATTCTCGGCGATGTGGCCTATCCAGGAGAGCAAAGGCTTTCGGCAACCCTGGCGCTCGACCTGCTTGACAACTTTGTGCCCGACGCCGAAGGAGAAGCTGCGCAACCCGCAGACGACAAGTATCGAGGACCGGAAACTGTGCGCGTCGCGAGCCTGGAAAGTTCAATGGGCGGGCTGGACAAAGACATTGTCGCGACTGCGAAAGAGGCGGGCGTACCACTCACTCTGACGAAACAGAACCAAGTCTGGTATTCAGTCTGTCCGCCCGATTACCGGATCGGAAGATACCCGGTCACCAACGAGGAATTTGCGCGCTTCGAGAAGTCCCCTGACAAGCTATTCATTAAAACTCAGGACAAAGTTGTCAGTCCTACCATATTGGAAGCCGAAGCCTACTTCCGACCTTGCCGCCCCGACGGCCGGTTGGCTGGGACCTTTTCAGAAACCCCGGCCAGCTATCAGTTTCTTTTTGAAAGCGATCAGGATCCCGAGGGTTGCGTCTTTCGACGCGAGGATAAGGGCGAAGTGGTTTGCGAAATAAAAGTACATATTGTTACCAGGGGAGCAGAAGAGGACGATACCAGCGATCAACTGCGGCGAGTTCTTGAGTGCGAACTCTTAGAGGCGCGGCCCCCAATTAGCCATAAGTTTGACTTTGACCTCAAGCCTGGGGAAAGCAGAAAACAGTTCGATGGCGGGTGCTATTTATTTGTACCGAGGAACGGTACGAAGTCAGTATTTGTGACCGAGGGTTTGTTCGTTAGGATCCGCATAATGAGTTCCGAGAACCAGGAACTTCCGGAACTGCCGCCAGCCGGCCAGTACTTCGAGGTCGACGTCGCGGTATGGGACCGGAAAGCGATGCTCCCATTCCAGCCTGGGGCTTTTCAGGCGCACGGGTTTCCAGCGGGACAGGAAAAGTATCCGGCCACCAACATCAATTGGAACCGTGCGGCGCTCTACTGCATGTGGCTCGGAAGGGAGACGGGAATACCTTACCGGCTGCCCACGGAAACCGAATGGGAACTGGCGGCGACGGGCGGTTCCTATCCGCCGCGGCTTTTTCCCTGGGGAGATTACTGGAATGCAAGCCTCGCCAATACCTCGGAAGGCGGCCGGCGAACTACGTCCGAGGTCGGTCAATACCCGCAGGGAGAGAGTCCCTACTGCTGTTCCGACATGGCGGGTAATGTCTGGGAATGGTGTGCGGACTCTTACAGCGAAACGCTCGAAGTCGAACGTACAGGCAATGCCTGGCAAGACATCAAGCTACACGGGGCGCTATCCACGGCAGTGAAGAACAACCGCTCGGTCCGGGGCGGATCATATTACGATGATAATACGATGGCAGTCTGCTTCAAGCGCCTAGGTCGCGACGTTGATTACACCAGTCCGGCGCAAGGTTTTCGCGTAGCTGTTTCATCCGGTTGGGGGAATTATTTTGACCAGCCAGTCTAAGCGATTCGTCATCGGCATACCTACAGTCGGCCGGCCCAGAGCGTACCTGCTCCAAACGGTGGCGTCATTGATTCGCGGCATGTCGGACGTGGATCGCGAGCGCAGCCGCATTGTGATCTTCGACGCTGAAGACGAAGCCGGCGCGAACCCGTCCATAGCAAAACTCACTCAGACCTGGCCGGCGCTCATCGCTTCCGAGTTCATAACTGTGTTGCGAAGGGAAGAGCCACTTGAACTCAACCCGGCGGGCCTCAGCCTCAAAGAACATTGGCAACGCAAGCAGACGCTCGACTGCGCCGAACTTTTTCGGCGCTGTGGCAGGATGGCTGAGTACTATGTGCACGTAGAAGACGACGTCATTGCCTGTCCGAACTTCCTCGACATCGTCGATCGGCGCCTCGAAAGCCACCTCTCGCGAAACACTGATTGGCGCGTGCTCTCTTTTTACAACTCTCACAAGATGCACGACGACGCTTCCTACAGCGAGTTGCAACTCGATCGGCACTACTTCGGTTTGATAGGCCAACTAATCCGTTGTGATGATCTCAACGATCTTGCCTGCTATGTTTGTTCGCAGTTCGAGCGACTTCCAGTCGACGTTCTGGTTGGCCGATTCGTTCTCAATACGGGCGGGCGAGTTTATGCACACACGCCGGCGCTCTTCCAACACGTGGGCCTAATATCTTCGCTCCAGGGTCGCACCCAGATGTGGACTGCCCCTCAATTTCCGGAAGCCCCCGCGAAGAGACTCCGCCGGGAGATGCGAGGCCTCCACGACGTGCTGATCTATCAGCCCCGAAGCCTGGGCGCGTTTCTGAAAGTGAAATTTGGAAGTCTGTAAGACTCGGTGAGCTAGCTGAACACACTCACGAAAAGTCATTGACTTTTTCCCACCGCGAGAATATTGTCGCGTCGTTTTCAGAAACCGGCTGAATTTTCTCACGAGCCTGCTCCTCGCAACACTCGCTTAAATTTAGCCTCTTATCCCCAGGGTCCGCGCAGTCCATTGGTATGGGACTATCGCCGGATATTTTCAACAATCGACTCGAGCCATGAGGAGGTGACCCGTGGCAACAGATTTCGACGCAGTAGTGATCGGCAGTGGCTTCGGTGGCGCCGTCTCCGCACTCAGGCTGGCGGAGGGAGGTTACCGAGTGTTGGTTCTCGAGCGAGGACGGCGCTGGCATCGCCTGGAATATCCCAGCATCACCCGGAAAGACTTTCTCTGGGATGAGGCCCATCCCGCCCAGACCAACGGCTGGCTCGACATTCGCAACCACGGCAACATCAGCACTGTAGCAGCGGCCGGCGTGGGTGGCGGCTCACTGCACTTCGCAAATGTGGTCATCGATGCTCTCGAAGATTTCTTCCGCGCGGGTTGGCCACCGGAGATCAATTTTCAGGTCCTGGCTCCTTACTACCAGAAGGTGAGTGATGTTTTGCACCCGCGCCGGATTCCGCCCAATCAACTCTCAAATCGCACCAAGCTTCTGCGCGAGGCCGCTCTCGCCTCAGGCTTCGGGGCGCAGTATGACGAAGTTGATCTCAACATAAAATTTGACGACAACTATGCTTACGACGCCTCGCGCGAGCCACGGGAGCAGGACAGCGTAATGAAGCCAAACGCGGATGGGATTGACCAGGGCTTCTGCGTCCACCTGGGCCAGTGTGAACTTGGTTGTCCCGTTGAAGCGCGAAATACTCTTACCCTCAACTACATTCCCCGCGCGGAGAAGAAAGGCGCGGAAGTGCGACCGCTGCACATTGTTCGCAACCTCGAACCGATCGCCGGAGGTTACCGCGTTCACTTCGACCGCATTGAACAGGGAAGTCTCAAACGAGGCTCGGTAACAGCTCGCTTAGTAGTAGTCTCGGCAGGCTCCATCGGTTCTACAGAGCTTCTCTTGCGATGCCAAAAAGAACACAAGTCCCTGGCTAATTTTGGGAAGTTGCTCGGTAGTAAATGGTCCACTAACGCCAACTACTTGAGCCCCGCGTTTCACCCGGGGCGCAAGGTTTACCCCTCGCGGGGGCCCACGATCACGGCTGGCATTCGCTTCTTCGGCCACAATAGCTACAAAGGGTCTCGTTTCATGATCGAGGATGGCGGCGTTCCCGACCTGCTGTTTCAGTCGAAAGAGAGCCTTAAGAACCCGAGCGGCCTGGCGTCGAAGTTTGGCGACGCGTTGAGGACGCTCTACAAAGGACTTAACGAACAACCGTTCGACACTCTAATGCCCTGGTTTGCCCAGGGGCGCGATGAGCCCGTAGGGAAGTTTAAAGTTGAACGTTGGTTCCTGGGATTCCTGGGCCCTTATGTCCTGAGATTGGATTGGAGTACCAGCGGCGCGAGGAAAGTGCTGGACGGAATTCAGGAAGTGCACCGCAAGCTAGCCGAAAAGACTGGGGGCCAGATTCTTTTGCAGCTGCCGAACGCTGCGATTACGCCACATCCGCTTGGCGGTTGTCCGATAGGCTCGTCCGCGGCAGACGGCGTAGTAAATCATTTTGGCGAGAGCTTCGCATACCGCAACCTCTACGTCGCGGACGGTTCGATCATGCCGGCGCCAGTGGGACATAATCCTTCGAAAACTATTGCGGCACTGAGCGAACGCATCGCAGAGAGCATTGTGAACGAGAGCCGCTGACAACTTTGAGCTTTCCCGTAAACCCACCTGAAGGAGAAAAATAATGCCAGACAACCTCAATCGTTCGGACGTTGAAGTCGACTTCAAGGATATCTACGGCACCACAATCACGGACAACGTTGAAATCAAAATCTATAACACTCAGCTGCAAAGTCTGAAGGACATCTACAACGTTCCGTTCAAGGGGAAACCCGTGAACTTGTCGCAGGTACCGGCCTTCCCAACCGGCCATGCGCAAATGATTGTTACTCCCACCAAGTATCGTTTCAAACAAAGGTTCATAAGCGTTCAGGCGGGTGAGACGAATAAAATCACCGAATATTTCTTTGTGGATCCGTCTAAGGCCAATCCGCATCCAATCGAATTTGCTGACTTGGCCGCAAAAACTTATGGCGAGGCGTTGCTTCGCATCCTGAAAGCGTCAGGAATTGGCGCCGCTGTCTGGAACGAATTGAATAAGCGCAATAGGGCCACCATTTTGAACCTCTGCGCGAAGATGTCGAGAGAAACGGCGAAAGACAAAACAAAAGTAGTAACTTTTGTAGATAGCATTGACCAGACCTGGCTCGACACCAAACACCGAGAGCGTATCTTTGCGCACGTCAACAAGGATTTGCTTCCGGCGCTACGCAAATACCCGGAGGTATATACCAGCGTTGACGGAGGCATGCACCACTTCCCTCCAGACGGTTGGGTATCTGTGAAGAAACCTGACAGCTTCAAAACTCTGAAAGACTCTGCCGGAAATATTCAGTTTACCTTCGCGGAAAAAGCCGGACCTGTATATCTTGCTGATATAGATCTGGATGATCACAAGGGACTGGAACACATAGCGGATGTCCTAAAGCATAAATTCTCGGGTAAGGATACTGACCCTTACGATATCCAACAGACGCTCTGGTTTGCTCAACAACTCGATACCGAGTATCGACTTCTATGAGTAACGGTACTGGTTCCAGTTTAGCTGCCGAAGCTTGTCCGGCCACGACTGGGAAGAAAATGGAGAGCGGCACCGCACAAATACGGAACCGGGAGCCGTAGCGACCGGGTCCAAGCCTCGCTGCGAGTCAACATCGTAAGTACACGTCAACTGGGCTTTCTCAAGTCAGAAACCCTTATGACTCAAAGCTGAGCATCTCGGATCCGGATCCCGGTCGCTACGGCTCCCGGTTCCGTATTTGTGCAGCGCCGGGTGGAGCGGAAATATTTCACTTGCTCCAAACTGCACCAGCACCGTAAATCCGCAGCGTTTTACTATTCACGATTAACCATTTACTATTTACCAAAAAGGGCACCCGTAGCTCAGCTGGATAGAGTACCTGACTACGAATCAGGGGGTCGCATGTTCGAATCATGCCGGGTGCACCAGTCACATTAGCGATTTGCGGAAGATAGTGCGATCTGCCGCTTTTCGTTTATGACGACCTTGCGAAAATGCTTGCACCTCGAAGCCCCGGAATTCTTATTGACAGCCCCAGAGGAGCGGAGTATTTTCGACCTGCTCGAAACCTAGTTAGCGTGGGACTCACACCCGATAAGCCTCGCGTCAACGATTTCCTAACAGGATCTTACTTATGGCAGTCTCACCTGCTCCGTCTATCCGTTTTTGTTCAAGGCTCTTTGTGTGTAAGGAGAACACTGACTCCACAAGAACTCGGATTGTGCCTTCGCGCGGAATAGGCTTCACCTTTAAGCAGATTAGACTGACATAGGGTGTTGGCCGCTAAAAATGTGGCCACTTCAATATTGGGCAAGGAGGAACGGCTCTGTATCTACTATTGGGTGATGCACAAGATCCTTGCTGCCAGAGCGTTCGCACGGCGCTGGAGGCACGCGACTACCCGACCCAAATCATCGCAAATCCGCTGGTGCAACCGACGCGCTTTGCATGGAGGCTGAACGACGAGCGATCCGCCAGCCAGCTTGTTTGGGATGAGAAGCCGCCACTGCTGGACGAGCACATCGCCGGTGTCTTGGTGCGCAACATCGCGTGGATTGATCCCGGCGGTTGGCAACCCGATGATTTGGCGTACATGCAGGCCGAGACGCAGGCAGCACTGCTGGCCTGGTTATGGAGTTTGGCTTGTCCGGTGGTTAATCGCTATCCCGCTGCGATCTGGTATCGCCCGAAAGTTTCACTCTTGTGCTGGCAGCATCAGCTGCAGTGTTGTGGTCTGCCTACGTTGGAAACATTGGTCACCAATGTAGAGCAAGAGGCTCGCGCCTTCGGACGGCGTCTTGCTCTGGAAGGCGTTGCGGGGGTTGTCTACGGTCCACTGACCAGCGATGTCCGGTACTTAGTAACTGACGACGAAGATTGGAGTGGCCTGGCTGCCATGCAACGTTGTGCACCAGTTTGTTTGACCTATCCACATGGCGCTGCCGAGTTCGTCTGTGTGGCGGGCAATCAAGTCGTGTGGGAAGGTGAGCCATCAACTGACGCCGCTCAACTAGAGCCGGCGTTGCGCCGCTTCGCCACGGCGACGGGCTTAGCGTTCGTGGAGTTTGCTTTTGCTCCGACCGCTCAAGGCATTTGCGTCATAGCCGTCGAACCCCATCCTCACTTCGAGCACTTTGGTGACACTGCAAAGCAGCGGATCGTCGAGGGATTAGTCCAGTTCCTGACGGCCGATGTGGGCGACCGTCGCAAGGCCGCGGCGCAGTCCTTACAAGGGAGCTCCTTATGATTCTCATTTGTGGAGGACTGGCCGATAGCGTTACCGAATTAGTGTGTGCACGCTTAGCGGACTGCGGCTACCCTTACCGGTTGCTTGATTTGGGAACTTATCCGGCTGGATTCGAGATCAATTGGCACTGGCAAGGCTCCGGCCCAAGTGGGTATATCGCCGGTCCCGATTGGAAAATCGATCTGCACGAGTTGACGGGTGTCTACATTCGTTACCTTGGACCTGAAGGTCGTGTGCCGCCGCCGAACATCGAACCAGGGCTCGCGCCCGCGATGTACTTCGAGTATGACACTGGCTTGATGGCACTACTGGAGGATTTGCCCTGCGCCGTGGTCAACCGTCTAGAGGGCGGCATGTCGAACAGTAGCAAGGCCTATCAGGCGTTGCTGGTGCGTCAGTGCGGTTTAATGACGCCACCCACTCTGGTTACTAATGATGCGGCTGCCGCACGTCGCTTTTTCGAGGATTACAGCGGTGAAGTTATCTACAAGTCACTGAGCGGGGTACGCTCGATCGTTCGGCGGATGGATCAGGAGCATTTGGCACGTCTGCCTTTGCTCCGCCATGGTCCAGCCCAGTTCCAGGCGTTCATACCAGGAGAAAATGTGCGAGTGCACACTGTCGGCGATCAGTTGTTCGCAACCCGCGTGCATTCCCAAACGGTCGACTACCGTTACGCCAGCCGCGAAGGAGGCGAGGTGGAGATGGAGCCTACAACCTTGCCGGCGAACGTTGCAGAGTCGTGCCTGCGGCTTGCCCGCCAACTCGACCTGTTACTTACAGGCATTGACCTGAAAGAAACTCCGGACGGCGATTACTACTGCTTTGAGATCAATCCCTGTCCGGGATTCTTATATTATGAAAGGCACACTCACCAGCCGATCAGCACGGCACTTGCCGAGCTGCTCCATCACGGATTGACCTCCATCCCACAACGACGAAAGGAACATGCTTATGCAATGAATACTGGAGGCACGTCAAGAGTCTGGCCGTCCCGGCCGGAGCAATAAGATAACCAAACTCACACTGCAGATTTAGGAGGATACGACAATGGCAAAAGAAGGACCCAAGCAGCCCTTTGTTTCAAAAGAGGACCGTCCTGAAGTGAAGATCAACCTCGACACACCTCTCAGCGAATTACGCGTGCGAGAGTTGTCTTTAATCCTGGGCCGGATCATTGGCAAGAATCCATTCGAGGTTGGCAAAACCTCATTGAAGGACTTCTTCGACAAGCCCTTTCCAGAAGTGGTCAAAGACTTCGTCAAAGAAAGCAAGCCGGAGAACATTGAGAAGCCTGTGAAATTCGAGAAGCCTGAGAAGTTTGAGAAGCTCGAGAAATACGATAAGAACGAGAAGTTTGAGAAGAATGAGAAGATCGAGAAACCTGAAAAGTCTGAGATCAAAGAGGCTAAGGCTGAGAAGGTGGAAGTAGATGGAGTGTTCGATCCAGGAAAATTGCCAGGGCCAGATCCGAGATTTGAACAACTCATTCAGGCCGTTACGGGACTGACGAAGCAGGTCAGTCAGCTTACCAATCAGGTGGAGGAATTGCGAAAAAAAGTGGGCTAGAGTCAACAAGTGCGCGCAAACCTGCGTGAGATCAGATGACCGAAAATAAGTTCATTAGGTTAGGGCGTCGCTGTTCGGACGCCCTTCCTAATTTCAAGATGACGTTAAGAACCTGGCGCGCTACAATCCGCAATCTGCAAACGGTGAAACCACAGAGCGGTTTCACTAACCCATGCCAATCAAGCCGCAGCCACGAGAGAGCTTGGAGAAATCGCAATGAGCAAACCAACTTCAGCCGATGCCAACCAAACAGTCTGGGAAAAATGGTTCCTGGCTTGTTCAGTGACGATATTGGTTCTTTGCTTCGGTTACACGTTAGCCACGGCTCGGGTGAGAAACGAACCGGACCAGGAAAACACAGGCACACAGGGCAACGCTAAAAAACAAGAACCGGTGGCGGGCGTCGCGGAACAATCGCCCACGCAAAAGTACTTCACTGATGTGGTGCTGATTAATCAGAACGGCGAGAAGATGCGGTTCTACAGTGATCTCCTAAAGGGCAAGGTAGTCATCATCAACTCCTTTTTCGCGACTTGTCAGGGGAGTTGCTTGCCGATGAGTCGCAATCTGGAAAAGGTGCAGCAGGCCCTTGGCGATCACGTTGGCAAAGATGTCTTCATTATTTCGATCAGTGTGGATCCTCTCGTTGACACACCTGCAAAGCTTAAGGACTATGCCAAAAAATTCAACGCCAGACCGGGTTGGTATTTTCTTACCGGCGACAAAGAAAACGTCGAATTCGCGTTGAAAAAACTGGGTCACTTTGTCGACGACAAGCAGAATCACCTCAACATCTTCATTATCGGCAACGAGCGCACGGGTCTCTGGAAGAAAGCTTTCGGACTGGCCCAAAGTGCCGAACTAATAAAAATTGTTGAGAGTGTGCTAAACGACCAGGCAACGGGCGGGAAGTGAAACCGCGTTCAAACCAGGATATGAAGAAACGACCCAGTTGCGTGCAAAGCCATCGTACATTTAATAGATCGATGATCAGAGTGGTGGTCGTCATTCTGCTGTTGGTTTTGGTCTGCTTGTCCGGACCAACGCCGTATGGCGATTTGGTTAGTGGGCAATCGCGACAGAAGGCACAGGCGAAGGAGCAGCTGTACTACGCTTGCCCGATGCACCCGCAGGTTAGATCCGCAAAACGCGGCCGGTGTCCGAAGTGTGGCATGAGGCTCAGAGTGGCAAAGGATCAGGAT
This sequence comes from Pyrinomonadaceae bacterium, assembly GCA_050747225.1. Classification (GTDB taxonomy): domain Bacteria; phylum Acidobacteriota; class Blastocatellia; order Pyrinomonadales; family Pyrinomonadaceae; genus PSRF01. Next base: position 14,013 of record JBOGOP010000048.1, read on the forward strand.
AGTGGGCCTGTCACCCCTGCAACTGATTTTCCCGGTGTCATCATTGATACTACTGCCGACTCATCGCTGCGGATACCTGATGTTCAAGTCTACGATCAGAACGGCAAACAAGTCCGGTTCTATACAGATTTGGTTAAAGGCAAGACGGTCGCGATTAATTTTATCTTTACGACTTGCACTGCGATCTGTCCGCCATTGACGGCGACCTTTCGAAGAGTGCAGCAAAATCTCGCAGAACGCGCATCGCAGGCAACATTGATTTCGGTCAGCGTCGATCCGACGGTCGATACACCCGAACGGCTTCGCGACTTCGCGGCAAAGTTTAAGACGCAGCCGGGATGGACGTTTGTAACGGGCGAACAGGGCGAGATTGATAAATTACTTAAGGCGTTGGGATTTGCGGTCACCGATAAGAATGACCATTCACCGATGATATTGATAGGTAATGATGCGGCCGGCTACTGGACCAGAGCCTATGGTCTCTCGTCACCAACTTTGCTCGCCCAAACGATCTCCGAAGTTGCCGTCCGCAAATAGTTTCCTGCTTTACATAGTCGCTGCTTTCGACTTTTCGTTCGCGGAGTCGCGATCGATCAGTTTGGAAAAGCGACTTTCAGAGCCGTCCCTGCCGAGCCGCACAACCGTGCCAGCCAAGCGACTTCCCCATACTCTTAACCACGATCAGATTCCGCGTTTGAGCGGCGAATGCTGCAGCCGTTTCCAGATCGGTCTATGAACGACTCATCAAATGCGTCAAGATCTTCCAGCGCGCCCGCGAGCGTTTTGATTTCGGCGAGAGTGAGCCAGGCGCCGGTGGGGTTGTTTGGATTCGAGATGACCAGCGTGCGCGCACCAACTGCTCGCACCCTGCTTACAATCTCGTCCACCTCCAGCCGGAATTCGTTCTCACGTCTGCGGAAGATCGCATACAACGGGAGTCGCAGCTCTTCGGGTAAATCAGTCCAGCGGCTGAAGGTTGGCACTGAAGTGACAATCGGGCCTCGAGCCTCCATACAGAGCATCGTGATGATCTCCGTCGAGCCGTTGCAGGGAACGATCGTTTCCGGCTTGAGCCCGGTGATCTCACCGAGGTGTTGCCGCAAAGAATGACGGATTGTGCGAGTGCACGTTGAAAAGATTGGCGACTGTTTTGTTACTCATATTCTTCTCCCGGACGTCGTGCCGGTCTACTTATGATCGACCGCCATTTGGACGAAGTTTGGATTAGGTTTCTCCCCTTGCACGTTCCGGGAGACTGCTTGAATGACTATTGCTGGAGACAGGGGAGCACCGAGGAGAGAAAAAACGATCAGGGAGAGCGGATTAGTTATGAGTGGGAACGCGGGGTGGGCTCGAACTTGCGCCGGGCAGGCAGAAAAATTTACTCCGGGCGAAACCGGGAACGCGCCCGAATCGCCCAGCCTTTCATGTTAATCTAAGGGCTTCCGGTTCTGTTTCAGGTTGAGGAGCTGTCATCATCGTTCATAAGACTCTCATTAACACCGTGGCTTTAGCCCGGTGACGAGGTATCGCAAGATCTACCCAACCGTTTTAACGGTTTCCTTAATGGCAGAGCCAGGCAAACCGTTGAAACGGTTCTCAAGCTTTTCATAAGGCGCCTGATCACCGGGCTAAAGCCGCGGTGTGAATGAGAGTTCCAAAACGTAAACCGAAGCAGTACCCTGCATCCTGCAGCCTTAGTGCATAGATGCTCAACCTGGTTTCATCAATCGTAGTCTAAACGTAACCTTCAACGCCTTACCGAACGGAGACCCATCCATCATGCAGGAGCAAAATGCTTTACCGCTTCCCTTAACAGAAACGACAAGCACTCCAACTCTTCCCGCGCCACCAAGACCTGGAATCGGCTTGTGTCTTTCCGGCGGCGGCTACCGGGCGATGTTGTTTCACGTCGGTGCGTTTTGGCGGCTCAATGAATTTGGGTACCTACCGAAGCTCGATCGGATCTCGAGTGTCTCAGGCGGATCGATCACTGCCGGCGTGTTGGGGCTTCACTGGTCATCGTTGGCGTTCGATCAAAACGGCGTGGCCCAAAATTTCGAGCAGCAATTCATTGCACCGATTCGGAAATTCGCGGCGACGACGACCGACGTCTGGGCGATTCTCGGCGGCATGTTCGGGCCGGGCACCATCGGCGATCGCGTAGCAGGCGCTTACCGGAAACACTTGTTTGGAGCAAATACACTTCAGACCCTTCCCGACCGTCCTCGTTTTGTAATTAATACGACCAACGTCCAGTCCGGTGTCTTGTGTCGTTTTTCCAAGCCTTACATGTGGGACTACCGCGTCGGACAAATCAAAAACCCGACCATCGAACTTGCCATTGCGGTTGCTGCTTCGAGCGCTTTTCCGCCGGTTCTCTCGCCGGTGCAACTAAACGTGCAGCCGTCGCTTTTTACGCCGGGCTCAGGGACGGATCTCGAATTTGAGCCTTACACCAGGAACATGGTTCTGACTGACGGTGGGGTCTACGACAATCTGGGTTTGGAAACCGTCTGGAAGGAATACGAGACGATCCTGGTCAGCGACGCCGGGGGAAAATTGGACGCGCAGCAGAAACCCAAAACGAATTGGATTTTTCACGCGCTCCGAGTGCTGAACCTGATCGACAGTCAAGTGCGGAGTCTGCGGAAGCGGCAGGTGGTGGATTCCTACACTAACAAAACGCGCAAGGGTACGTACTGGGGCATCAGAACGAACATTGCAAATTATGGCCTGGCTAACGCGTTGCCGTGTCCTGAGAAGCAAACCCTGCAACTGGCAGATATCGCGACGCGTTTGAAGCGACTCAGTTCGCTGGAACAGGAACGACTGATTAACTGGGGATATGCCGTGACCGATGCGGCGATGCGCAAACATGTGGATCCGACTCTGCCGACACCGGTTGGCTTTCCGTATCCGGCGGCCGGAGTCGGATCGAGCCAGGATTCTTAGCCTGCGTCTTCCATTCAGTGAAATGGCTCTGCTGAACGAAACAGTGCATTGACAGGGTTGGTTGGATTTAGTTATTTTTCTGTTTGCGAACAGCAACCGAGTGTTGAAGACTTCGCAGCTTGCCCGCCCGTTTGTAACTCACTGCAAAAATCTTATTTTTCGCTTTCCGGGAGTGTCTAACGATGAGGAACTATCTCTTATTTATCTCAATTTTCGCGCTATCAGCGGTCGTCATTCAGCCGAGCGGCAGGAGTCAATTCTTCAGTACTACTGAGGCCTTGGTGGCCGATTCGCAAGATCATGGTGGTGAGATTGTCTCAAAGTACGACGGCTTCAATCATGAAACGGTAGTGACGCTGAAGAAGATGAAAGTCACCTGCGCCAAACCGCACGAGAATCTCAAGCAAACATGCGTCAGCATATTGGCGACTCTGCATTGTCCGGGTGTCCAGCTTGACTACGTGCGCCAGGTAACACTCCAGGTTGTCTTTGAAACCAAGGATTGGGATCAGCGACATGCGCTCGACCAGCGCGATCTATCAGTCGTAGCCGATGGCGAGACGCTCCGGCTGGGACAAATGCAGTTAGCTGGTCTGCACACTGACGTGCTCATGACAGAGACTCTACAAAAGGAAGTGCCTTACAGCGCTTTCAAAAGAATGGCCCTCGCGGAAATCGTTGAACTACAGGTGGGCAAATCCAGATTCGAGTTGCGAAATAACAACCTGGCTGCGCTGCGCGATTTGAATAACCGTGTAAAGTTTTCAACCCGAAGCCGGGATGCTAACTGAGACGGGACTGGCATTTGTGTAACGCGACACCAATGAACATTCGAGCTGCGAAACACGCGTCATTCATCATTGATCTCCCGCTAAAACAAGCAAATCATTCTACGACCGCTATGACTGGTCGGCACCTTTACGTTTTCGACGCGCCTTCATGACAAGACCGGTCAGGCTTGACCCTAACAGCAGCAGCGTCGCCGGTTCGGGAACCGAGTTCGGTTGAAAATTGTAAAAGATGGCTCGTTGGTCATAGACCCTTCCCTAAGCGGTAAGGGCACTTACTAAGCGGAGCGATGCGAGCCATTCAACCAGCCGCGCAACGGCGGCATTTAGTAGCCCAGTGCGTTAGCGCGGGGTCGCGAAGTCGTTGATGAGCTTGAGCTCCGAAGGTGCGACACTACGAAGGCGAGCCAGTGCCGGCCCTCTCGGGCCTCTGATCTTCTGCCCTCATGACCCACGCCCTTACGGACGTGGCTATTGAATGCCGGCCCTCCGGGCCTGAACTCAATGCGGCGGTGCCTCCACCGGCTTCCCTGGATTCAGAAACTGCAAGCCGCTATCGCGCAGTTGCTTATTTAGGTTCGCAACGTCTTCAGCGATGAACTTGTTCAGCTCGGCAAGGAAATCTTTCAACTGCTTTGAAAGATCATCAATTCTCACCAATTCATCCGCAGTCGGCGCGGCAGTGTAGCTGTCTAGCCCATTGGCCACGCCATTGATTTGATTCAAGAGCGGGCGCGGCTCATCCGGAAGCGCGGGACCGGCGCCGCCCATGCCGTCAGGCGTGGACACTAGCTTCTTCTGAATTGCGTTGAGCGAGTCCAGGACTTTCTGCACAGAATCATTGACCGGCTTCGAAACCTCGCTGTTGTCTTTGAGCGATGTCTGAAGCGTAGTGATCTGGGTCTTTAAGCTGGCCATAGTCTTGCGCGCCGCGTCGGCAGACTTCTGCAACCTGTAGACTTTCTGAATTGCTTCGTTCAGCTTGCCACGATCTGCTTCCACGATCTGAATGCGCGGATCTTCCTGAACCATCACGCTACCGGTCGTAGTCTTGTCGCCCGCAGCAATCTTGATCGCATAGGAGCCAGGTTGGACTCGAGGTCCGCGCGGCGCGCCAAAGAAACCACCGCCGCCGCCCTGACCTTCCTGCGGTTGTGCAGGTGGGTTGAGTCGCAGATCCCAAACGACGCGACTTAATCCTGCTTCCTTCGGCCCTTTCAGATCACGCACAACCGCGCCGGTCTGGTCCGTAATCGTAACCTTCACATCATCCTTGGGTTTGTCTTTCACGTAGTAATTGATCACCGCTCCATACGGCGGGTTAGGCGCTGAGAACCATTTGTGGCCAGTGTTACCCTTGCGGCCGTAAAGCCGAAAATGCGTGGCCGGTGCCACTTCGAAAAGATGAATGTCCGAAGTCAGAATACTTTCCGAAGCTCGCTCGAGAGGGCTCAAATCGTCGAGTACCCAAATCGATCGCCCATGCGTCGCCAACACGAGCGCATTGTCGCGCGGGTGAATTTGAATATCGTCGATGCGCACCAAAGGCAGATTTCCCTTCAAACGCGTCCACCTGCCGCCGCGATCAAATGAAACGTAAGCGCCGAATTCAGTTCCCAGAAACAGCAGGTTCTGATTGCGCGGATGCTCGCGAATAACGCGTGCGGTCACACCCGCAGGTATGTTCGATTTAATGGCCTTCCATGATTCGCCGTAGTCCGTCGTGACGAACATGTAAGTGTTGTAGTCATCGGCGCGGTGACCATCGAGCGTGAGATAGGCCATACCTTCAGCATAACGCGAAGGAACAACGCGACTGACGTAAGTATTTTTTGGGACGCCGGGCACTTTGTCAGTGATGTTTTTCCAGGTCTTCCCGCTATCGCGCGAGACTTGCAGATTGCCATCATCCGTCCCCGCGTAGAGCAGACCTTCCTTCATCGGCGACTCGGCCAGCGTCACTATCTGGCCAAACGTTTCCACGCCATCGTGACGCGAAAGCGTTTCCTTGCCGGGTAGCGCGCCCATGATGGGCAGCTTCTCGCGGTCCTGATCCTTCGTTAGATCATCGCTCCAGGTCCAGGTATTACCGCGGTCAGTAGATCTGAAGACGCGATTACCGGCAAAGTAGATCGTGCGGCTGTTGTGAGGCGAGATGACGATCGGCGAGTTCCAGTCGAAGCGATAACGCTTCTCTCCGGGTCGCGCTTCCGGCCTGATGGATTTGCGTTCACCGGTTTTCAACTCCAGCCTTGAGACGCTGCCGTTTTGAGATTCAACATATATGATGCTCGGGTCGGTTGGGTCGACGACCGAGTAGAAACCGTCGCCACCGCCGGTGCGAAACCAATCATCGTTAGTGATGCCTTCCTGGTTGAGTGTGCCGCTCGGTCCCGACCAACTGCCGTTATCCTGCAAGCCGCCGTAAACCCAAAAAGGCTTCTGGTTATCCATAGAGACTTCGTAAAACTGCCCGAGGGGAATCGTGTTGATGAAATCCCAGGTGCGCCCGCGATCGTAGGAAGCATGCATGCCACCATCGGAGCCAGCCAGCACATGATTTGAGTTTGCTGGATCGATCCATAGCGCGTGGAAGTCACCGTGAATACGCTGCACCAGATTTTGGATCCACGTTTTGCCGCCGTCGTCGGAGTTGAACATGTTCGCTGCCAGCTGCCAAATTCGCTGATCGTTGTTTGGATCGATGCGGATCTGGCTGTAGTACATCGGACGCGAATTCACGTCGCTCAGCTTGCGCCAGGTCTCGCCGCGATCATCGGAACGAAACGCTCCGCCCTTGGCGTTTTCCACCAGCGCGTAAATGATGTTTGGATCGCGCCGGTAAATGTCCAAACCTATGCGGCCCGTTATTCCTTCAGGCAAACCTTTCGTCAACTTGTTCCAGGTGGCGCCGCCGTCGATGGTCTTGTAGATCGCACTGCTGGTCCCGCCACCGCTGAATCCCCAGGGCGTGCGTCGCCGTTGGTAAGCGGCGGCGTATAGCGTCAATGGACTCGCCGGATCCATGGCGAGATCGATTACGCCGGTGTCTTCGTTGATGAAGAGCACATTGTTCCAGGTCTTGCCGCCGTCAGTCGTCTTGAATACGCCGCGTTCTTTGTTTGGTCCCCACAGGTGACCCAGCACCGCCGCGTAAACAACGTTTGGATTGCTCGAATCGATAACTACGCGGCCAATATGCCTGGAGTCGCGCAGTCCCATGTTTGTCCACGTCTTACCGGAGTCTAATGAGCGATAAATTCCGTCGCCCCAGGATGAGCTTTGCCGGTTGTTTGGCTCGCCGGTGCCCACCCAAATAATGCTTGGGTCGGAAGGAGCAATGGCGATGTCACCGATTGAAGTTGATCCCTGCTCGTCAAAGATTGGATCGAAGGTCGTGCCGTTGTTGACAGTTTTCCAAACGCCTCCGGTGGCGGTGCCTACGTAGTAAGTGCTGGGATTACTTTCGACGACAGCTATATCGTCAATACGGCCGCCCATGATGGCCGGGCCGATCGCGCGAAACTGAAGATTCTTCAGGAAGGTGTCATCCAGTTTGTTTTCGGTCTGGGCTATGCCAGCGCCTGAACTGCAAACCACGAGAAGCAAAGCCAGAACAAGTAAGAGCAGCGATGACGCACTTGTGCGCGGGGCTGTTTTGATCAGATGAATCATCTTCATAGGGTCCTCTGGAGACTCGATTTCAGACTTAAGACAGTCGGTTCTTGCCTGTCATGAACGCATTGCGACAGACGGGATGGTCTGTCGGCCTGGGCTGGGAGGGGACAAAGTATCACAAGGAGGCACACCGGCGCACCCGTTTCCAGTGGCATTGCCCAATCCTCTCGGTAGGGACTCATTGTCGCGCCCTAGCTCCGGAGATGCGGGACGTCTACAGCTAATAGCGAGCAAAAACCGAAGCTCCAGCAGAGCGAAATGTTCATGGAAGCCATTGAACGTTTTAGCTCCGCTGGAGCTTAAGCGAGGTTTTGCAACTCGCGACCTGGAAATATTTTGTCCCTAAGGGACTGACAGAAGGTGAGAAGAGGAATGGCTAGAAACAAAGAAGGCGTATAAGCACGAGTAAACCCACAAGCCCGGCAGAGAGTGTGAAGGACCATTCCACGAGAGGACTGCGCCGCCTAAGCAGGCGACGGAAGATCACCATTCCGCTTTTCCATCCGTCCTGTTGGTACAACGGAAAGAGATTCGCCAGCGCTAACACCAGATTGAGAGCACCAAAGAAAGTGCCCCAGGCTGCGGCAGCGAGAATGAGATTCACTGCAATGCCGGCGAGCAGCACGAACAATTGTTGGAATAGCGGGCGCTTCTGCAAAACCGACATGTCCATTCGGATGTATGCGCCGAGCGGCAAGAGACGAAGTTGATAATCAACCTCATTGATGCGCAACTCAAAAAGCTTCGGGCCCCATCCGAATCCAGCCTGGGTTACCGGAACGCGGGCTGCGCGAGCCGCAAAAAAGTGCCCCATCTCGTGAAGTACGAGCGCAGCAGTAAAACTCAAGATGCCATTGATTGCGGAAAAGTACATTCTATTGGCTCACTAACCGTTGAAATTGATCTGCGTGAGGAGGAAGGAGGGCACCAGTCTGAATAGGAGACAATCCTGGCGAGTTTCTCTCAGCTCGCATCAAACGCTGGGTGCAACACATTTCGCTCCACCAGTGCGACTGAAGCGTCCTGACGCTGCCACGAGTCTGCGACTGGTCTATGGTTTGGTCCCTTACCGAGCTCCGTCATGCAATCGGGATGGAGGTTTAAAGTTCCTGCCAGTACCTTCACTGTCCCGGAGATTTGGCGTTCACAGTGATCACAGATGATTCGCATGTTGTTCTCCTTTAGTAACGCGTGCACAAATGGTCCACGCGCGCTGGTTACTTATCATCCGGTATGCCACTGACTTTCAGGCGCAATGAATGAGGTTTTTGTTGAACGATCTGAACAAGACTATAGCGGCGACAGATCGCTGGTGGGGCCTTGGGAGTTTGAGGTTAGTTCAAGGTGAAGGGTCAATCTGAAGGCACGTTCAGAATGATTGCCGCGAGTCGGGAAGGGTTCCTGAAGGCTCGGGCGTGTTCGCACAGAACAGCGGTACTCAGGCGCCTCTAGCTTTTTGCGCGATCAACGGCGCTACCGCGACTCTTTTGCGCCCTTCATTCTTCGCGACATAGAGCGCCTCATCACTTGCTGCATACAGCGCCCGCTCAGAGTCTGCATGATCCGGGCAGGCAGCAACGCCAATACTCACGCTAATGTTTCCTACACCCTCTATTTGTTGCTCAGCCAGGGCGTTGAGTAATCGTCTGGCGGCTGGTTCCGCTTTTGTGCCGTCGATTCCGGCAAACAGCAGGGCAAACTCTTCGCCGCCCAACCTGGCGGCGGTGTCATTGTCGCGAGAGACTTTTGCGAGCGTGCCGGCAAGCTCTCGGATGACGAGGTCGCCGGTCGGATGGCCATACTTGTCGTTAATTGCTTTCATATGATCGATGTCAAGCATGAGCAGCGCGCAAGGCACACTGTAGCGTCGCCAGCGCTCAACTTCATTAGTCAGCGCCACCCTAAATCGGCGACGATTTGCGAGCCCGGTTAAGTGGTCGAGGTCAGCTTGGCCGCGCAATCGCTCCAACGTCTGTCGGAGTTTGACCAATTGATTGGCGCGCATAACAAGCAGTTCAAACTCATCCGGTATTTGAAAGTAGTCGTTTGCTCCGGCTGACAGAGCGGCGTGCCTTAGTTTCAGCGTTGCTGCCTCCGCGCCAACTACGATAAGAGGAGTGCCATCATGGCTTTGGCCCAGCATTCGTGTCAACTCCTGGATTGAGATTGCTTTAGCGTCTATGCTCGCAATAACTAGTTGTGGGCGCGCGCGTTGAAGCGAGACCAGCGCCGCGGCCCCAGCACACACCCCCACGACTTCCAACCCTGCCAACTCAAGCAAGCTTCGAAGTGGACTGTGGGAATCTTCCGTAATCAGAAGCACACGACGGGACAGGCGCGTCGGTTTTTCAACTGTTTGTTCTATTGGCGATTTTGCGCTCACTCGAATCCCTTTTGAATGAGGAACACTGTCGCAAGGATGAAGGGAGACGGGTTTGATCCTTAACGTCAGGGCACAGGGGGTAAGTAAAAGAATAACCCGCTATCGATGAGCACTCAACGTTTAACACCGGCGTGGCGGTTTTTCTAACTATTCAGACTCGCAGAATAAGTTTAGCGATCGAAAAGTAGATGATAAGTCCAGTGGCATCGACCAGCGTGGTAATTAACGGCGCGGAAAGCACAGCCGGATCGACGCCAAAGCGATCTGCCAAAATCGGAATTAGCGATCCCACAGTAGTAGACCAAACGCAGATCGCAAACATCGTTACCGACACCGTCAATGCAAGCGCCATGGGAGCTTGCCACAAAAGCGCTTGTCCGAAAGCTACCGTGCCAACCAGCACGCCAACTACCATTCCGGTGGTCGCTTCGCGCAAGACTACGCGCCAGGCCTGACGCACTCCGACTTCGCCGAGCGCCAGGCTGCGAATGACAGTCATTACAGTCTGCGCTCCGGCATTGCCGCCGGTGCCAATCAGCAAAGGGATGAAAAAGGCCAGCGCAACAACTGCCGCAAGTTCGTCTTCGAAACGATGCAAGACAGCGCTCGTCAATGTCCCGGCGACAAACAGCAACAACAGCCAGCCGATACGTTTGCGAACAACACGCAGGATTGGATTATCAAAGTAAGGTTTATCGAGTGCATCCGAACCAACCGCGGCCATACGCATGATATCTTCTGTTTGTTCTTCGATCAGGACGTCGATGACGTCGTCTACAGTTACAAAGCCAACAACGTTCCCGTCTTTCTCCAGCACCGGCACGGCAAGTAGGTTGTATTTACCAATCTTCTGTGCCACCGCCTCCTGATCGTCCTCTGCGTCTACCGTGACAGGCTTTCGCCGCATCACCCGTACGACTGGAGCGTCAAGCTCAGCCATCACCAAGTCCCGCAGTGAGACGGATCCCAGCAGGTGTCCCGTTTCAGGCTCAAGCACATAGCAGGCATAAATTGATTCCTTCTCGCGGGCGACAGCGCGGATATGCTTTAGAGCCTCGCCAACCGTCCATCCGGGATTGAGCTGAACAAACTCGGTTGTCATGATTCCGCCGGCGGTGTGCGGCGGATACTTCAGGAGAGACTCCAACTCTTTCCGCAACTCCGGGCTAAGCTTGGCGACAGTGCGATGGCGCTCGTGCAGGCCCATTTTCTGGACTATGTCGGTGCGTTCGTCGGCGGAGAGGCCGGCCAGTATCTCGGCAGCTCGCCCCGGATCCAAGTGTTCCAGGATTGCCGCGCGCCGGCGCATGGTTGGTTGGTCGCAAACTTCGATCGCCCTGGCTACCGGCAACATCGAGACGACCGTTGCCGCTTCAACCAGGGTCAACTCATTGAGCAACTCTGCGAGGTCAGCTGCGGCTAAGTCTGTAACCTGCGCCCCGATACCAACCAGGCTTTCATCAAGCCTGAGATGGATTCTCTCCAGAAGTTTTTTGAGATCCTGTACTGGCATGTTCACCTCCGCAGGACAACGAAGATCGCGACAATGTTCGCAACCGCTTATGGGCCAGAGCTTTTAGAACGGAAGCATTGTAAGCCTCCCTTCACGACAAGGTGAACTTTGTTAATGTTGCCGTGGGTCGACAAATACGGAACTGGGAGCGGTAGCGACCTGGTCCAACGTCAAAATCAAAGCGCGTTGGATGATCAATTCAAGTGTTAATG
>JBOGOP010000049.1:0-25171 GCA_050747225.1 Pyrinomonadaceae bacterium
GATGTATCGCGAGGATTACAGCCGTGCGGGAATCCTCATGTTGCCGGTGGTGGAACCTGATGGCCGCGTTACCGCGCAGCAAATTGTCGTCTACACCGTGCTCCTGGTACCGGTAAGTCTGCTGCCCACAGCGCTCGGCATTTCCGGTAGAGTTTATTTCTTCGGCGCGATTGTTTTGGGACTGCTCTTTCTCTGCAGCAGTGTTCGCGCGGCCTTTTCGAAGTCGAGACAAGAGGCGCGGCGGCTGCTCCTGGCGTCGGTAATCTATCTGCCGCTTCTGTTCATTCTGATGGTTTTAGATCGGTGACGAGTAAATCGTAAATAGTAAATCGTAAATAGATCGCGCGTCAGTGTTGCTCGATCTAAGTCTTAGCAGCAGATTCGCCTAGCTACTACTCACGGTTTACCTGAAAGCTCTTAAACTATTTACGATTTACGATTCACTATTTACTAAGGAGCCTAACCGATGGGACGAGTTCTTGCGGTTATTATCTGGATCCTGACTCTGGGTTCAGTGAGCCTCTTTTTCGTGAAGAAGTGGTGGTTTCCTGAAGCCATCTCTTCTCACGCTCCCGCGCTGGATCGTCAGTTTGTGCTGACCATCATTGTCGTGGGCATTGCTTTCACTGCGGCCCAGGTTGGTCTTGGCTATGTGGTCTGGAAATATCGAGACCGTGGTCCGACCGATCGCGCCGTGTACACGCACGGCAGCAATCGACTGGAGGTCGTGTGGACTGTAGTGACGGCCGTCATTTTTATCGGCCTCGCGGTCATGGGCCAAAGCGTGTGGGCTTCGCTCCACTTTAACAAAGCCCCGGCGGGGTCCTATCAGGTTGAGGTGGTAGCGCAGCAGTTTCAATGGAACTTCCACTACGCCGGCAAGGACGGCGCCTTTGGACGAACGGATCCAAATCTGATCGACGATTCGGTTGCTAACTATATTGGTCTGGACGAGAGCGATCCAAACGCGAAAGACGACCTGATGCACCCGGTGATCGTTATTCCCGAGGGGCGCCCCGTCGAATTGATGCTTCGCTCAAGAGACGTGATTCACAACTTCTGGGTGCCGCAGCTTAGATTCAAGCAGGACCTGGTTCCCGGAATGAATATTCGTGTTCACTTCACGGCCAACCGGCCCGGCAAGTATGAACTGGCTTGCGCAGAGCTTTGTGGCCAGTTCCACTACCGAATGAAGAGTTTCATGCTGGTGCTGCCGACGGCTGAGCTCGACGCTCTAATGGCTCTGCCGCAGGATCAGTTTCAAACTCGTGTGACGGAACTGTTGGCGAAATATCAATTGCCTGCTTATCAGCAGTAGTAGGACGGACATTCCTGTCTGTCCAGGATTCGATGGACAGACAGGAATGTCTGCCCTACGGCGAAAACGGTCTTAGATCGTTGATTCGGCCCAACCACTAGGAGAATCAGAGATGTCATCTGAAACGCACGAAGCAGTGCATCGTCACGAGGCGCCCACGAGCTTCATTCGTAAGTACATCTTCAGCCTGGATCACAAAGTAATCGGCATCCAGTACATCATCCTCGCGCTGGCTGCCGTGGTCGTGGGTGTGACGATGTCGGTGCTGATGCGCCTCAATCTTTCGTGGCCGGGTACGAGCTGGTCGATCCTCGGAACACTTTTTCCGACCGGTGCGCCGGGCGGCATCATGAGTGCCGAGTTCTACCTGTCACTCGTAACCATGCACGGGACGATCATGGTTTTCTTCGTCCTTACTACCGCGCCTCAAGGAGGTTTTGGTAACTATTTCCTGCCAATACAAATCGGCGCCGAAGACATGGCCTTCCCGTTCCTGAACATGATGTCCTTTTGGGTGACGTTTGTTGGGTTCATCGTCATTCTCGCGGCGATCTTTGTTGAGGGAAATAGCGCGATTGCCACTTCCGCGTTGGGAGTCTGGCTGGGTGGCGGCAGCGGTTCGACCGTAGGACCGATTGGAGGCTGGACTGGATATGCGCCCTTAAGCGCCGTTGGCGTGGCAGCCGGCCCCGGACAGGGCGCGGGAATGAATCTTTGGATCGTCAGCATAGCGATCTTTTGTATTGGCTCATTGCTCGGAGCGCTCAACTTCATTACCACTCTGCTCAATATGCGCACACGCGGCATGACCTTGATGCGCATGCCGCTGACCTGCTGGGCCTGGTTCACCACTGCGGTGCTGGCGCTGCTTTCATTTCCGGTACTGCTTGGCGGCGGGATACTCCTCCTGCTTGACCGCACCGTCGGCACGAGTTTCTTTATTCCGGGTGGGTTGGTATTCGGTTCGTCGGTAATGACGAATCACACCGGCGGCTCGCCAATTCTCTGGCAACATCTATTCTGGTTCTTTGGCCATCCTGAAGTTTACATCGCAATTCTTCCCGGCATGGGTGCGACCTCGCACATTCTGTCGACCTTCGCGCGCAAGCCTATCTTTGGTTATCGCGCCATGGTATTTGCGATCTTTGCGATTGGCTTGCTTGGGTTCTTCGTGTGGGGCCACCACATGTTCATCAGCGGCATGAGCCCCTACTCAGCAATGACCTTCTCGATCCTGACCTTGTCGATCGGCGTTCCTTCCGCGGTCAAAACATTCAATTGGCTTGGCACCTTGTGGGGCGCGAGGATTCGCTTCACTACGCCCATGCTGTTTGCCATTGGCTTCGTGTCGCTATTTGTCGCGGGCGGAATCACCGGATTAGTGCTCGGTCAAACTTCGCTCGACCTGCCAATGCACGATACTTACTTCGTGCCGGCGCACTTCCACCTGGTGATGGGCGTAGCCTCGATCTTTGGCATGTTTGCCGCAATTTATTTCTGGTTCCCGAAAATGTTTGGGCGCCTTATGAGCGAGCGGTTGGGCAAGTTTCATTTCTGGATAACGTTTATCGGTGTCTACTGCATCTTCGTGCCCATGCACACGATGGGAATGGTTGGCATGCCGCGACGCTACTCTCAGTTTACGGAATACAGATTTCTTGACTCGCTTCACCCGTTGGTGATCTTCGTTTCCATCGCCGCGATTATTACGGCGCTCGTCCAGCTTGTTTTTTACTTTAATCTCATTTGGAGCATATTCAAGGGGAAGAAGGCTGGTGATAATCCGTGGGAAGCGACCACGCTCGAGTGGACTACCGCAAGCCCGCCGGTGCACGATAATTTTGGGGGCGTGCTGCCGGTTGTTTACCGGGGCCCATATGAGTTTGCGGTACCCGGAGCACCTAACGACTACGTAATGCAGACTGAACCCGACGCAAGCAATGCAGGAAGTGAAGGGGTAAGCGGTAATGGCCACAACGGTCACAAGCACTAAGACCGCTGAGAAAAGAGAAACAAGGTCGGATGGGGGTTCAAAGTTTCCGGGACCAAATGGCAAAGGTCCGAAAGGAAACGGCAGCGATGGTGGCAGGCGAGACCCGCGGCGAGGTCTTTCCCCGGCAGCTTATCGCGTAACGATGTGGGTGGTTATCGCTGCGATTGTGATGATGTTCGCGGCTTTGTCGAGCGCTTACGTTATCCTGTCATTTGACAGCGAACAACGTCGAGTTGCGATGCCGCGCATGTTCTTTCTGAGTACCGGCATCATCGTCCTGAGCAGTATCACAATCGAAACTGCGAAACGTTCTTTGAAGCGCGAGAATGAAACCAGATACCGGGGATGGACTATTGTGACCCTCGTCCTCGGCCTGTTTTTCCTGACAGCACAGTTGATGGGGTGGCGGGAACTCGCCTTGCAGGGTGTCTATTTTGCCAGCCATCCGCATCGCACGTTCTTCTATCTTTTTACCGCAGTCCACGGCGTGCACCTGTTGGTTGGTATTGCAGGGCTTTCGTATCTGGCAATTCGCGCGCGACGCAAGGGAAAAAGGAAGGGCATGCCGAAAGCGACCTCGGCAGGATTGATGTCGCTTTACTGGCACACGATGGACGGTCTGTGGATCTGGCTCTTCCTGCTCCTGCTGATTTTGAAGTGACACTGATTATGGTAGTAGAAATTAACAAACAATATTTGCCGGCCTCGGATGCGAACCGCTATCGCCTCGGGATTTGGGTGGCGCTGGCCTCGATCCTGATGTTGTTTACGGCGTTGAGTAGCGCCTATATCGTACGCGCCGCGTCCTCCAGCGATTGGCAACCCCTCGCGATGCCGCGGATTCTGTTGTTGAGTTCGGCCCTGATTCTCATCAGTAGCGGTACTCTGGAAACTGCGCGCCGCAAGTTAAGGCACGCGGCCAGTAGTGCCTATAAGCCCTGGTTGCTTTTGACAGTGGTTTTAGGAGTTGGCTTTTTGGTTTCGCAACTGATCGCCTGGCGGCAACTTGCGAGGCTGGGAGTCTATGTGGCCAGCAATCCGCATAGCTCGTTCTTTTATCTATTAACTGCCGCACACGGAGTGCATTTGCTGGGAGGACTGGGAGCGCTGGCCTACCTCTCGCTGCGGAGTCGGGCACCGCAGGAAGACAACTCGGCTGTGACGAAGGCACAGGCCAAAGCCGACGCGGTGACTGTGTATTGGCACTTCATGGACTTTTTGTGGCTCTACCTATTCGTGCTGCTGTTTTATGTGCGGTAGGTGCAGCTCAAACTTTATTCTTTTGGAGGTGACAGGTGAGTACTGAAGCACGCGCAGTACATTTTCCGGCGGAAGACTGGGGCGGGGGTGTGCACCCCTATCGTGTCGGTCATCGCAAGCTCGGGATGTGGTTGTTCATTGTTTCCGACTCCTTGACCTTCTCGGCGCTCTTGATTGGCTACAGCTATCTGCGCGCTTCGAACGTTTGGCCAACGCCGTTTCCGTTTTACCCGAGCATCGTCTTTTCGTCAGTCATGACCTTTTGTCTGCTCTCGTCGAGTCTGACGATGGTCTTTGGCGTCTCGGCCTCCAGCCGCGGAGACAAGTCACGCGCGCGCAAATGGATTCTGGCAACGATGTTTTTCGGTGCTGCGTTCGTTGTGCTCCACCTTATCGAATGGAACCACTTGATCGGGGAAGGACTGCGGCCTTTTGTTTTGCCGGAACACTGGGTAACGACCTTCACGACTTCTGACGGAAGCTTGCCGTCACCGCTGTTTGGCGCAACCTTCTTCACTATCACAGGCTTGCACATGTTCCACGTCGCCACTGGGTTGGTTTATTTGGCAGTAGTATCCGCCCGCATAAAGAAGGTGAATCACGAAGACGTTGAAATCAGCGGCCTCTACTGGCACTTTGTCGATCTGGTCTGGATGTTTGTGTTCCCGCTGATCTACATCCTGTCAGTAGACGTTGGTGGTCATTTAGCCAGGTAATTCGCTCGCTGAACCTTAAGCAGAGGAGTCGAAGAAGAATGAGCGCACACGCAGAAGAGCATTTCGCCGGCAGTAACAAACTGTTTACGTCAATTTGGGTCTGGCTGCTTTTGTTGACGCTGATTGAGATCGGCCTTGCTTACAAGCCTATGCCGATCCATTTCATGTTAACGATTCTGCTTGGTCTTTCAATTATCAAGGCGGCGCTGATTGTGGCCTACTTCATGCACATGAAGTTTGAACGCTTGAGTTTGATCCTGACCATCGTGCCAATGCTGGTAGTCTGTATCTGTCTGCTGTTTGTGTTTTTCCCCGATAGCTTCAGATCGGCTGGGTTACGGTATCAGTTTAAGGAACAGCCGCCGCCGCCGGCCGCCGAGGCGCCGGAACATTGATGGGCTCTCGTATGCAACTAAAACCACTACTCTTGTTGGTTGTGACTCTCGCGTTCTTACTGCTGTTCAGTACGACGGCGTTGGGGCAGTGTTCGATGTGCCGGTCAGCGTTGGCGGGTTCGAGCAACGCCTTCTTTGTCAGAAACTTCAACATCGGCGTGCTGGTGCTTTTGATTCCACCGGTAACGATATTCTGCTCAATCTTTGTAGCCCTGAAACGCCACAAGACAGCGGACGACGAAAACCAGGGAGACGAGAAATCTTGAGAGGCCGACACCAGTTAATCGGACGGCTTTTGCTGCTCGCCTTTTTGGTCGTACCCGCCGTTGCCTCGCCCGTCTACAAAACAGGCGACTGGATCGTCATGAGTCCGCCTGATGAGGGCTTCTCTGTCCAGCTTCCCATGAAGCCGGAAGAGCAGACAGACCGAACCGCGTTTGAGCAGAACACTTATAAGATGCGCCTCTATACGATCAATGATGAGGCGAATCGAATGCTTTACATGGTTATAATGCAGGAGTTTCCGGATTTGTCAGGCGTACTTTCACCAGCGGCCAGATTCGACAAATTCATGGAAGGATTTAAGGAAGGCTTCGCGAGGTCCCTAACTGCGTCATCCGGAATGAAGTTTGACCTTCAAGCTGACCGGGATCTTAAATTGAAGGGCACCTCCATCGGCCGGCAGTACATCCTTTCTATCGGAGAGACGAGCGGGCTACTGCGCGCGTTCGATGCAAATCCACGCAACTACGTTCTGATGGTCCTGGGCGGAGATGAAAAAAACGCGGAAGTGAAGCGCTTCTTCGATTCATTCGAGATTAAGGCTGCTCCGCCGCCGGTCGCGCAGCCGATAGCGCCAACTGAACCCTGAGTAAGACGAGTGACCTTATGGCCGAGGAGAATCTTCTACGGATCGACGTCGAAAAACGAACCACGCGCGGCAGAGTTTGTCCGCGCTGCGGCGGGAAAATAATCCCTTCCGATCGCGCGGTCTATCAGAATGCGGCAGATCCGACTGCAGCCTACCCGATCTGGCAGTGTGAAAGATGCGGTTACGAAGAGATGTCTGAACGAAAGGCGCCGGCAGGCAAAGCCAAACACTGACGTGAGCTTAGCTGGAGGCAACTCCTTGGAGTGCGGTGACCTGACAAGCACCCCAGCCGGGCTGCCCGGCCGGAGACCCCGCTTCACCCAGGGCGGCTTGACGTTCTTGCAATCGTCTCAAGCTAATCATGGCCGCGACAGGTCGCGACCGGACAAAGCGGTGACAGGTCACCGCACTCCAAAGGAGTTGCCTCGAAATTATCGACAATGGAAATGAGCGAGACAGGATTTATGAAGCGTGAAGCAACCCTACTTAACCTGGTATGCATAATTGCCGCGCTTGGCTTTGTAGCGCTGGCGGTCTTGAATGCGTTGCTCTCCGCGAGTTTTCTGACCACCGACAATCTATTCGTTACCATGGTCTGCATGTTGATGGCTCTGATGTTTGCCGTCAATCCCTTGCTCTATCTCAAAGACGAAGGCCGGCTGCCGATTCCTTTTCAAAAGCGTCGGGCCCTCAAAGCAGCGTCGGTCGATGCGGGTGGGCGCGCGCTTCCGCAATCCGCACCGTTACTCGATGCAAAGGGCCGCGCAGTACCTCCCGACGTGAAATCGATGATGGCTAACATGAAGCAGAAACAGTCGTAGCCTCGAAGCTGGTTCGTTAATCCCGCCGTGAATGAAATCGACCATCGCGTTTTGAGAAGCTTTGAACTTTGGAAGAGGGAGAAGCTTGATCTGCACACTCTATTTGAGGTCGGCGAGAACGACCCTGAAGCACGCACCGCCGTGTTCGACGCAGTAGAGCGATTGGTGAAGGAAGGGTTGCTCCAGGAAGAAGGGAACGACTTCTATTCGCTGACTGAGAACGGAAAGAAACAAGCAAGAAATGAGTCATGAGTGATGAGTGATGAGCAAAAGCCGGAAGTCCGAAGCCCATTATTACTCATCACTCATCACTCATCACTCATTACTCATTACTCATCACTGCGTTATTAAATGCCTGAATACATACCATATCTTCCCCATCTCAACGCTGTTTTGAATTCAACGAGCGCGCTGTTGCTGCTCGCAGGTTTCCGGTTCATTCGTCGCGGTCGCATTCAGGCTCACCGAAATTGCCAGGTCACGGCAGTACTTACTTCAACGCTATTCCTGGTTTCCTATCTCACTTATCATTACTATCACGGCGCAACCAGATTTTCCGGCCAGGGCCTGGTGCGCCCGTTGTATTTCATAATCCTGACAACACACACGATTCTCGCCGTCGTTATCGTGCCGTTGATTCTCGTCACTCTTTACCGGGCAGCACGTGGAGATTTCATCAGGCACCGCAGGATTGCACGGTGGACGCTGCCGCTTTGGCTGTATGTCTCGGTAACCGGCGTAATTGTCTACCTGATGCTTTACCAGATTTATTATTCGTAACAATTGCAGTCTGGCTCCGCTGCTTCCACTCGGGTAACGTTTAGTCGTCCATGAACTTTGACCGACACTGACCTACGAAAATTGGACGAAACATGAAGCTGGCGATTTTCGATATTGATGGCACGTTGACTAACACAAACAGCGTTGACGAGGAATGTTTCGTCCAGGCTTTTTCTGAGGCTCATGCCATTACCGACATAGACTCCGATTGGGCGGCTTACCCGCATACAACTGACTCCGGAATTACGGCACATATTTTTCAGGAGAGGTTCGGTCGTAATCCAAAACAGGCGGAGTTGGACAAATTCAAGAGCTGCTTCGTCAATAGGCTTGCTGCGCAGTACCAATCTGATTCGTCGAGCTTTGCTGAAGTGGCGGGCGCTTCGTTAGCCGTAAGTATGTTGAGACTAGATTCCGATTGGGCTGTTGCAATTGCCACCGGTTGTTGGCGCGAATCTGCTCTGTTGAAGTTGAAAGCGGCGAACATTGATGCTGAAGGAATACCAGCCGCCTTTGCTGAAGATGGATTATCGAGGGAAGACATTTTGAAGGCGGCGCTGTCGCAGTCTTTGGAGCAGTATGAGGTGAGCTGCTTTGAAAAAATTGTGAGCATTGGTGATGGACTATGGGATTTGCGCACTGCCGGTCGTCTTAACTTTGCTTTTCTGGGTGTTGGCTGTGGGGAATCGGCAACGAGGCTTCAGCGAGCGGGAGCAAGGCACGTGATTGAAGATTTTTCTGACTACCAGCAAATGGTAAGGTTCTTGACGGAAGCAGAAATTCCGTATTTGTTTGCTGGTGCCGTTTGAGGCCAGAGGCGATTGTGACACTAAACAACTACACGCGGAAGCTAGCGGATCGACCTACAAGCAGACGATGGTTGAGAACGTGAACAATCCGGAAACAGCGATTGAACCGCCGGCGGTGAAGCGCGTTCGTGCGTCTGGCCCGATCCTGATTCTGGCCATGCTCTTTGTAGTCGCTTCGTTTCTGACCTGGTACTTCACCTGGTTCGGGCGTGGTCTTTCTGATGTCGATATTTCGAAGTACCTGGTTGATGAGAAACATCCGCGACATGTGCAACACGCGCTGGTGCAAATTCAACAACGAATTGAACGCGGCGATCCGTCTGCGAAACAGTGGTATCCGCAAATCGTAAGGCTTGCCGTTAGTCCGGAAACGGAGTTTCGTCTGACTGTCGCCTGGCTGATGGGCTCGGACAATGCCTCGGAGGAATTTCATAACAGCCTTAAGGATCTGTTAGCTGATCCCGAGCCAATCGTCCGGCGTAACGCGGCGTTGGCGCTTGTAAGGTTTAACGACCCCAGTGGCCGCATCGAGCTACTTTCCATGTTGCGACCCTTCACAGTCACTGCTCCGGCTACAGGCACACTGCAAAGCAGCTTAGCGAGCGGTGCACAAATTAGTCGTGGTGCGTTGCTGGGTCGCATTCAGCAACAAAACAACGAAGTCGTGGAACTGCGTTCACCGCTAATCGGGAAAGTTGATCAGCTGCTGGTGGCAAACGGCTCCAGCCTGACAAAAGGGGATGCGGTGTTGACGTTGAAGTCTGACGAGCAAAGCATTTGGGAGGCATTGCGCGGGCTTTCCGTGGTAGGCCAGCCAGAGGACCTTGGCCTAAGCGAGCGTTATGCCAGCGGCGCAGAGCCGGTAAGTGATCGCCTGAAACAACAGGCGAGGCTGACAGCAAACGCCATCAGGAATCGCGGCGGAGAAAAGAAGTAACTGTTTCGTTCGTCAGGTGCTTGAAGTAAAAAAACGCGGCTGGCATTAAGCTGGACGCAGTCATCGATTGCAGTCGAAAGTTTCTGAATCAAAATATGAAGGAAGGAATGAGTAGCGAAGTGTGCAGAAGCCGCCCAGTGAATTCCTCTTGTGACCGTGCGGCTTAATACTTCCGCTCGTATAGACTTAACTGATGTCCCCCAAGCTTAAACATCTCAGCGTCTTTCTAATCACTCTATCTGGTCTGATCCTCGAGGTCGGACTTACTCGCATCTATTCTGCCAGCATCTGGTACCACTTCGCTTTCGTGGCTATTTCCGTGGCGTTACTTGGCTGGGGCCTTGGAGGCTTCACTGTCCACCTGCTGAAGCGGACTCGACGGCTAACGCTTAACACGGCGGCCCTCGTGACTCTGCTTTACGCTGCAGCGATTCCGCTTTGTCTGTGGCTACTGGTTCGGTTTCCGTTCGAGCTTGAGAGACTGCCGCTGTACTTTCTGGCTCCGCTGCTCCCGTTCTTTTTAGCAGGCATGGCGCTGTCGATCGTGTTTGATCTAAATCGAGCCTCTTCTGGTTCGCTTTACTTCGCGGACCTGGTCGGTGCCGCATTGGGCGCAGTCTTAGTGACCGTGCTGCTGTTCGCGCTTGGTGGCGAGGCAGCTCTATTAGCGGCGACGATTGCGCCCGCAATTGCGGCCGTCTGCCTGTCATTTGTACGCGAGCCTTCTCTATCGACAGCCGCGCCCGATAGCAGACCCGCCGGAGTTGGACTACTGCCCCGCGCTATTCGTCTCGTGGGCGTGGCCGGTATTGTTCTGACTGCGGTTGCCGTGTTTTCGGCTGTAAAGTTTGGGACGTTTCGGGTCGTACCGGGCACGACGAAAGCCATGCGCAACCAGATGGATGCAAACCCGAAGGCGCGGATTGTTCAAACCGGGTGGAACGCTTACTCGCGAATCGACGCTGTGGAAGGAGTGGCGCCGGGGCACGTTGCGCGGCTCTATATCGACTCGGATGCCTGGACCAGTATTTACGAGTGGGATGGCCTCATCGAGCATGCAACTGATCTGCGCGACTCTTACCGGGCGCTTCCGTTTCGGCTGACGCCGAATGCGGAGACACTCGTTATCGGCCCCGGTGGCGGTGCAGATGTGGTCTCTGCCCTTTCGTCCGGCAGCCGTAAGGTGACGGCCGTCGAGTTAAACCCGCTAATGCTCAAATTCGTGCGCAGCTACGGCGCGCGTGCAGGCAATATTTACGACCGGCCCGACGTGCAGACAATTCAGAGTGAAGGGCGAAACTTCATCAGCCGCACGGATCGAAAGTTTGACATCATCTTTATGGGGTTCGTTGATTCGTGGGCCTCGGTAGCGTCAGGCGGTCTGTCGCTTTCGGAAAACTATCTGTACACCACCGAAGCCTTTCGCGCTTATTACGACCATCTCAGTGACAACGGAATCCTGGTGGTCCTGCGTTGGGAAACGGATATTCCTCGGCTGGTAACGAACTCGGTAGCAGCGCTTGGAGCAGACGCGGCCGGAAAACGAGTAGTCGCATTGCTTGAAGCGCAAAGCGCGCCGAATGAACCCAAACAGATGCTGTTCATGCTGCGCAAGCGTCCATTTACTGAAGCAGAGACCGCGGAGATTTCTCAAAAGTGGACACAGGCAAAGGCTGTCATCTTACCGGGAGGCACTGCGCCGCAGTTGATTGGAGATGTGCTGGCGGGAAGAAAAACCCTGGCCCAATACGAAGCTGAGTCACCACGTTTTGTGAGTCCTGTTTGGGACGACAGCCCATTCTATTTCGCGATTGAGCGCCCGTTCCGGATGCCCGCAGCGATTGCCGAGCCGCTTCTTAAATGGTTGCTCGGCCCCAGCGTCGGCATGCTCGCTCTCTTTGCGACACTTGGTCGACCGCGGCGCGTGACCATTGGGCCCTATGCCGGCTCGTTAGTTTACTTCTCGGCGCTGGGCTTTGGTTTTATCGCCGTCGAACTAGCGCTGTTGCAGAATCTGACACTGCTGGTCGGACATCCAATCTTCACGCTCTCGGTGTTGCTTTTCACGCTGCTGGCGATGGGGGGAATTGGGAGCGCGTTGAGTTCTCGCGTGTCGATGAGCACTGCCTGTTTCGCCGTCGCTGCGATCGGCGCCGTTGAAGCTCTGGCGTTACCGAAGCTGGTGCCGTTACTGCTGCCGCTTCCACTCTGGGCGCGCATTGGAATCGCCATGCTGCTTATCGCACCCTTAGGCCTCGGGATGGGTATGCCTTTCCCGCGTGGCCTGCGCGAGACGGGCCACGGATCCCTTCCGGCGCCCCCGTTTTATTGGGGACTAAACGGCATCATGTCAGTCATCGGCTCTGTCACGACCGTGTTCGTTGCTTTGATGAGTGGTTTCCAGGCTGCAATGTTGATGGGCAGCGCTTGCTATGTGCTTGCCGCGCTGGCATCCCGGCGCGCGTTTCGAGCGGTTGAGTGAACAGCAGAAACAACAGGGGGCCCTAATAGCACGGAAGGAAATAAGCCGCGGATTTTCGCAGATGAACGCGAATTCGGATAAAGCAAAATGCAATTGGAAGGTTTCAGCTTTTTGGATCCGCCTTAATCCGCGGGGATCTGCGGCTAATTTTCCTGACACGGTATCGCAGGACTATTAAGCGGCGGGCGGTGCGGGCGGAAGATCCGGCAACGTAATTCCGTGCACGGCTTCCCAATCATCAGTTGGCACCATCTCGATGGCATCCCATGGACAACCATCGAGGAATGCGCCATCCGGTCCTTTACTGATGCACTTCTGGCAGCCAATACAAAGATACGGATCAACTTCGATTCGTCCGAATGGCGGATGATCTTCATCCGGCACCCAGAACATGCACGCTTCGATCGGACAATACTCGATGCAGGCCGGTGAGCCGGCGCATCCGGTGCAGCAGTCGGTGGTAATCGCAAGGATTCGCGGTCTCTTCTTGCGCGCTGCCTTGCCGTCGCCTTCTGACATTGGACGATGCTTTTCTACAATATCAAACATACTTTTTATGTCGTGCCGTTATATAAGGCAGGAATCCTGCCCATCTCGAGTTTCGCTAAGCCATTGTTAAAATAGGACAGACGAGAAAGTCTGTCCTACTTGCTGGTTGACGCGACTCTAACATAGCTCTGCTGATTTCCTCAACGGAGAGTCTTGTTCCCTGTTCGCATCACTGGCTTGCTGCCGATCGCACGAAGGGTTAAAACTTGAGTCGGGAGAAATACAAAGTTTGAGAGATCTGCTGCTTAACCTGGTTGTGCTGGTCGGAATACTCGGCTTGAGTGCGATCATCACTGCCTGGTTTGCGCGCACGATGTACATTCGCTGTGTAGACTGCGGCACGCTCAACGCGCGACGGCGTACGCAATGTCGTTCTTGTCAAAAAAACCTATGATGCCGCGTTCCCGGTCTTTCCGCGCTTTTATTTCGTTCGCTCTGCTGATACTTTCTCCTACTACCACAATGTCACAACAACCGAACGCCAAGGTCCCGGCCGAATGGCTCACATACGCCGAGAAAACTGACTATCGCGAGACGCCTCGATACGCCGAAACCATTGAATATTCCAAGCGACTCGATCAGGCGTCGCCTCTAATAAAGTTTCAGAGCTTTGGTAAGAGTGGTGAAGGCCGTGAACTGCCGCTGCTGATCACAACTGAGGGCGGAACCTTTACGCCTAGAGAAGCCAGGCACGCCGGTAAAGCGGTAATTCTCATCCAGGCATGCATTCATGCCGGCGAACCTGACGGTAAGGACGCCGGGCTGGCATTGTTGCGAGATATAGCGATTACAAAAACGCAGCCGGGGTTACTTAAAGACCTTGTCGTATTGTTCATTCCGATTTACAACACGGACGGTCACGAGCGCGTAAGTCCTTACAACCGAATAAACCAGAACGGCCCTGCCGAGATGGGTTGGCGCACGACCAGCACCTATCAGAATCTCAATCGTGATTACATGAAAGCGGACACGCCGGAAACGCGCGCCTGGTTGTCCTTATGGAATCATTGGAAGCCGGACCTGTTTATTGATTGCCACGTGACTGACGGCGCTGATTACCAATACAACATCACTTATCACCATGAGCATCACGCCGGGGTTGCCGAGAGTTTGCTTGCCTGGGAAAAGAAGGTAATCGACGAACGCGTGGCTCCGGCCACCGAGGCCGCCGGGAACGTGGTCTCCTGGTATTTGGAGTTCAGCGACAATCGTGATCTGCTGAAGGGCATTCGAGATGCATCTCTGAGCCCGCGCTTCTCGACTGGGTACACTCCATTAAGAAATCGGCCAGGGATTCTGATCGAGACGCACATGTTGAAGCCATATCGGCCGCGTGTTATCGGCACTTACGACTTCCTGCGATTCACTTTGGCGGAGGTCAGCCGCGACACAAAGAGTCTGCTATCTGCCGTTCGCGAAGCCGAAGAAAAGACTTTGGCTGACGGTCGCAACTACGATCCCGCGCGCAGTTATCCTCTCGATTTTGCGTTAAGCGACAAAAGTACTCCTTACAAATTGAGAGCAGTTGAGTACGAAACGGAAAAGAGCGACATTTCTGGAGCGCAGCGCGTCATTTTTGGCACCAAGCCACTCGATCTGATCGTGCCGATGTATAACGATTTTCAGGTGAAGATTGCGGTGGCGCCGCCGCTCTACTACATAGTCCCTGTCCAGTGGTCGAATGCGATTGAGGTCTTGAAGGCACACGGCCTGACGATTCAGACTACTAAAGTGGCAACCACGATCGATATTGAGAGTTATCGCTTTGTTGACGTGAAATGGGCTGAGGGTCCCTTTGAAGGCAGGCTGATGCCAGAATTCAACGTTGAAGTTACTCATGAGCGCAGAACGTTTCCCGCCGGCTCAGTGATTGTCCCGCTGGCCCAGGAAGCGGCGAGGGTTGCAATCAACCTGCTCGAGCCGCAAGCGCCAGATTCTTTAGTCCATTGGGGTTTTTTCAATGCAACACTTGAACAGAAGGAATATGGCGAGGACTACGTAGTCGAGAAACTTGCGCGAGAAATGCTGGAGAAGGATCCTGCTTTGCGCGAGGAATATGAGAAGAAGGTCGCCAGCGATGCGGACTTCGCCGCAAGTCCGCGCGCGAGGCTCCAGTTTTTCTACCGCCGCTCGCCCTATTGGGATAAGCAGATGAATCTCTATCCGGTGGGTCGGATTGTGACGCCGCTAAAGTCATAGTTTCAAGTTCCAGGTTTCAAGTTTCAAGTTCCGAGGTAACCGTTTGGTAATGTCTTAGTTCAGAAACAAAGCAAATGATCCACGAAACCACGCCAAACAACGCTACCAACCGTTTTCATGACTTGAAACTTGAAACCTGAAACTCGAAACTGTTTTATCGTGTCAACGCGTCTGGGTGTTCTGAAATCTCCTCAACCGCCCGACTACGACTGCGAACAGTAACCACCGCCACGCCCGCAAAGATTAGCGCACAAGCCACTATCGTTCTTGAGTTCCAACTTTCACCCAGGACTAAAGGCGCCAGCCCGAACGCAAGTAGCGGCTGCAGGTAAATGTAAACTGCGACGACGCTCGGCGGCACGCGCATGATGGCCCAGGAGTTTAGATAGTAAGCGCCTACCGTGGGGACGAGAATGATATAGGCCACCGCCAGGACCAACCCGACTGAAACCGTCTTCACGCCTTCACTACTCCATGAGTAAGCCGCAATTGGTATCGCCAACAGAGCGGCTATTTGAAAAATCCAGGTGATCACATTGAGCGCGCCGTAGCGTCTAAAGAGATCTCTTGAGACCGCAATGTAAGCGCCGTAGGCAAAGGAGCTGGCAACGAGCAACAGGTTGCCAAGCGTTGTTTGGGCGGTGAAATCTGCACGCCACGGATCAACCAGGTAAACGACACCGGCAGCGGCCAATGCAATTCCCAAAAAATGCCGCAGCGAAGCTTTGTCATAGCCGAGAGCTATGCTCATTACGAGCGCGAACACTGGAATGGTTGTTATTAGTAGTGTCGAATTAATCGCAGTAGTAAGCGACAGGCCCTTCACAAAAATAAATTGGTTAAGAGCGACACCCAGTAAGCTCGAGAGCACCAACCACGCCAGCACTCGCCGGGGCAGTCGAGGAAGTTCACCAAGCTTTCGTTGTAACAAAGTGAAGACGATGGCAGCGCCAAAGATGCGAAAGCAAACCAAGCTGGTGCTCGACATCGATCGCATCGCAACTTTGCCAAGGATGGGCCAGGTCCCAAACATGAGCTGCACCAGCAGCAAAGCGAGGTGAGGTGCGATGGTGTGATCTTTGAGCGACGAGTCAGCCATTGGAAATATCGAACATGAAGTGTCGTCCCAGCAAAAAAGGATCGGTCTGTCCGATCCTTCTTTAAGGTGCTACAAAATAAACAACCAGTCTCAGACTACCAGAAACAGCGGATTTTCAAGAATCTTCTTGAAAGTCTGCAGGAACTTCGCCCCGGTCGCGCCGTCGACTACTCGGTGATCACATGACATCGTAACGCGCATCATCTGCCTTATGACCAGCTCGTTGTTTCTTACTACCGGTTTAGGCGACATCGCACCGATTGCCAGGATCGCTGCTTCCGGCGGATTGATTATGGCGGTGAATTCGTCGATACCAAACATTCCCAGATTGCTCACGGAAAAGGTGGCACCCAGATACTCTTCTGGCCGCAGCTTGCGATGGCGCGCGCGGTCGGCTAAATCGCGAACCTCCGCAGCGATCTCGCTGAGTGATTTCTGATCGGTGGCGCGCACAATCGGCGTGATCAGTCCTTCTTCGATCGCCACCGCAACACCGATGTCGGCGTGTTCATAGTATCGAACCACCTTGTCCTGAAACGAAGCATTGACCTGGGGGTGCTGCATGAGCGCAGCAGCAGCCACCTTAATGATGATGTCGTTGATGCTAATCTTAAGTTCAGGATCGAGCTCGTTTATCCCTTTGCGCATTTCAGCCGCGCGATCCATCTCGATCTCTGTGGTGAGGAAGAAATGCGGTACCGGCCCCAACGAAGTTACCAGGCGTTTGGCAATAGTGCGGCGCATCTCGCTGGCCGGGTCGTCGCGGTAAGCCGAGGCCTGAGCGTTGGCCGATTTTTGAAATGGGCTGCTTTCCACTGCACGCAGATGTCTCTGTGGCGCCTGGGCAGCAGCGGCAGTGGTTGCGGATTTACCACCGCTGATTAGTTCTTCAACGTCCCGTTTGATTATTCTGCCACCCGGCCCGCTACCACTTACCGAGCGCAAATCAATTCCAGACTCCGCCGCCATGCGCGCAGCGAGCGGGGAAACAATCAGTCGACCACGCGACGAGGCTTCGGGTTGCGCGGCTTCCTGGCTTCCATTTCCGGAGGCGTTTCCGACGGCCCGTGGGGCTGCTTTTTCGGCGACAGGGGCGTCCGACTCCTTGGTCAGCTCAGCAGGTGCGGCAGTCTTTGGCGCCTGGTTTGAGCCAGCTTGCGCCATCAGCGCGGAAATATCTTCGTCAGGCTCACCGATGATCGCGATTAACTGCCCGAGTGGCGCCGACTCGCCTTCCTGAATCAAAATCTTCCGCAACACTCCGCTACCGAGTGCCTGCATTTCCATTGTTGCTTTGTCGGTGTCAATTTCGGCGAGTGGTTCGCCCATTGAAACCTTGTCGCCCTCTTTCTTCAGCCAGCGAGAGAGTTGTCCCTCGTCCATGGTTGGCGAAAGCTTGGGCATGATTACCTGAGTTGCCATTCAAACCTCGTGAATAGTGAGTAGTAAATCGTGAATAGTAAATCGTGAATAGATATGCTTTCTTAGATCACCAGCTGGTCTGACTTCGCTGTTTCGGGTAGTGCAGCAGTTTCCATTTACAGTTCACCATTTACTATTCACTAGTCGAGATACGCCACTTCGCGAACGGCCGCGACAATCTGGTCTACGTTGGGAATTGCCAAATCTTCAAGATTCTTGGCGTAGGGCATTGGCACGTCGGCCCCTGAGACGCGCTTCACCGGGGCATCGAGAAAGTCAAAAGCGCGCTCGTTTATCTCTGAACTAATCTCTGCCGCAACTCCGCAGAAGGGATGCGACTCTTCAGCAACGACGACCCGATTTGTTTTCTTTACAGACTCGATGATTGTGCCGATATCCAGTGGCCGAATCGTACGGGGATCGATCACTTCGCAAGAGACTCCCTGCTGTTGCAAAGCCTCGGCAGCCTTTAACGCAATTGGGACCATCAACGAACGCGCCACGATAGTGGCGTCCGTGCCTTCGCGTTTTATGTCTGCGACGCCCAGGGGAATAGTGAACTCCGGATCGTCAGACACCTCACCCTTCTGACCGTACATTCTCTCCTGCTCTATGAAGATCACCGGATCGTCATCGCGAATTGCGGACTTCAGCAAGCCCTTCGCGTCTCCCGGTGTGGAGGGCATCACCACCTTCAAGCCAGGAAAATATGCGAACCATGACTCCAACGCCTGTGAATGCTGCGAGGAAACCTGGAAGGCCGATCCACCGGGTCCGCGGAATACGATGGGGATTCTGAACTGGCCGCCCGACATGTAGAGCATCTTGGCAGCGGAGTTGATAATCTGATCGGTCGCTAGAATCGAGAAGTTGAAGGTCATGAACTCCACTATCGGACGCAGTCCAGCCATCGCAGCGCCGACGCCGAGTCCGGCAAAACCAAGTTCTGTTATAGGTGTGTCGATGACCCGTTGAGGTCCGAGTTCTTCGAGCAGCCCTTTTGTAACCTTATAGGCTCCCTGATACTCGCCAACTTCCTCGCCCATCAGGAAGACGTCTTTGTCGCGGAGCATCTCCTCGCGTAGAGCCTGATTAAGCGCCTCGCGCATGGTTACCAAAGCCATTTAGTGAATTCCCCCTGTCACGATTAAGTTCTGCCCGGCTTAATCGGACTGGCATAAACATCGGTGTAGAGTTCTTTTGGATCAGGAAAGGGGCTTTCTTCCGCAAATCGCACAGACTTCTCGACCTGTTTCTTAACTTCCGCTTCGATCTTTTGAAATTCGGAGTCAGACAAGACGCCTGCTTCTTTCAAACTTGCTGAAAAAAGCTTAATCGGATCGCGTTCCTGGTGTTGCTCGATCTCTGCACGAGTGCGGTAGTTTCCCGGATCAGACATTGAGTGTCCCATGAAACGGTAGGTACGAACTTCGAGCAGCGTAGGTAAGTACTGCTTGCGGGCGCGCTCGACCGCTCGTAGCGTTGCCTCGCGCACGGCCAAAACATCCATTCCATCGACAAACTCAGAAGCAATATCGTAAGCACAAGCCTTCTGCGAAATGTCATGCGAAGACATTGCGCGAGCTAGAGAAGTGCCCATTCCGTATTGATTGTTTTCGCAGATGTAGATGCAGGGCAGTTTCCATAGTTGCGCCATATTGAGCGACTCGTGAAATGCGCCCTGGTTCACTGCGGCCTCGCCGAAATAACAGAGGGTTACCTGATCAGTGCCCTTATACTTCGAGGCAAAAGCCACTCCTGTAGCCAGGGGGATTTGTCCGCCCACAATGGCGTGCCCGCCAAGAAAATTAACTTCCTTGTCAAACATGTGCATCGACCCGCCCTTGCCCTTCGAACACCCCGTTGCCTTGCCATAAAGCTCGGCCATTACTGACTCGGGCGACATGCCTTTGGCGATCGCATGGGCGTGCTCACGATAGCTGGTCAAGACATAGTCTTCTTTGCGGATCGCGGAGATAGAGCCAATGGCAACGGCTTCCTGGCCGATATACAGATGGCAGAAACCACCGATCTTGCCGGCGCTATATATTTCGGCCGCCTTCTCTTCAAAACGACGCACCAGCAGCATCTGATGGTAGATATTGGTCAGGGTCTCGCGATCAATATCCGCGAGCCGGTTCTTCTGCGCCTCTTTGACCTCATGAGATTCTTTAGCGGCTTCAGGCGGTGTCTCAGGAGACTCTTGATCCATCACGCCAGTCGCGCTCCTGTCTTCGGCACCTAAGCGGGAGTGCTCCGGCGTGCGTTTTCTCATTTCGTGATTGGATTTTGCCACAGGCTGCTTTCGAATATAGAACCGCCCCTAACGACGGTTTTCCAATTGAAGGTTAAATTTGTCGCGCAAAACAGTGCGAGGGATTATACGCGAGGATTGTAACGGCGCGCAAAACCAGTCTCCTGAATGAAAAGGCTCCCGCCACCTGGCGGCACAAGCCGGCGGCGGTCAACAAAAAGCGCACATCGCAGCCTAGCGTGTGCGCTTTGAGGAAAGGAAACCAACAGCCTACCGGAGGGCGTCGATCGTGTTAATTGGACTGTTGGCGAGGGTAATGACGGTCTTGCGCAGGTGCTTGTTGCTTTGCATCTTTCGGGCGGCTGCGGTCAGGAGTTCCTCCGTCGTTTCGCCTTCTCCCGGGTAACAGGCTACACCTATGCTCAGACCTAGTTGTACCTGCGTACCAGTGCGCACCGAGAATCTCTGTTCTTCGAGGGCATTTCGAATTCGTTCACCAATTTCAGCAGCCATGTTTGTCGACGCCATCGGCATGATGGCCACAAACTCGTCTCCAGCATAGCGCGTTAGAATGTCCATCTGACGAAGTTCTTTTCGAATTACCGCAGCAGCGCTGGCCAACACCCGATCACCGATAGCATGCCCATATTGATCGTTGATGCCCTTGAAGTTATCAATGTCCATGCTTACCACTGCGAGCGATTCATTAGTCATACGCTGGCACTCTGCGATTCGCTGTTCAAGCATCATATAGAATCCACGAGCGTTCGGTAGTTCAGTCAGTGGATCGGTGAGGGCGCTCTCCTTAGTCTTCTCAAACGTTAAGGCATTGTTGAGAGCGCTGGATGCATGCTGGCAAACAGACTCGAGCAAGCGAACGTGTTCCGTTGTATAAGAAGTCCGGCTCTTGGAATAGAGAGTAATCGCGCCGAAAGCTCCGTCTTCCCGAAGCAGAGGTGAAACCAGCACGCCCCGATAATTCCTGGCGATCTCTTCGGGAACTCCCACCAGATCAAGCTCAGGCGATGCGTTACACATCGAGCGTGAGTTTGCGATGACCCAGCCGGTGATGCCTTCGCCGATCGTCATTCGGCGGAACTTGAATATGTCTGCATCTTCACCGGCTGCGTGGGCTGCGGCCGCTTTTCCGGATTTCTCGTCCACGACAAAAATAATGCAGGTATCGAAGGGTACTATTGCCCGAAGTTTGTTGGAGACGAGCGTAACCGTGTCGTTGAGATTCAACGAAGAGCCAATTGTCTGCGCAATCTCATGGAGTGCAAACACTTCACGTTGAGCTTCAGTAATCGTCCTGAATCCGGCATCGTCGTTAACCTTCGTCCCCAGCACGTTGGACGCAAGGCCGGCATCCGGTTTTGTCTTGGTTAGATAATCATGGACAGCGATTTCCGAATCGACCTGCTCCTGAATATCCTCGGCTGCGATTAGGCGGTCGAATTCTTCAACGTGCTTAATAAACACTTCCACCACGCGCGGATCAAAAGCTGTGGTCGACATGTTTCTTAGGAGGGCCAGCGATTCTTCTCGCGTCATACCCTTGCGGTAGGGACGGTCGCAGCGTGTCGCGTCGTAAAAATCTACGACCGAGATGATTCTCGCGACCAGAGGAATGGCCTCGCCTCTTAACCCCTTAGGGTAGCCGCTGCCATCCCACTTTTCGTGATGGTAGCGAACAATGTCTTCAACTGGATAAGGAAAGTTAACTCGCCTGAGAATGTCGCCACCTACTGTTGGGTGGATCTTCATCTTCGCAAACTCAGCCTCGGTAAGCTTGCCGGGTTTGTTCAGGATGTATTCGGGCACGGCCAACTTGCCAATGTCATGAAGCAGGGCGCCAGCAAAAAGGGCTTGCAATTCCTTACCACCCACCTTGAAAAGCCTGCCCATCTCTGAGGCGTAGATCTGTGTTCGGCGAACGTGGCCGTGAGTCGTCTGGTCTTTTGCATCGATCGCAATCGCCAGCGACTCAATCGTGTTCATATGAATCTTTGCCATCTCCTCGATGTGTTCGCGCTGCCCCGCTTCTGCGCGGCGTATTTCGTTCAGCCGTTTCTCATTGAAGCGATACAAGAGATGGACAAGTCCGGTAATCAGTAAACCAAGAAAGATGAACGGCAGTCCTGCGCCCTGGAGCGCAGAATAGAAGAGAACGGCGGAAGTGGCGCCCGCAACCTGAGTAGTCAAAGACCAGACGATGCTTTCCTGAGAGGGAAGGACGAGAGGTTTTCCATCGACGACATTGAGAAAGTAGACGGTCGCCAACGTACTTAGAGAATATTGCAGGACCGCGAGGACGCAAAGAGGCACCAGCAGCGCATTCACCGGAAGGGTTTGGCCGGTGCTCAGAAAAGAATCGTGCGCGAAGATCGGTACCAGCAAACCGTAACAGGACGCGGATATGAAAGTCGAGATAACTGCAATTGCAGTTGTGGACCACGACTCCTTCTTACTTGATAGGCCATAAGTGGAAACCAAGCCAACAATAGCGGCAAGCAGCGTCGCTGGTCCTGCCGTGTTGGCAGGCGGCACGGCATAAAGGATTATCGCCAGGAAGACAAAAGCATCAGCAACTGACTTTCGACTTTGACTGACTCCGACCGTGTTCGTGATGGACACCGTGAAACGGCTGGCTGCAAGCGTCAGACCCAGAAGGATTAACCATGACAGCAGGCCGGCGCTGGTTAGGAGGGGTAACCCGAGGGCGGACACCAGAGCGGAACAAACGAGTAATGACCCGATTGCTGAGACACCGATCAGGAGAGCTTTGCTTTTCCAAGTTCTTTTGTCAGTCATTCGAATGGAAGCCCCCGTTTGGCAGGATTAACGAACCTGGGCCCGTGTCCGGCCCGGCTATGGGAATCAGTTGTGAACTTGCAGATAAACTCGGAATGAGCTTCTTTGGAGTGCCAGCTTCGGTTGGCCATTTGCCAACCTTGTTTAGCACTGCAAACGATAACTGTTCCAGTAGTTTGCGTCAAGTCTTAATGAAGTTACAGAGTTCAGTTTGAAAGGGGCTGAGCAGACTATTTTAGCGAGTCGAGGTCAGGCTGATAGAGACTCCCGGCTAATCCCGCCCCTCGGCTGGTGGTGAGCAATTGTGAGGCCAACTCCCTGGGATTTGTAGTTGGAGCCTTGCAGGTGAAGTGTTCACAGAGGTAAACGGTAGTTTTCCCATCGATCTGTGGGCGATCGCGGAGCAAAGGAACAGTCTCCTCGGCCTTGGCGTCGCCGGGAGAGGCTTGCGCTACAACCTTGTTAGGCAAATACCGTCTCCAGATCTCCTCTTGGAAAGTCCGAGTTTCCGGTGAGCCCGGCTCTCCGATCAATACAATCTCCTTTGGGGCGCCTAAATGGAAATCGAGTGCGCAGAGCAGACGGCCAAAGCCGGACGGGTATCGCTGAACGGTAGACGCCGTCAACCGCAGGATCGTGGCTGCCCTTCTTTGGTAGTCAGCATCGTCAGTCAGTAGTCCGAGCCGAAGCAGATTCTTTGCTGCCACAGAATTACCAGATGGAGTGGCATTGTCAAAGAAGTCTTTGGAGCGAACTATGAGATCCTCATGACTACGGCCGGTAAAGAAAAAGGCGCCCTCCTCGTCATCCCAAAACTCGTCGATCATGGTTGCAGTGATGTTGCGCGCTTCCTCAAGCCACTGAAGTTCTCCACCGGTCTCAAATAGCGTCACTAATCCATCAATGAAAAACGCGTAGTCTTCCAGGTAGGCATTGAGCTTCGCTTGACCACCCTTGTAGGTCCTCAACAGCAGACCGTCGCGCCGCAGGTTTTCCAGTATGAAACGAGCGTTCTTCCTGGCGACATCCAAATAATCCGGGCGGTTAAGAATTGCCGCAGCTTCCGCAAAACTAGCAAGCATCAAACCATTCCAGGCGGTCAAGATCTTTTCATCCCTGGCCGGCTTCACTCGTTTTTCTCGCGCCGCAAACAATACCTTGCGGGCCCTTGCAAGAGTTTCCGAGAGCTGCTCAGTGGTTATGTTCTCAGAAGTAGAGACCTCCGAGAGACTTCGCGTGACGTTAAGGATGTTCTCCCCTTCAAAGTTTCCTGCGTCGGTGACGTTGTAGTACGCCGCGAAGATCTCCGCATCTCTTTCGCCAAGGAGGTCTCTTATCTCACCTTTGCGCCAGATGAAAAATTTCCCCTCAACACCTTCCGAGTCGGCATCCTGCGTCGAGTAAAACCCACCAGCGGAGTCCGTCATTTCACGCACGACGTAATCGAGAATTCCCTCCGCGATAACTCGCGCCTCCTGGTCATTACTGACCTGGTAGTAATGTAGATAGAGGCGCGCGAGTAGAGCGTTGTCATACAACATCTTCTCAAAGTGTGGCACCAGCCAACGCGCATCCGTTGCATAACGATGAAAACCGCCGCCGAGCTGATCGTAGATGCCACCTTCGGCCATCTTCCGGCAAGTATGCGCTACAAGATCGAGAGCCTGCTGGTCCGCGGTTCGATAGAAAGTGTGAAGCAGAAACTCCAGACTCATCGCCGGTGGAAACTTCGGTGCACCACCAAAGCCCCCGTAGGTTGAATCGTAATTCTTGATCATCCCGCGATAAGCAGTGTCCAGTAACGCGCTGGTGAGCAGTTCGTTTGACTCCTGCCCGGTCGCTGAGCGCTTCAACTCGGTGAGAACCGACGCCGCAGTCTGCTGAATGTCATCTGGTCTTTCACGGTATGCGTCCGCAACGCTAATAAGCACGCGCGGAAAGCCAGGCATGTTGTAACGATCTTCGGGAGGAAAATATGTTCCCGCGTAGAAGGGAAGTGCCTCTGGCGTAAGGAACACGGTCATTGGCCAACCGCCGTGGTGCGTCATCATTTGCACGGCGCTCATATAAATCTGGTCGAGGTCCGGTCGCTCCTCGCGGTCAACCTTAATGTTGACAAAATTCTCGTTCATCAACCTGGCGATCGACTCATTCTCAAAAGACTCGTGCTCCATTACATGACACCAGTGACAAGCAGAATAGCCAATACTCAACAGGATCGGTTTCTGCTCGCGGCGTGCAGTTTCGAGCGCCTCATCGCCCCAGGGAAACCAATCAACCGGATTGTGCGCGTGCTGCAGAAGATAAGGACTTGTCTCGTCAATAAGGTGGTTTGTGAATGCGTGTTCAGTCAACTCGGGACTCTCAACTTCTATTTAAGATTTGTTTAATTCTACAGCTTGTTCCAGAAGGGGCGAAGTTACAAACAGGCATCAGTCTCGGTTTATAAGGT
>JBOGOP010000050.1:0-24143 GCA_050747225.1 Pyrinomonadaceae bacterium
GTTGGTAGAGACCCATTAAGCTGGATATGCCGGCTGACAGAGAAAATGAGGAAGCTTTAACGAGTTCATGAACTCGCTTTCTTTCCAGCGGCGGCCGCGAGAGAATCTCACTGATGCGCGCCGCCCACATTCCTGGTCCGTCTGAAAGCGGTAATACGTCAATCAATTCGGTTACAAGGATAGCGTCAGCAGGCACACTTCGCGACATAATCACTGGGAGAGCTGCCGCCTGTGCTTCCAATATTCCAAGACCTAAACCTTCCTTAGGATCTTCCAAGCTCGGCCAGATCAGAATATCGGAATTAGCCATTAAGTCCGGAACATCATCTCGAAACCCGAGCAAGCGAACGCGATCCTCAAGTGACTTTTGTTTTGCGAACTCCATTATCGATTCCGCCTCAACGCCGTAACCGGCAAAAACTGCAGCCACTTGTTGGTCTTCTTCAACCAGATGCTCAAGAATCTCGACGACAAAGCGAGGGTTCTTGTAATCCGTCAGCCGACCGATAAACAAAAGGAGTTTGGTTCCAGAATTGAGTCCTAATCCGGCACGAAAACCCTGGCGATCAACTGGAGCCGACGAGAATCTCTCGGTATCGACCGCATAGTGCACTACCAGGTGACGAGTAGGATTCCGCTGCCGGCTTCCTAACAACGAGTTGAGAGCGTCAGTCGATATACCAACGATCTGATCCGCCATGCGCAAGCACATCTGTCTCATGGGCTCACGCACGAGTTCGGCTTTGATGCGATTTGGCGTCGGTAGGCTAAGAGACGTGTTGTGGACGTGAACGATTCTCTTTCGAAAAGGCAAGCCCGCGGAAGCCGCAAGGTACGCAGCGCTCATAATATCGTGATGACAGTGAAGGACGTCGTAGTGACCTCGCTGCATTACGTCGCGAAGGGCGCGAAGAAAACGGATCTTGTCCCCGATTTCGTAGCGCGAATGAATTACGTCCGCTCCCAGTTTGCGGGCCAAGTCATCCATTCGACCCGGCTTGCCCGAAACACAAAAGAAGGTCCAATGAACGTTAGGATACGTCTCGAGAGATTCCTGCATTACTCTGATAAGCCATGACTCAACCGCCTGATCATTTAAGTTTTCGACTATATGAAGAACCTTGATTCTTCTGGTGGCGTTAAGGGACGGAGAGAGTGCGATTGGCTTAAGTTCCGCCACCATCATTTTATGATTGCCGCGCCGTAGAAGGCTCCTGCTTCAATCCGGAGCGAGGGTTCAAGGTAGTGAATTGATTTGTCAGACCGGCTAACAATCTGCAGCAGCTCCTCAAAGCTTGTGCCGAATTCGTCCCACGCGTACGGATGCAACTCACAAACAATAGTTGTATCTGACTGAAGCAATTCTCTTGCGCCTCTGAGAATGTTTATTTCAGCGCCTTCGGTGTCCAGTTTTACAAAACGCGGATAACCAAACCCTTTTTCATTTAGATAGTCATCGAGTCGAATCGTCTTCACGCGGTATTCTGCTATATCGAGCGAGGAGGCATTCGCACCTAATCCTGACCTTGCGAGAGACGACATCGAATCGGCTCCTTTTGAGAAGAATGAGTGTTCTCCGTTTTGATCAAAGAGGGCGACGGATTCGACCACTACGCGATTAGCAAAGCCGTTAAGTTCAAGATTATTCCGCAGCGTGTCTCTTGCCTCTGGATCCGGCTCAAATGTGATTACTCTTCCCGAATCCCGAACTAATGACGCGAAAAGCACGGCGTACTGCCCAACATGTCCGCCAATATCCAACACAAAATCGCCAGGCTTGATCTGCTCAATAAAGAATTTGATTTGACTCGCATCGTTGCGCACAACGACATCTGGCGAATCGATGTACTTCAGTCGCACCGGTCTCGTACCGGAAAGGTACCGCAGCTT
Organism: Pyrinomonadaceae bacterium; assembly: GCA_050747225.1. Classification (GTDB taxonomy): domain Bacteria; phylum Acidobacteriota; class Blastocatellia; order Pyrinomonadales; family Pyrinomonadaceae; genus PSRF01. The sequence goes on from JBOGOP010000050.1 coordinate 1,891, forward strand.
GTGCTCCCCGTATTCAATCGGCTCGCCGCGGCCACGATACCAAAGCTTCTTAGCCTCGGTGATGCCGCGGTGCAATGCAGGTCTATTCTTAATACTTTTTAGAGCTTGAAACATAACTTAAGGGGAAGACTGCGTACTCCTAAAAGCATGGACCGTTTACTGTCGCTCTAATTTCAAATCCGCGGGTAATGCAGCGTCAGTTGCCAGGGTTTTACGAATAGTCGCCAGTTCCTTATGAGCTCGTGACCGACCTCGATGATGTGCGCGCTGCACGCGTTTCTCGCGGGCGTCCATGCGGAGGTATCTCAATATATCGGCCGCCTTGCCGATCCAGCCACGTGAAGGTAGCGAGGTAGGACGGAATGAGTAAAGGATAACGCCGGAGTAGCCAATGCCTTCCGTAAGTCGCAAGAGATAGTCTTCGGTCAATCGATCGGATGGAATCAAGTGACTCAACTTCAACGCGGCAAACAGCCCAATGCCCATCCCGAGATCGCAGGCACACGATGCGAGATCCACATCACCACCTGAGACGAGCGAATTGCCGTTGCGATCCATCACAAAGGCCCGCTTGCCGTCCTCGTGAAGTTTCCGGTAATAGCTGGCGACCTTATCGCGCACGCAAAGGCCGGCGCCATTTGGCATCGTCTCGGCCAACTCGTGATTATTTGACCAGGAATCCTTTTCAAACTCACTCAAGGCTAAATGTCCCCAATGTCGCCGCGTCCACTCGGGCGGTTGTTGCTCAAACACCGGGCGTCGTTGCCCGCCCCAGGCGCCAATCATTGAGTGCTTATTCCCTGTTTCCATTACTTGTTCCAGGTAATCGGCATCGAGCACGTTATCGTCATCGACAAAAACCAAAATCTCGCCCTGGGCCTCGCGTATGCCACGCAGCCGTGCATGAGTTAAGCCCAACTCCTCTTCCCTGATGTGCCGCGCGTTTGGCTGCCATGAGACATCGACTCGCGTCGCCAGTGCTTCGTCGCTGGCGTTATCGATCAACAGAAATTCCCAGCGCTCGTTGTCGAGGGTTTGATTCTTGAGTGCCTCAATTACCTGCGCCAGATAATCCGCGCGCGGATTGTGTGAACAAGTGATGACGGAGATTTGAACTGCCATAAAGCGCCAGGACCTAAGCCTTGGTTGCGATCAGTTGAAACCCTGAAGCCAGGCTGTCTGAATAAGTGTTGGATCTCCGCGCGGCCCACAACAACGGCCGCAGCAGAATCAGTCGCAACAGCAAATAAGAGCTGCTCTTCTTTAGATGCAGCCAAAGATAAACCTGCCAATAGAGCGTGTGATAGACAGTGAACAGGCCCTTAATCTGCTCAACCGAAAAGCCGTGGTGCGACACGAGCCTGACCAGTCCATCTTTCGTGTAACGCTGAAAGTCGGTTGGCACTTTATGTTCGGGTTGCAGGAAAGGGACTTCCAAAATCAGATGACCGCCGGGCTTAAGAACTCGAAATAATTCAGGAACAACTTCTTCCGGATTCTCGACGTGTTCTAAAACTGCGATGCAAAGAATCGCGTCAAAGTAGTTTGACTCAAACGGAATATGATGCAGCGGCGAATAGACCTGGATGTTAGTGCGGTCGTCACCCGGCCAGGTAATGTCCTGGTTTACCAGCTCGCCTTCCACCAGGTGAGAAACGTCACGCGAACCGGCGCCGGCATTAAGCACTTTGCCTTTCAGTAAATGCCGGCATGCTTCCAGATCGGTGTCGATTTCGGGGAAGACAGCAAGCTCTCCCGGTACCGCACGATCGTACAGGCGCTTGAGAAAGGATTTGGTGGACAGATTCCGTAAGCCTTTCTCCGCTACCGTTTCCGAAAATGTTAAGGGATTGCTCACGCTTTCTTTGTGGGCGGGTAACCAGCAACGAGCGGCGCAGACACTTGCGAACGGTTCTTAACCTTTACGACGCGAGCGACCAGACTAACCGGCAGGAAACGGCGCAAGAACACACGTGCAGGCATAAGCGATCCTGGGTTCCTAAACCACTCACTGACGATTAACCGGGCTGCCAGGGCGCGCTGCCGGTGATACAAAACCAAATGTTCACTCCAGGCCAATGTTTCAAGCATCGTTACACGCCGGTGAAGTGACGTGGGAAGGCCGGCAAGCGGCACCGGCGCGTCCTTCGAAGTCGGTTCCTGCGGCTCAGTAAAGGCGTCGGTTAATTTTGAAAGGTTAGCGACGGGAATGCTTTGGCGTCGCTTGCCAAAATTCTCAAATGCCTTTTTGTAAACGGTCCTGATTCCAGCTGTCGTCACCGCCACGTGCATCTCTTTCAGGATGGTTGCGCGCGCATTCTTGCCCAAGCGCTTCCGCTCGGCCGGCTTTCCCGCCAGCGCGAGTGTTCGCTCGGCAAATTCTTCGGCATTGTCAAACGGAAGCGCGAGGGCGTTCTCGCCGTCTCGCACAATCTCGCGAGCAAGCCCGACCGCAGTCGTCAGGCAGCAAACTTCAGAACTCATGGCTTCGAGCAAAGTCACTGGGCCGCCTTCAATTCTGGCCGTGACCCAATAGAAGTCCAGGACCTGATACATGCCCGTGAGGTCTTCAAGATCAGCGACAAAAGGAATCCAAATACACTCAACCCCCGCCGACTTCAGTTCATTCTTAAGCAACTGCCAACCAGGTCCGACGAGCAGCACGGTTAAACCGGGAAGCTTTGGAGCTAACATGCTCAGTGCTTTGGTAAACACGTCAATGCCCTTGCGATCCTCATCATTGCTGCTGTTCTTACCAAAGAAGCCAACCACGGTCGCTTTCCTATTGATGCCGAGCTTGCTTCTGAGTTGCTCACTCGTCGCATCACTGACCGGGGTGAAGAGCGTCGCGTCTACGCCATAAGGGACGCAAAATACTTTCGACATATCAGCGTCGCGCGCGCGCAAGTCTTCAACCCATTCAGGTGACCCGGCGACGATGGCGTCACCATCGAGGTTGTGTTTGAACAAGTCCCAGTCCGTTACGTGGTGGTGGCTCGTAACGCAGGGAGCGAATTCGCGAAAGCGCGGCAGCCATTGCTTAGACGCGTAGGGGCACGTGAAGTGGACGAGGTCGAAATTCTGCATCAACTCCGGGCGTTCGGCAAAGATCTGATCTATAACCGGACCAGAAGCTACAGTCGCTTCGATCCAGGGATTGAAGCGTGCGATATTTTTGGCAATCGTGCCCGTCACCCAGTGTATGGAATCAGGCACCAGCAGAACTCGCAACTTTTTCGCTTGGGAAGTCACTACTTAACCTGGAGGTCTAACCGGCAGCTCCCGAAATCAGCTTGTCTGCGTTCTGATGGGATGACCGAAGCGGAACCCCTCCACGCACTGGTTGCACCACACTCACGCCGAAATCCCGCTCCAACGTCAACACCGGATAACCCTCTGCTCTTAATTCGTCGACCACCCGGGGAACGCCCATGTCCGGACGCACATATTTAGGATCGGGCCTCAAGTCCCAAAGTGTGTCGTGAAAGATGACGCTGCCGAAAGGTTGCACGAACGGCGAAAACAACTCCCAATCTCTGCGCGCACCTTCGTAGCTGTGGTCTCCATCGATGAACAGCAAATCAATTTTTTGGTTCCAGGTTTTAGCCACATTGTCGGAAGTGTCGCGTACAACTTCCACCACATCGTTCAAGCCAAGCGCACTGATGTTACTTTTGAGTATCTGAAAAGTATCGACGGAATCCACATCGTTCCAGGCCGTCTGCGTGTGGGGATCGATTGCATATAACTTGCCGGAGCCGTTTTCTTTAAGGGCCTTCCCCATGAAACACGTTGAGCGCCCGCGCGCGGAACCTATTTCCAGCACAATTGAAGGTTTGGCAGATTTGACCAGCCCGTACAGCAAAAAAGCAGAGTCGCCAACTCCCGATTGAGCGGTTAAGTCCTGAAGTCTTTGGGACAACAGTCCTTGACGCGATGCCCTGATGGCATCGCGTATGCCACGCGCCAGATTCTTTATTCTTTCCATGCGAGCTCGGTAGGCTTTTCGAAAGTTTGTTCCGCAGACTGAGCGCTGGCCTGCCACTCCCACTGCGCGGGAATGCGCATCCCTCCAGTTTCTCGAATAATCAGAGCGGGGGTAGTTGGTCCGGGCAGCACCTCGATTTGTGTGCAACCAGGCAGATAATCGAGCGTGCTGTTGTTTCCCGAGCGCGCGCCAACGTCAAGTAGATATCGATCCGGCTGAAGTTGTAGCGTCGGTACTTGAGCTTCCAACACACCGACGTAATCTTTTGGAAGATCCCGCTGCACCTCGGAAAGATCGCTATCGACGGACATCACCCTGATGCCTTCAGCTGATGAAAAACCAAAACCGAAGCCGACCTTTTCGCATACGGCAGTGGTTTCAAATTGAATACGAACCTTCAGGGTTTCGCCGTGATAGATTGGAGTGCCGTCGTTGAACTCAACGCCGGTGATCCTCAAGCGACGCCCGGCGCCTCCGGCTCTTTGCACATCCGTCAGGCAAATTGATGAACCGGAGTGCTTAATCGTCGCCCTCAAGTATTTCTCAGCCACCCGCGCGGAAGGACCACGATCGACAACCTTTCCCTCGTCGATCCAAATCACGTCAGTGCACAGCCCGCGAATCGCGCCCATGTTGTGACTCACGAACAACACCGTTCGGCCGTCATGCGCCACCTCACCGATCTTGCCCAGACACTTCTTCTGAAACGCCGCGTCGCCCACCGCCAGCACCTCGTCAATCACCAGAATCTCGGGCTCGAGGTGCGCCGCCACGGCAAACGCCAGCCGCACGTACATGCCGCTGGAGTAACGTTTCACCGGGGTATCGATAAACTGCTCAACTTCCGCGAAGGCCACGATCTCATCGAACTTGCTTTCGACTTCGGCCCTGCGCATGCCGAGGATGGCCGCGTTCAGATAAATGTTTTCGCGGCCGGTTAACTCCGGATGAAAGCCGGTGCCAACTTCGAGCAGTGAACCAAGCCGGCCATGAATTTCTGCGTGGCCTTTGGTGGGCTGGGTAATACGGGAAAGAATCTTTAACAGCGTGCTCTTCCCTGCCCCGTTACGACCAATGATGCCGACCACTTCACCGCGCTTCACTGTAAACGAGACGTCATCGAGGGCCCAGAAGGAATTTCGGATTTCGGATTTCGGATTTCGAATTTCCGGCAAAGAGCCAGGAGCGAAGGGCGAAGGACCAGCGTCTTGGGCAGCAGAGCCGTTACCGTTGCGAAATGCAGAACGCAGGCGACGGAAAGGCGAGGCGACACCGTCAGTGATCACATCACGCAGAGCTTTGTATGACTCACGCTCGCCGATGCGGTACTGCTTGCTCAGTCCTTCACACTTGATTGCGATGTCAGTCATTAGATCTGACCGAAGACCGACGACCGACGACGGGACGCCGATCTCCTCGATGAATTTCCCAAGGACCTCATTCCGCCTTCGCTTTTCGCCGGTCTGCCGTCGTCGGTCCCCGGTCGCCCGTCTGCCTTAAACCACATCCGCAAACTCCTGCTCCATGCGCCGGAAGTAGTAGAGCCCGCCGATCAGAATTGCTGCTACCACGCCAACGGAGACCGCAAGCATCGCGCCAGGTGGTTGTTTTCCCAGCAACGCCCAGCGAAAACCATCAACTACTCCGGCCATCGGGTTCAGTCCATAGAGAGCGCGCCAGCGTTCGGGAACAATCGAACTCGGGTACACGACCGGCGTCGCGAAAAGCCAAAACTGAATCAGGAAATTGATCGTGTAGCGCACGTCTCGATACTTGACGTTGAGCGCGGACAGCCAGAGGCCAACACCAAGCGCGGTCAGGATGGCCAGCAAAATGAAAGCCGGCAGCGTGACGATCGCCCCGGTGGGAACAATGCCGTAATAAAACATCATCCCGAGTAGAAGGACGAAAGCCACAGCAAAATCCACCAGCCCGCCAAGCACCGCGGCCAGCGGCACCACCAGGCGCGGGAAGTAGACCTTGGTGATCAGACGTTCGTTTGCAACCAGACTATTGCTCGATTCGGTTAGGGCGTGGGCAAACAGTTGCCATGGCAGGAGCGCGCAGAAAGTAAATATCGGATAGGGAATTCCATCTGAAGGAACCTTGGCGAGCCGCCCGAAAAACAAACTGAAGATTAGCATCATGAACAGCGGTTGAATGATCGCCCAGGCGGCGCCCAATGCGGTTTGCTTGTAGCGCACTTTCACATCGCGCAATGTCAGGAAGTAGAGCAACTCGCGGTAGTCCCACAACTCGCGAAAGCCGATCGACGTCCAACCGCTGGGTGGATCAATGGAGAATGTAGGCAGACTGACTGCGGACTGCGGAGTGTCGATTACAGATTGAGTGCTGACCATTAGGAGTTTTAGATTGCGGAGGTCTGAACGATCTTAGTAAACCCTGGCGCTAACCAGCTTCGCGGTTTCTTCGTACCAATCGATGGTTCGTCTCAGGCCATCCTCGAATGACGTGCTGGCGCGAAACCCAAACTTCTCATACGCACGTGAGACGTCGAGGCTGCGTCGCGGTTGACCGTCTGGCTTATCGGCTTGCCATCTAATCTCGCCTTTGAAGCCAGTTAGCGCGGCGATCAAGTTAATCAACTCGGAGATTTTTATCTCGCTGCCCGAACCGATGTTTACCGGCTCGCCGTCGTCATAACCAGTTGCAGCTTTCACGATTGCCTCGGCACAATCCTCGACATAGAGAAACTCGCGCGAAGCATTGCCGGTGCCCCAAACGTCGATATGTCCATCGCCTTGCTCGCGCGCCTCCACGCACTTGCGTATGAGAGCGGGAATGACGTGCGACGTCGCCGGGTCAAAGTTATCGCCCGGTCCGTAAAGATTCGCCGGCAGTAGGAAGATTGAGTTGAACCCGTATTGCCGGCGGTAGCTCTGCGACTGCACCAGCATCATTTTCTTCGCCAGCCCGTAGGGTGCATTCGTTTCCTCCGGGTAGCCGTTCCACAAGTCTTCCTCGCGAAAAGGTACTGGCGTGAACTTGGGATAGGCGCAGACAGTTCCCACCGCAACAAACTTGCGCACACCAGACACTCGAGCTTGCTCGATGAGTTGCGCTCCCATCATTAAATTGTCGTAGAAGAAGCGGCCTGGATTCTGTTGATTCGCGCCGATTCCGCCAACCACAGCTGCAAGGTGAACAATCAGATCAGGCTTCGTGTCGACGAGCAATCGCCTGACATTCGCCATTTCCACCAGGTCATAAGATTCGCGGCGCGGAACGAATATCTCAACATCATCGAGCGCTTCGAGTTGCTTTACCAGGTGTCGTCCCAGGAATCCTGAGCCACCGGTTACGACTATTCTTTTGTATGGAAATGTCATGAGACTAAAAGAGCGACCGACGACCGACGACCGGCGACCGCAGAAAATCAACGGCCTTCAGTTTCAGTGCTTACGGTCGCCCGTCGTCCGTCAGCTCTTGCGCATCCGCCCGCGCCATAAGTTGCACCAGGTCCCTAAATTTTGTCTGCGGCTCCCAGCCGAGTATTCGTTTCGCTTTGCCGGCATCGCCTACCAACACATCCACTTCAGTGGGCCGGTAGTATTTAGGATCAATCTCGACGTGTTCCTGCCAGTCAAGCCCAATGCAGGAAAATGTTTCTTCGAGAAACTCTTTCACCGAATGGGTCTCGCCAGTGGCGATAACAAAATCGTCCGGCTGTTCCTGCTGCAGCATCAACCACATCGCTTCCACATACTCTTTCGCATAACCCCAGTCGCGCTTCGCATCAAGGTTCCCAAGGTAGAGTTTTTCCTGGAGGCCCGCCTTAATCCGGGCGGCAGCGCGCGTGATCTTCCGGGTCACGAAGGTTTCGCCGCGGCGGGGGCTTTCGTGGTTGAAAAGAATTCCATTGCAAGCAAACAGTCCGTAGCTTTCGCGATAGTTTACGGTCGACCAGTAGGCATAAACCTTGGCAGCGGCGTAAGGTGAACGGGGATAGAAGGGCGTCGTTTCGCGTTGCGGCGTTTCCTGCACCTTGCCGAACATTTCGGAGCTGCTAGCCTGATAAAACTTTGCCTTTACACCTGTCTGGTGAATTGCCTCAAGGAGTCGGACGGTGCTCAACCCGGTTACATCGCCCGTGTATTCGGGAATGTCAAAACTCACGCGCACGTGACTCTGCGCTGCCAGGTGATAAACCTCTTCGGGCTGAATGCGATAGAGCAGTTTGATGAGATTGGTCGAATCGCCAATGTCGCCATAGTGCAGAAACAGGCGCACGCCGTTGATATGTGGATCGCTGTAGAGATGATCTATCCGGGCCGTATTGAAACTCGAGGCACGACGAATAATCCCGTGAACTTCATAGCCCTTACTCAGCAAAAGCTCAGCTAAATAAGAACCGTCCTGGCCGGTAATGCCTGTGATCAGCGCCTTCTTCATTGGCAGCTTCGAGGGGCCCTGAATGCGAATGGTCGGAAATAATCAGCGGTGAGCGCCGAATTTCTCACGCGTCCATTGGGGATCGCGACGACAATCAAGAACGGCTCGGACAAAGAGTGAATGTCAACCGACTACGCAGCGTCTTTTTGGCCTCTTCCCAATCAATTGGCTCTTCTTCACCCTTCATCAGCCGTTCTTCTCGCTCCTTTAAAACCCGTGCGTGCCAGGCCGGCGACTCAAATTCCGGTTCATTGCGCGACAGGTCAGCCCACAGCTCCTCCATCAGCCGAAGCTTTTCGGGAGTAGTCATTTGATCAAGCGGTATTGTACTCATTGCTTTTTCTCTCTTTCGCCGGCGACTGGTAATTTAAGAACTTTGAAAAATCCGAATTTATCCGGTCGCTATTGTTCTCCGGATGACAGCCGCAACGTTCGCTACCTCACATCTACCGAACTCGAGGCGACCGCGGCAGCGCTCTCCATTTCCTCATCTCCGTCGCTCTTGTAATAGCTCGAACCGTAATAGCGCTGGTAGTAATAATAGTCGTGCGATTGCAGGCTGACGTTATTGAGTACCACTCCGAAAATCTTGGCACCCACATCCTGAAGCAATTGTCGCGAGCGCTTCACCACGTGACGTGAACTCTTGCCGCCATGCACCACCAGCAACACGCCGTCGACCATCGATGAAATCAAGACGCCATCGGTAAACGAGCTGACCGGCGGCGAGTCGACCACGACGTGATTAAACCTTGACTGGAGAATAGTCATCAGGCGTCGCATTTGGTCGGAGCCCAGGAGTTCCGCCGGGTTCGGAGGAATAGGCCCCGCGGTCAGGACGTGCAGACCGTTTATTTCTGCCTTCGAAACCATTGCCAGCACTTCACCTTCAGATAATTCGCTCGATAGAATCGAACTCAAGCCGGCGCGATCAGACAATCCGAAAATTGAGCGCAACCGTGGCCGCCGCATGTCAGCGTCAATAATCGCCACACTTGCTCCGGTTTGCGCCAAACTAACCGCCGTATTGACCGCCGTTGTCGTCTTCCCTTCTCCGGGTAAGCTCGAAGTCACCAGCAGAGACCGGGGCGATCGGCCCGCGGTTGAAAGCAACACCGACGTCCGTAGATGCCGGTAGGATTCAGCCAGGGGCGAACGACCATCGACATTCATCAGCAATTCCGGATTGTCGCCGGGGTTGCCGTTTCGCTTCTGCAACGCTCCAGGTCTGGCCAGCAGGCGACGTTTACCATTGCCAAGAGCTGAAGGAATCACAGCGAGCGCTGGAAGGTGGAGCAGCCGTTCAACTTCCTCGGTGGAGTGGACGGTGTCATCGAGGTACTCGAGCAGCAGTGCAAAACCAACTCCCAAACCCAACGCCAGGAACAAGGCAACAAAAACTGACCGAGTGCGATTTGGTCCGATAGGGCCTTCGGGAGTAATGGCATAATCGACAACAGAGATGTTGTTTGGCTTGCTGGCCATGATTACGTCGTTTTCTTTGGAGCGCTGCAACAGGTTGTCGAGCAGCGTCTTGTTTGTCTCAATCTCCTGCTGGATGATCCGGTAATTGATCGCAGCTTCGTTTTGGGTGAGCGTCTCACCGCGTTGCTTTTCAAACGACTTGCGCAACTGTTGCTCGCGCGCGAGCGTCTGCCGGTAACTCGTTTCCAGATTCGTCAGAATCATGCTGCTCTTACGGCTGCGCATGTCTTTGACCTGGCGATCAAGCTCCGCAATTTGCTGATCGATCTCCTTAACTTCCGGCGCTTCCTCAGTGGCGTCCACCATCAGTTGCGCCCGCTTCTGTCGCAGATCTGCCAATTTGGATTCTGTTTCGTTTACTTGTTTGGCGTCGAGATCGGCGAGGGCACCGGCGGCGCCGCTGACCTTGGCGGCGTTATATTTCGATTCAGCTTCTATGCGTTCATTTTCCGCCTCGAGTAACTGTTTGTTGAGACCGGCGAGGCGTTCGACCACGGTGTTCTGGTTGGGATCGAGCGAAATTATCTCATTGTTTTTCGCATAGTTGACGAGCTTCTCTTCGTCAGTGCGAACTTTCCCCTGCAGTTCCGCAATGCGCTTTTCCAGGAAGTCGGCCGTCGTGGTATTTGCTTCACCTTTCTTTTCAAGATTATTGAAGACATACGTTTTGGCGATGGCATTGACTACTCGAGAAGCTACTTCCGGGTCAGTGTGGGTAAAAGTGATGTCAATCAAGCGAGTCTCTTTATATAAGCCGCGCGTTTCCTTTACCGGGTCGACTTTCAGGCCACCAAGGATAGCCCCAACATAAGGCGCCAGACGTTTGGCCTCGGCCAGATCCTCATGAGCCGCGGACACGGCCGCGGTATTTCGCAGCTGCAATTCATCTTTTGTCTTGGGGTTGTCGTCCGGTTTAGTAGTGCTGCCCAGCCCCGCCATTCCCCTAATGGTTTGCCACGTCGATCTCTTTTGAGTTGAGTTTCCCTTGAAGAATTCCGGGTTGTGTTCAAGGTCGAGCGCCTTCACTACGCGCCGCATCAAGCCCGGGCTGACGAGTATCTGAAGTTGTGTATTGAAGTAGGTGGGATCGTTTGTGGGACCAAAGACGTAAGGCGTCTTGCCCACCAGCGCGCCGCTGTTTTCAAGGTCCACCTGTACGCGGGCGTTGGCCTGATAGATGTCCGGCTTGCGAGCGACATAGATGACCGAAAGCATCGTGATCAGCGCCACGATACTAATGACCAGCCACAATCGCTTTCGCACCGCGCGCCAGTAATCAAGCAGATGTACGTCGGAATCCGCATTTGGATCAACTCCATAGTTGTATGGATGCGGAGTGCCTGCGGATTCCCTTAGTCCGTCGACCGCCGTCAGACCAGGCTCCGTTTTAATCAATTCACGAGATGGTTTCATCTTGCCCTCTAAAATTTCGAATTGCGAATTTCGAATTTCGAATTTGAAGAATTGCCACTAGGAACGAGCGCTGTTGGCTTTGGTACTCCTGCCAATGCTTGTGAAAATCGCTAATAGTTCTCGAGACTCCCCTAATAACCACTTGCGAAATTCAAGACTCCCCAGATTTGCGTCGTCGCAGATCTCAAGCCAAAAGCCACTCTCAGAACATTCCTTCTCAACGATGGCAATCTTATGAACGAAGTCTGCTCGCGATTCCGCTCGATTGGCTTCACGATAATTCGCGCCCACCGACGTGCCAGCCTTAACCAGTTGATATTCGACCACGGCTGCGGTCTTCGTCTGAGGAAGAGTCACGACAAACGCAATTATCTTCAGTGCAAACTGCTTCGTCCTCTTCTCTAATTCGGTCTTATCCATCGGCCCTATAAATTCGAATTCCGCAATCCGAAATCCGAAATTTTCTAAGGAACAATGCGAACTGGCAGTTGCGCCACGGAAGGCGCGACGGTGCCAAGCAGGCCGCGCAAAAAGCTCTTGCTGCCGGAAGTCGGCACATCGATGATGTCGTTGGGCAGCAGCGCGACGTCATCCGCGCGCTTCTTCTCAATAGCGGTCAGATCGACCACGATCTCCCTGCTCGTTGCCGCGCCTGGTTCTTGTCTCACGATTCTGACTTTGTCTTTCTTGCTGTCCTGCTTAACGCCGCCAGCCATCGCCACCGCGCGCGAAAGCGTTATGGGCTCCTTTAGCGGAATGGTCAATGGCGTATAGACATTGCCCACCACATAAACCAGATTAGCCTCGGGAACCGTTATGATGTCTCCCGCTTCGATATATGGATTTGCCCGAGGGTCGCCCTGGAGGGTCTCGCTTAACTTGTAGCTGGAAAACGCCGCGTCATCCGCCGTGGCATCAGCACTCTGACAGCCCTGCGCTCTGGGTGCGTGCACTATGTTGATTGTCTGGCCTGCTTTCGGAGAAGTGCCCTTGGCGTAAGTGAGCAAGTCGAGCAGACGAATTCGTCGTTGCAACTCAAACCGGCTCTGCTCGTTTACAGCACCAATGACTGCCACCTGCCGCGAGTGATACTCCTTAATGAAAACATCCACCTGCGGCTTGCGATAAAACTTGGTGTACTTCTCGGCGATTTCCTTCGCGAGCTCCCCTTCTGTTTTGCAGGCCGCTTGAATCTCTTCATCGATCAACGGCATGCGAATCACGCCGTTGCCTTCGACGCGAACTGCGTCGCGCGAAAGTGTAGGACGATTGAGAATTCGAATGTCCAGAATGTCACCCGGACCAATGCGGTAGCGGTCCCCATCGTTGGACGTGGGAGCCGCGGAAGCTTTACTCGCAGCGGCAGCGACGACGGGGGCGTTGGTTGCAACAGGGATAACTGTCTTGTCCGATCCGGTCTGCTGCGGCGGTTGACCGCTGACGGAAAACGATGCGGCAAAGCATGCCGCCACTACCAGGAGCCTGACGACCAAGCCGCCGTCAAACATTTTCTTTCTCATAATAACCTCATTTACTTTCTCGCCAGCCCAACCCTGCGTGAGAGCAGTGCTTCACGCATGTGGTTAGGGTGGGCCAGGTTTAAGACAGTGTTGCTCAAGAGCACGAGTAGTTCCTCGTGTTCTCTCTTGAAGGTTCCGGTTAGAGGGTTATCGTCGGTCTTGGTAACAACGCCTTCTCTCACCCACTGCCAGAATTGAGTTTGCGTAGTCCAAAACTCCTTCCGGTCCTTGCAGATTACCAATGCCGTTTTCTTTTTTCTCTTTTTCTTCTTGTCTTTGTTTGTGCTCATTACATTCTGTTTGACTAACAGCAGATACACTTGTGCCCAGGTATGTTTTCACCTCCAGCCATTTTAACGGCCAGAAAAAATGAGAAACACACGGTACCCCAGTAGGACAGACATTCCTGTCTGTCCGGACAGGCAGGAATGCCTGTCCTGGAAACCGGGGAAGCCTCTAATGCGAGGCGGCGTCAAGTTTTCAAAATAACTACAGCAGTAGCCGCGATATCAATTCCGCTCGTCTCCTCACTCCAAACTTGATGAAGATGTGGCGCAGATGGAATTTCACCGTCTGCTCACTTACTAACAACCGCAAGCCGATCTCCGCGTTCGTTAGTCCTTCAACACAACACAACGCCACCTGAGCCTCGCGGCGGCTCAGGTTCTTGTTCTCAACCACTCTCTGGATAACCCGTTCGAAAGCGCGACTCCCCACGCCGCCTTCACTTCCCTTCTCATACGACTTCATTCCACGCTCTTCGCGTCGTGCAATCACTTGCTCAGGAGTGAAGACGCGATAGGCGGACGTGTGATCGCGCGTTCCGTTTCCGTTAGTCTTCGCCTCGCGTTCAATACTGAATTTCGCAACCAGTCCCTCGAGGCCTCGTCTGATTGTGCTTAAGCTGACGATGCCGGTTAGATCCATTAAAGTTCGAACAGTGAAGAATGTTGGGCGATCTTCGGCCGAGTGATTCCCCGGTTGCTCGGTGGCGCCATTCATCGCCTGAAGCATCGCGGCATATAGGCGCCGCTCGACCGGCGTATGACTCAAGGCCACCAACGCCAGGCTCGCTTCATCGGCGCGATGTTCGATCTTCTCACCTAAAGGGTAGGTTTTTGGTTCGATCTCGGCGATGCTTTTGGCTTTTTGGGGAAACATCAATTGTTACGAACAGGGATTACTAGATATTGCGGCAGGATCTAACCCGTAAGCTCTGTTTGGTGGCAGGGCCCGCAACTTACTTCATCAAACTCCCGGCGATTGAATTTCAGCGCGCCGGAACGCTCAAAAAATTCCTTCGTTAACAAACCAACTTGTGAAGTGGAGTGACTTCTGGGGAAATCACCTTAGCTACAGATTGACCAATTGAATGCGCCCCAGAGCCTAAATGCATCGATAATCTATGTCAAGTAGTTTCCCCTGGGAGCGCGGGCGTCTCGCCCGCAAATGAGCGGGCGAAGCGCGAACCAAACGGCGCACATTGGACCTTTGATAGATCGTTCGCACCTTTCGGTGCTCAGGCGGGCGGGACGCCCGCGCTCCCAGCAGTTCACTTGAATGCTGATGTTTAAGCACCGTCAAGCGCGCGGTCGACCATTTCACACCAAAGATGGCCAATGGTTATGTGCGCCTCCTGGACCCGCGACGTCCGTTCAGAGGGCACGACAACGGCCAGGTCACAGTGAGCAGCCAACGGTTCCCCGGTGCAGCCTGTCAGCCCGATAGTTCGGCAGCCTAGAGCGCGTGCCTGCTCCACCGCTTTAACCACGCTTGGCGACTTCCCGCTGGTGCTAATCGCAATCAGAACGTCGCCGGCGACCGCCAGCGCCTCCACTTGTCGAGCGAAGACCTGCTCGTATCCGTAGTCATTGCTGACTGCAGTCAGCGCGGAAGTGTCTGTGGTTAGCGATATGGACGGGAACGCACGACGCTGTCGTTCATAGCGGCCCACCAGTTCGGCTGCAATGTGCTGGGCATCAGCGGCGCTACCGCCGTTTCCGCAAAGGAGGATCTTGTTGCCGGATTTGAGCGCCTCCCAAATTAGACTGCCAGCCGCTTCAATCTCCGGAAGTCGGGAGTCGATGAGAGCTTGAATTGCTTTCAAGTGCTCCTGGAGCGAACGCGTTAGGAGGTCAGTGCTGGACTTGTCAGGGTTTGGCAAATTGCTGTCCACGAAGTCAGGAAACTAACATAGTTTGGTGCACAACTGAAATCACTCAAGCGAACTGCTGGGACCGCGGGCGTCCCGCCCGCAAACGCGCCGCAGGGCGCGCAGTCTTTCGGAAGTTGCTCCCCAATCCATTTTCGCGCTTCGCGCTCATTTGCGGGCGGGACGCCCGCGGTCCCAGCAAATCACTTGACGCTAGCCAACGCTAGCCGATTCTCTTGCGCAGCCCGCGAGCGGGGTAACTCTCATAGCGCCTTGCACAACTATCATTCGCAGATGTAGTCTTCGCTTCGCCTTCATTCGATAAATTAAATAGCAAGCTTATGACGACTTCACCACAAACGCCGATGCTGCGCCAGTATCACGAGCTGAAGCAGCAACATCCCGGAACCCTGCTGTTTTTCCGTCTCGGCGATTTCTACGAACTCTTTTTCGACGACGCTGTAACCGGCTCCCGCGAACTGCAAATAACACTGACCGCGCGTCACAAAGAACGTGGCGACGCCGTCCCGATGTGCGGCGTTCCCCATCATTCGGCGGCAAACTACATCGCCCGGCTGGTGCGCAAAGGTTATCGCGTGGCGATCTGCGAACAGACCGAAGCAGCTTCAAAGACGAAAAAGCTGGTGCGACGCGAAGTCGTCAGAATAGTCACTCCCGGAACGCCGATCGATCCGCAACTTCTCGACGCCCGTGAAGCGGTATTCCTGGCCGCCGTGTGCAGCTCGGGGGAAACCGTGGGCGCCGCGTTTCTGGATATTTCCACCGGCGAATTTCGCGTCACTCAGGAGAGCGGAGCCGGCGCCTGGGACAAGATTCGCGCCGATCTGGAGTCGTATTCGCCGCGAGAACTCCTCTTCCCCACGTCGCTCGCGCCGTTAATCAAGGCGGGCCTCTCGCCGAAAGCCCAAACCGCTCCCCTGCCACTCGCGGACGTAACGCAAACTGTCAGTTTGCGCGATGACTCGGAGGCTACCAGCTTGAGAGACAGCGAATCGTCGCAAACTAACAGTTTGCGTTACAACGATTCTCAGAAGGCTCAATTCATCGATGCGGCGCTGACTCCTATTGAAGATTGGCTCTGGCAGAAAAAGGATTGTGCCGAGCTGCTGCTGAATCACTTTGGCGCTCGTTCGCTTGAGGGCTATGGAATTGAACGCAAGGAAGAAGCAGTGCGCGCAGCCGGTGCGTGCTTACGCTACGCGCAGGAAACTCAGCGCGCCGCCGCAGTTCACGTTACGGGTTTGACCTATTTTGAGCCGCAGGATCATCTCGTGCTCGACCAGGTGACCGTCCGCAATCTCGAACTAGTCGAGTCCCTTGGCGGCGCGAGTGGGCGAACCTTGTTGAGCGTTATTGATGAGACGGTGACGAGCATGGGCGCGCGACTGTTGCGCTCATGGTTGCTGCGGCCGTGCGTAAAGCAAGGTGAAGTTGAGGCACGACTCGCGGCCGTGCAGGATTTGTTCTCGTCGCAGATCAGCAGAGACAAGCTGCGTTCATTACTCAAGGAGGTTTCCGACCTCGAGCGACTAATCGGACGCATCAGTTTTGGTTCAGCAACTCCGCGCGATCTAAATGCGATTCTGCGTTCGCTTTACCAGGTGCCGGCAGTTCGCGAAAACCTCGCCGCGCTTCCGTCGTCACTCCTCCAAATACTATCTGAAAGCGCGGACGAAGTTCCGGAGATTTGCGCGTTGCTGGTTAAGGCCATCAGTGACGATCCGCCGGCAAAGATAAGCGAAGGAGACACAATTCGCGCCGGCTACTCGACCGAACTGGATGAACTGCGCTCGATCAGCCGCAACGCCAAACAAATCATCGCCACGCTCGAAGCCACTGAGCGCACCCGCAGCGGCATCAGCAACCTGCGCATCAAGTTTAATAACGTCTTCGGTTACTTCATCGAGGTTTCCAAGGGAAACGCTGCGCGTGTGCCGGTTGAATACGAACGGCGGCAGACGCTCACCAACGCCGAGCGATTCACCACTCCAGAGCTGCGCGATTGGGAGAAGAAAGTCCTGGGTGCTGAAGAACGAATAATTCACCTGGAGGCGGAGCTATTCAATGACGTCTGCCGGCAAGTTGCGGCAGAGACGAAACGAATTCAGGCAACGGCCCGGGCGCTGGCAGCCCTCGACGCATTGGCCTCGCTCGGCGAAACGGCGGCGCGTAGAAGGTATGTCAGACCAGTAATTCACAACGGCGACGAGATTGAGATTGTGCAGGGCCGGCATCCGGTGATCGAAGTTTTCAACGAAGATCCGTTTGTGCCAAACAGCGTCTACCTGAACAATTCGACTGACCGGCTGCTGATCATCACCGGACCCAACATGGGCGGCAAAAGCACCGTGCTGCGGCAGACGGCAATCATTTCCATCCTGGCGCAGATGGGAAGCTTCGTTCCGGCTGAGCGGGCGCGTTTGCCGCTGCTCGATCGTGTTTGGACGCGCGTCGGCGCTTCAGACGATCTGACGCGAGGGCGCAGCACCTTCATGGTGGAAATGACGGAGACGGCCGCGATCCTGCACAGTTCCACGCCGCGTTCGCTAATCCTGCTCGATGAGATTGGCCGAGGGACGGCGACGTTTGATGGATTATCAATCGCCTGGGCCGTTGCCGAATATCTGCACGACTCACCCGAACATGCCGCGAAGACCTTGTTCGCGACGCACTATCATGAGTTGACTGAACTGGCGGAGCGATTACCCGGCGCTCAGAATTATCAGATCACGGCGACGGAAC
The DNA here is from genome assembly GCA_050747225.1 of Pyrinomonadaceae bacterium. Classification (GTDB taxonomy): domain Bacteria; phylum Acidobacteriota; class Blastocatellia; order Pyrinomonadales; family Pyrinomonadaceae; genus PSRF01. The sequence goes on from JBOGOP010000050.1 coordinate 19,625, forward strand.
GAGAGGGCGAAGTAGTGTTCCTGCATCGCCTCGAGCGCGGTCGCGCTTCGAAATCTTACGGAATCCAAGTGGCGCGGCTGGCAGGATTACCTCCGGCAGTACTGGCTAATGCGCGCGAAGTGTTGGCGCGACTCGAGCGTTACGAGTTGGACGTGTTTGCTGAAGAGGATGCGATTGCGGCGCAGGCTGCGGTGAGAACTGCGGAGGCCCACGCAGTAGCGCAGGGCGCCGGAGCTTCCGCTGGCGATAAGCTTGAAACGAGGTCGTCAGTGCCCGCAGGTGATGCGTTAGAGGCAGCTGCGCGACGTGCCGGTCGTAGGAAGGCAGTCGCCCAGGCTTCCCTTTTCGACCTGGCAAACCAGAAGGTGGTTGAGGAAATCCGCAACGTCGATCCGGAGAAGCTATCGTCTGAAGAAGCGAAGGAGCTGCTGCGAAAACTGCGCGAGCGCTTGATGTGACGCTCATGTGTTTAGCCGCGGATTTACGCGATTGAACGCGGATCAGGAACAACACAAGCGCTTTTCTGGGAGCGCGGGCGTCTCGCCCGCCGGAGCACCGGAAGGTGCAAACGACCTGCATAAAGGTTCAACTCGCGTCGTCTTGTTCGCGCTGCGCGCTCATTGCGGGCGGGACGCCCGCGCTCCCAGAAAAGCGCTTGGGCGGACAATCCGAAGCTGAATGCCAACCCATCGGTGGGCGGGAGGCCCGCGCTCCCAGTGAAGTGAATATCATCCTGGAGGCTGAAACATTATTTAACCGGCGCCGCCGGCTGAGTCGTCGGCGCATCGCTCACCGTAAACCAGTCGCCTTTGCCGTTGTCAGTCCGCAGCATGCGCATAATCTCGTCGAAGTTAAACGGCCGCGCACCGCGACGCCCAAACACCGAAACCTGATTCCCACTTTCGTCAACAGCCCGATCGCGATCGAGTGGCTTGGAAATCGCGAGCGCCTCGCCTTTAGTCTTAAACGTAGCGACCAGCACCGGCTTCGGTCGCGGACTAAACCCGGCGTACTCCGGCATCGTCTCGGGCGACGTCAATTGCAATATGCGTAAACCGTTCTTGCCGTCAGCCACGTAGGCAAACAAGCTTGCGTTGGTCATCGCGACTTTCACTTGATGCGCATCATTCAGCCGTCCCTCTGCATTGTACGTCTGATCAAGGCGAGGCATTTCAGGCTGTTCTACATCGATAATTGCAATTCCCTCTTTGCCGTTGGCGACATACGCGAAGGTTCGAGCGACGTAAACATCTCGGGGCTCACCAAGCGGAATAAAAGCGCCTGCCACGAGTTTCGGTGAACCCGGCGCGCTCAGATCCAACACCTTCATGCCTTCATCATCAACGATGAAACCATAGCGGAACTGAATAGCCACCGCCCGTGGGTTCTTCAATTCTGGCGTGCTGACCTGCTCGGTTATCCGCGGATTTAGCGGATCATCCAGATCAACAACAACCAGTCCGTGCGCGGTTGTAACGTAAGCGTAGTGGCCGGCGATGGTGACGTTGTTTGCATCATCAAGCGCCCCGCCGGGATTGAAAGCACCGTTTGCATACTTCGACGGATCGAGCGCGCGTTTCAAATAGTTGTTCAGCGGATCGCCATCCAGAAGCGTAGCGGCATTGACCAGGATTAATCCTTCATACTTATCTGCGACATAAAGATAAGCGTAGAGTGGATGAATGGGTTGCTCTTCATTTACCAGCAGCTTGCGCGCATCGCCCGTCAGCCTGGCAGCGCTCTCGGGATCGATCATCGTGCCATCAGTCTTCATTCGCCAGCGGGCCGGATCGACAGCCAACGTCGTAGGCGCGGCAACTGCAGTCGCGTATTTCGTCTTCACCCAAAACTTCTGGCCAAAGCGGGAGACCGGCGCCGTAGTGATTCGCTCAGAGAAACCTTTCTGATCGATTTGCGCAACATCGTATACGCGCAAACCCCCTTCACCCGCCGCCACGTAGGCATATTCGCCGCGCAACTGCACCTGCAACACGCGCGGATTGCCGACATGCTCGTAAGCAGTCTTCAGTTCACTTCCACCCTTCACAAATTTTTCGTAGTTGTCCGGATAGGCAATCTTCTGAAGTGAACTGCCAAAGACTGCCTGCGGCTCAGCGCGTTCGGTTGCGACAACAACTTCCAGCGCGTCGTCCGCAGCTACGTAAACATAACGGCCCATGAAGTTCACGAAGTTCGTTCCCTGCAAAAGCAGTTGCGCCAGCCAGGCATTGTTGTCGTTCTTTGTCGAGACGTGGCAGTCGGTACAACCCTTGGTTTCGGTGGCGCGAACGGTATGCGGCACATGAGTGTTGAACGTCTGTCCGGCGAAGCCTTCTGCTGAGGTCGTCTGTTGTTGCGAATAGATCCACTCGCGGGTTTGGTTTTGCGAACTAACCAGAACGGCGGATGAAGAACGCACCGGCGCAACGCGATTGCCGGTAACTGTGCCGTCGCGGCCCAACATGAAGATGTCGTCGCGCAACACCTGGAAGTTGTATTGAGTGAAGTTTCGTGAATCGCCGCCCTCGTTATGCCGGTTCGGCATCTTGCGATTTGCCTGCATTGACAAGTGACAACCAAAACAGCTCGTCACCCACGACGAGTGGCAAGCGACACAGGTCATGTCTGAATCGCGGTGTGCCAGCTGCTGATCGTCTTTCGGCACATCGCCCCAACTCGCATTGTCTTTGCGAATGGTTTTCGAGTAGCGCGACTTCTCGCTGTAGTCGCGAGTGCCAGGCGTGATCGTGTCGACAGTTTGAATGATGCGCCACCAACGGCCTGGCACGACCATCGAGTTTTGAATAATGTCACCAGCCTTTAGATCGACGTCGTTGCCATTGGCGTCCTTCTTCTTGCGGTCGCGTTGCACTGGCTGAAACACGGGTACCTTCGATCCGGATTCATCGCGGGTGGTAAAGCCGCGCGCCAGGTTCCTGCCGACCACTGGCGGCTTGCCGCCCTGGGCAGCTGCCACCGGCGCCGCCGGACCGGACGTAAACAACCTGGCCCGCTGCCGGATCGAACCGTGACAGTCTTCGCAGGCAATCTCGATAGCCGCCCTTGGTTCGTTGTAGAGATTGCCGTCACCGTGTGAATCCTGGCGGAAGTGACAGTCAATGCAGTGCATTCCCTTTTCGAGATGAATGTCGTTTAGGTGGACGGCTTTCTTGAACTTGTCGGGGTCATCAGGCGCGACGAGATTGTTCAGCGAGTCCAGCAGGTTTCCCTTCCGATCGCGCTTGAAGACTTTGCGAAACAACCAGCCATGGCCATGGAAATCGCCGAACTGGGTATTCTCCAATTGCGAATTAAAATCGGGCGTGCCGGTCCCAGACAGGAACTCCAGATCTGACCAGCGACCGCGCAGGCTGGCACCCTCAGGATTGCGATCGAGCTTCTCTCGCTCCTCATCCTGCGAGGGTTCATGCTGCTGTTTTGGATAAAGCTTCTCGCCGTCGCTCTCGTTGTCCCACCAGGTCATGCCGAGGTACGTGGCCAGCATGTTTGTGCCCGGATGCATGTGACATGTCATGCACTGAGAGGTAGGAATCTGGCTGGTGAACTGATGCTTGATCGGATGTCCCGATTCGTTTTTCGGAATGTTGACATCGCCGGTTTGCGAGCGGCCGGAGTTTCCGGCGGCATGATACGCAGCGGAATGTGACGCGTCGCGGTCGTTCGCATAAATGACGTGGCAAGCGGAACAACCCGACGAGCGATAGTCGCCGGGATGATCGTTGGTGCCGAGAAAATTCAGTGTCGGATCAAGCAGGCGCGTCTTTTGCAGGCCGAGGTAGACCGGATCAGTGCGCTGTGCGCTGCCAAAGCCGCGCGCGCTTAGTCCCTTGTCCGGCTTGCCCGGGTCCTCTTCTTTATCCGGCAGGCCAACTTCCAGACGCCGCTTGCCGCCCCGCTCAAATACGCGCAGCACGTTGCCCGGCTGCGAAATCTCCCAACGCGGTATCGGGTCTAGAAACTCAAGCAAGCCCCTGGAGCGCGCTTCTTCAGCCGTTGGCTTCGGGTTTTGAATTAGAGTTTGCGGCGCGCCGGTCTCGCTATAGCTTTCGCCGTATTGCACATCCTTCAGCGGAAAGCCGCCATTGTTGTAGAGCGCCGCGCCCCAGAGCATCGCGCCGTGCGTCATCATGCTGCGCGCGACGTTTTTCGATTCCAGATCGTGGCAGGCGCCGCCGCCGCACGTCTTCGCAGCGACGCGCAGATCGCCGGGATTGATGAAACGCACAAACTCCCAACTCTCGCGCGCCAGCAAAGTGTTGGTGCGTTCGGGATTCGCGCCGGTGTATTTGCCGTCACGCTGCCACTCCTTGGGAAACTTTGCGCGCACATGTGCTTCGTTTTTGATTTGTTGGATTGACGTCGGATCGTCACCGGTCTTGCGCGGCAGTGGGTTGCCGCCGTGGCAGCCGGTGCAGGTGAGTCCGACAGCGTCCTTGCCGTCTTTCAGTGCGTCGAGCGTTTCGGTGGTGCCGTATTTGTGCATCGGCTCGATCTGGCC
>JBOGOP010000051.1:0-23463 GCA_050747225.1 Pyrinomonadaceae bacterium
TCCAGCGGGCCTCTGATCAAAAGCCGCAGCGGAGGGACGCTCGCGAACTCTTCAATGCCTGGAACGATCCCGACGGCGACGGCGAGCCCGATGAACTGGCGGGCGCGGAAAGCTGGAGAGAGGGCGACTCGCCGGAGCAGATGATTGAAGAAGGCGAGGTGGCTTACAACTACGACGAGTGGGACCGTGAACTAACTGATCATCGCCTCGGCTGGTGTCGCGTAATCGAAAAGCGCGTGAAACACGGCGATCGAAACTTTGTCGACCAAACGCGTGAACGTCACAAGGGAGTTATTTCCTCGATTCGGTATCAGTTTCAGTTGATGAAGCCGGAAGACCTGCAGCGCGCAACGAACGAGCTTGACGGTGAAGAATTTGACCTCAACGCTGTGATCGACTACGTGATCGATCGCCGCGCGGCTAAGGTTGGCGGCGGACATCAATCCGAACGGCTGTACACCAAGCGACTGCGCCGACGACGCGATGTGGCTGTCTCGTTCCTGCTGGATCAGTCTTCATCGACCGCGCGCACAATTGGACGTCACCCGCTGCAGCCCTATACGCGTCCCGGCCGGCGCATCATCGAGATTGAAAAAGAAGGCCTGGTGTTGATGAGCGAGGCGCTGGAAGCTGTGGGCGATACCTACTCAATCAATGGGTTTACATCCGAGGGCCGGCGCAACGTGAAGTTTTATGTGGTGAAGGACTTTGATGAGAAGTATTCGGATGAAGTGAAGCAACGAATCGGCGGCATCGCTTTTCAAAATAATACGAGGCTGGGAGCGGCAATACGTCACGCGACAGCGAAGCTTGCGAAGCAGGAGGCGAGAACGCGCCTGCTGATCGTCTTGTCTGACGGCCGTCCCTACGATCATGATTACGGCGACGCGCGTTACGCTCGCGAGGACACGCGCGAGGCTTTGCGGCAGGCAAAGAATCAGGGGATTACGCCGTTCTGCATTACGATCGATCGCGAGTCGGAAGCGGAGTTGCGAGATCTTTACGGCGAGATTGGCTACACGATCATTGATGACGTGCTGTCGCTGCCTGAGCGTATGCCGGGGATTTATCGCAGGCTAACGACTTAAGAACAAGAGGCAGACGGCAGGAACGTAGCCTTGTTCTTCGTGTTCCTGCCTACTGCTCCTGCCGTCTGCCTCCTGCTTTTCCAAAACCACCGCCGCCGGGCGATTCAATTCTCACGCGATCGCCGGCCTCTAATCCCCAACTACCTTTCGATCCGATCTTGCGCGACCGACCGTCCTTGCGAATTATTGTAGCCTTGCCTGGTTTGCCATCCTCGCCTCCAGACAATCCGTAAGGCGCGCGCTTGCGTCTGTCTGCGAGCAATGACATGCGCGCTGGCGCTAACGTTTCGATCTCGCGGATGACGCCATCGCCGCCGTTTTGTTTTCCCTTTCCTCCGGAGCCTTTGCGAATCCTGTATTCACGAACGCGCAACGGATAAGCATACTCGAGCGCTTCAGCAGGAGTATTGAGGCTGTTAGTCATGTGCGTGTGGACGCCGCTGATGCCTGCTTGCTCCGGCCGCGCGCCCATGCCGCCGGCGACGGTTTCGTAATAGGAAAACTCACGCCCCAGCGAACCAGGTCGCGGATCGATCCCGCCAATTGTCAGGTTGTTCATCGTTCCCTGACTGGCAGCTGGAATCCTGTTCGGCAAAGCTTTGGCCAGGGCCTTGAACAAGACGTCAACAATGCGTTGCGACGTTTCGACATTCCCGCCCGCAACCGCAGCCGGATGAACCGCATTAACAACTGTTCCCTCTGGTGCAACTACTTCGATTGGCGCCATCAAGCCGGCGCTGGCCGGCACGTCACCCGCAAGCAAACAGCGAAAGACATACGAAACTGCGGACACGGTGATAGCCTCGACCGCGTTTACTGGCCCAACGACTTGAGGCGCACTGCCGGTGAAATCAACTAGCGCCCGTTTTCCTTTAATAGTAATGCGAACTTTGATCGGAACTTCGCGATCGCCTACGCCATCGTCGTCAAGTGCGTCTTCAGCTTCGTAACTCCCGTTGGGAATCGAGTCGATAGCGTTGCGCATGAGTCGCGCTGAGTATTCGATCAAGTGCGTTGCATAGTCCCGAGCTTCGCGCTCGCCGCGACGTTCGACAATCTCCAGCAAGCGCGTGGCGCCGGTTTTTAGTGAACCTATCTGCGCCTGAAAATCGCCGCGACGTTCATCATGACTGCGAACGTTTGCGAGGATTAACCGCATCATGTCTTCGTCGAGTAGGCCGCTTCGAACCAAACGAATCGGTGGAATACTCAAGCCTTCGCCATAGATGTCTGTTGCCAAACCCATCGACCCGGGCGTGGCGCCGCCGATGTCTGCGTGGTGCGCGCGGTTGGCGACGTAAAAATTTGGGGGGGAGAGGGGAAGAGGGGAATGGGGAAACTGATGAGCCTCAAGCTTCCTTTTGTTTTCCTTTACCCTTTCCCCCTTACCCTGTTCCCCTATTCCCCTTTTCCCCTTCCATATCCCCATCACCAGCGTGACGTCCGGCAAATGCGTGCCGCCGGCGAAGGGATCGTTCAAGGCAACGACGTCACCCGGTTGTAGATCTATTTCTCTCAACGCAGCAGCGACGGCCATCGGCATTGACCCCAGGTGCACCGGCATGTGATCGCCTTGGGCGATCACCCGCCCTCCGGCGTCGAAAACGGCGCACGAGTAATCGCGCCGCTCCTTGATGTTAGGCGAAAAGGCCGTGCGCCTGAGCGCGATGCCCATCTCCTCGGCGACGGAGGTGTAGAGCGCCCGATAGATTTCCAAGGTTGTCGGATCGAATTGTTTCATCGTTTTGTAACGCAAACTGTCAGTTTGCGGAACGTTTCCAGTTCTCAACCACCACCATCGCAAACTAACAGTTTGCGTTACAAGCAAATGATCAAGTTTCCGTAGCGATCAACTTCAACTTTAGCGTCCTGAGGGATCAACGTCGTCGAAGAGTACTCAGTGACAATGCACGGCGTATTAAGGCGCGCGCCGGCGGGCAATTCATCTCGACGGTAGACCGCTACGCGCAGTTTCTTTCCTTCCAGGAACGCGTTCACACTCCTATTTGGTTTCACAGAGCTCGGGTTACGCGTCGCGCTGCTTCTGTCTGCAAGTTTTTCCACCACACCGGTAGAGCGAACACGCGCGCTGACAACTTCGACCGTGTTTGATTCCTGCGCGTAGCCATAGCGATCGAGATGAGCGCGATGAAAACTCGCCGCAAGGCGTCCACGCGTCTGTTTGATGTCGAGTTCAAACGACTGCCCCTTGTAGCGCAAGGCGAGCGAACGCTCGTGACGTTGTTTCGCCAGAGGAAAGCCTTCTCGTCGCAGAGCGTCTGCCGCAGTGCGCTCCATATCTTTGAAAGTCTTATCGAGTTTCTTTTCGACTCCGGGCGACACTTCCAACATCTCTGTCTGGCTCTGGTTCTTGACCACATCAGCCGTTAGCACGCCGATAGCCGAAAGCGCGCCCGCCGAGTTTGGCACGATGATTTGGGGAATGCGCAGGGCCCGCGCCAGTTCAACGGCGTGCAGTCCGCCGGCGCCACCAAAGGGGAGCAATGCAAACTCGCGACTGTCGTAGCCGCGCTCAACTGAGATGCGCCGCAGCGCGCGTTCCATGTTGGTGTTGGCTACTACCAACACTCCCTGCGCCGCCTCAATCGCGTTCACCTGGCGGCCGGAAACCTGGCTTATTTCCTTCGCCAGCTGTGTCATGGCTTTTTGCGCGCGAGCTTCGTCAAGATCAAAATCGCCGCCAAGCAAACCGGCGCCGCCAAAGTGGCCGAGCACAAGATGCGCATCGGTTACCGTCGGCAACAACGAACGGCCGTAGCACGCCGGACCAGGATCAGCGCCGGCCGATTCGGGTCCAACTCTTAGTGAACCGCCTTCGTCGACCCGGGCGATTGAACCGCCGCCGGCACCGACAGTGTGTATGTCCATGACCGGCACCGCGACCGGCAGTCCAGCGACCGAAGCTTCGTTCGTCATACGCAAGCCATCACGTCCGCAGAGTGCTACGTCGGTGGAGGTACCCCCCATGTCGAAAGTGATGATCTTTTCAAAACCGGCGGCCCTCGCTGTTCGCAAGGCGCCCACCACTCCACCTGCCGGCCCGGAAAGAATAGTGCGCACCGGTTCGCGCGCGGCGACCGAAGCAGATATGCTGCCGCCGGACGACTGCATGACGCGCAGGCTCGGCGTGTTGGTCGCCAGTCGCTCGAGATAAGTTCCCATCAGCGGTTGCAGGTAAGCGTTAATGGTCACGGTGGATGTGCGTTCGAATTCTCGATACTCGGGAAGGATCTGGTGCGAGACGGACAGGGGCAGGCCGAGAACAGCAAGCGCCTCAGCGGTCCGTTTTTCAAACTCGGCGTCTACGAATGAGAACAGCAGGCAAATAGCGATTGAATCGATCTTCGCTTTCCTCAGTTGCGCGATCAAAGCAGACAGCTCCGTCTCATCGATCGCTTCGATCACTTCGCCGGCTGAAGTTACACGCCCACGTAATCCGAAGCGCAGATTGTCGGGGACGAGAGGCGGCGGCTTTACCGCATTCAGGTTGTAGAGTTCAGGCCGCGCCTGCCGGCCAATCACCAGCACATCTTCAAATCCACGCGTGGCGACGAGTGCAGTGCGGGCGCCCCGTCGCTCGAGCAAGGCGTTTGTGCCGACAGTTGTACCGTGAACTACTTCGAGGTCCTTAAGCGCCGCACCGGTTTTCTCTGAGATCGTTTGCAGGCCGGCGGCGATGGCGCGCGAGGGATCAGAGGGCGTCGACGCGAGCTTGAATATTTCCGGACGACCTCTTGCGTCAAAGACAAAATCAGTAAAGGTGCCTCCGGTATCAACTCCAACACGAACCTTGCGAACACGTTTTAATGATCGTGGGTTCCGTCGAGTCTTGGTGATCATTGGAGGCGGCACGAGATCGGAAGAGTTCAGATTTAACAGCAGTCAATATAGTCACAAGCAAAAATGTTGACAAGAAAGGTGTGCTGACTAAAGATTACCAGCGATTTTCAAGGCGACCGTCTGGACGCCAGGAGCGCCGGGGAAAATAGGAGGCAGGGGCACCAGTCAGACGGCAGCACAGCGAATTCCACAACGATTTTCCTTTTCGTGTTCCTGCTCCTGCTTAATGAGGAGATCCTCGATGAAACCAGATTCATGGCTCGGTAGCTTGACTGTGCTAGCTTTGTTTCTCGCTTGCGTGTTGGGTTGTAGTAAATCCGGAGCGAGTGACGCGAAAACGCCATCGGCCGGAAACAGCAACACTGCGCAGAAGGCTGCCACGCCGCCGGCCGATATCGCGGGTGAATATACGGTCTCCGGCTCGAACCCGAACGGCAGCCCATACAAGGGCGCACTCGAAGTCATCAGGCACGGCGACGTTTACCAGTTTCGTTGGAACGCAGGCCAACAGTATGACGGCATCGGCATTTCGAACGGGAATGTCGTAGCGGTGGCTTTCACCGGCGGCGCCGAAGGCACTGGCTGCGGAGTCGTGAGCTACAAGATTCTTGCGGACGGCACGCTCGATGGTGTGTGGGGCTATTGGGGCCAGAATGAAAGCGGCACTGAAAGAGTCGAACGCACCAGCGGTGCGGATCTGGCGGGCGAATACAACGCTACTGGAAAAAATCCAAATGGCAGCAGCTACAGGGCCAAACTAACGGTCGCGCCGAAAGGCGGCGGATACACTTTTGCCTGGAGTAACAACTCTTCGGGCTTTGGAATCAAACAAGGCAACACACTCTCGGTGGGAATCGGTGGCTCACGCTGTGCATTCGTTGCTTACGAGGTCAAGCCTGATGGAACGCTGGACGGAGTTTGGGGCGGCTACGGGAGCGAGAAGACGGGGACGGAGCACGCGACGAAGAAATAGGAGCAGGAGGCAGGAGCAGGAGGCAGGAGCAGGAGGCAGGGAGTACGAAGAAATACCTCTTCAAACGGTAGCGTCGCGCGTTTTCCTGCCGACTGCTCCTGCCTCCTGCCTACTTGATTTCCACGAGGCAGCCACTGACATTCGACTCACGCGCGGCATCCATCACCAACTGCGCACGATATCCATCCTCGAAGGTAGCTGCACCCTCAAGGCTGGTTTGTCCCTCGCGCAAGGCGTCAATAATCTTTGACGAAAAGGTAGTGAAGCCGTGTGACCAACTTGACTCGCGCATACCCGGCGCCAGCTGGTCCTGATCTGTTTCTACTCGCCGCCAGTCGCCCGAACCTGCAGGCGAATGCCAGAGTGCGCCGTTTTCCTCGACCATCAGCGCGCCGCTGCTGCCATAAACTTCCAGCTGGTTTTGCGATTTTCCCGATTCAACCACCGAGAGCGAGGCAGCACCGGTCGCACCTTTGGTAAGCGCAGACTCGGTAAAGCGCAGCAGCATTCTTACGCTATCGTCAGAAGTTACAGCGCGTGTTACCCCGCTGGTCCTGTCAGGACGCTCGGCGACATGCGTCGAGAGCACGCAACAAGCTTCACTGATTTCTGTATCAAGTAACCAGCGAAACGAATCAATCGCATGCGAGCCGATCGCGCCCAGGGTGCCGCCGCCCATCTCGGCGTCAGACCACCAATCCCAGTTTCCCAAAACACCGCGATAGTCGGAGCGGAAAACATAATTGCAGTGACGCACCGTTCCGATTTCGCCGTTGTGCAGCATCGCGCGCATCTTGCGCCGGCTGTTAAGAAATCTTAATTCGTGATCGATCAAAGCGAGCACGCCTGCTTCACGCGCGCGGTCAGTCATGCGCCGGGCTTCGGCAGCATTCATGGCCATTGGCTTTTCGCAAAGCACAGCCTTGCCTTGATCGAGAGCGGCGAGCGTGATTTCCATGTGTGTCGCTGGAGGCGTAACCACGCTCACCAGATCGACGTCGTCCCTGGCGACCAGCTCTTTCCAGTCGGCAGCCACCTGCTCGATGCCAAACTCCTGCGCCACTTGCTCGGCATGTTCGCGACGCCGGCTCGCGATCGCTACTACGCGCGCGCCCTCGCAATTGCGAAAGCCGGGAATCTGCGTGGATCGCGCAAAGCCTGCGCCGACGATTCCCACGCCGATGATTTTGTCGTCGCTTAGTTTCTTCAAGCTTTGCTCCCCCGGTTCCTGCTGTTGAGAAGTAAAAGGAACGATCCACTAAATCATACTAAGTAACAATGTCTTTTCGAGAAATTTCGTGTCACTTTCGTGAATCGGTTTTATCATCTGACGAATCAAAGTCAAATTAAGAACTCCTCTCGTCTACAGGTACTGGTGCAGTTTGAAGCCAGAAGTTCAGTCTTTAAGCTGCCGCTTTGCAAGGCAAGCTAAAGATTGAACTCTAGACTGTTCACATCCGGTATTCTACTCAACTGTGAAGTCCATGGTTTGAGTAACGCTGGTGTTAGTGACGCGGTCGACCGCGGTGACTTGAAGATTGTATTGCCCAGCCGGCAGTTTCCTGAGAGGCAGTTCGATTGCGCAGGGTATCCGCGTTGGGTCTGTACCGTTGCTGACCACCAGCGGATTCGCCGGAGAACTCGCAACCAGCTTGTTATGCCAGTAGATACCCAGTTGCATTGTGACTTGCGGCGCTCCACCACTGTTTGGCACCGAAGCATTGTAGACAAACGTCTGAACCAGCAAAGACGAAGTTCGCGCAAAGTTTCTGCTGACATCCAAACGATCTTCTTCCGCAGTGGACGGCGCGTTGTCTGGGGAAGTCGCAGACCTCTGTTCACTCAGGAGCAGCGTGCTCAACGACAATCGCTTGGGCGCAAACTCCGGAATCTCAATCCATTTATACGCTCCGCCGATGCGGCCGCTCACGTTGTCGCGCGCTGAAAGTCGAACCTGATAAAGACCGGGAACAATCGGAACCGCGAATTCCGTGACAATGGGCCTTCCCGTAAACGGTCGTGGATCGGCCGGAGCAGTTACCCAGGTCAGCTTTTTCTCGGAACTGGAGAGCGCTTTACCAGCAGCATTGAGTAAGACATAAGCGACGTTGACGTCAGCCTCCTTCTGCTCTGAGGATTCGGACTGAAAGTCGTCTGGTGCTAACTCCCCGGAGATTGCCAGGACTGATCCGCTTTGAGCATCGTTGAGGAACGCCGCATAGAGTGATACATGCAGATCACGACGCGGATAAAGCCCGCTTAGCGCCCGGTTAAGCTCGGTACTCGGATCATTTGCACCGCTAGCGTTCCGTTTGGTTACGGCCGCTGGCGGTTCAGACACATCAAAAAAGCCACGCCGGGCAAACACCTTCAGCTCCGGGCGATCCTTGATGCTTACATCCAGACGATGGAACAAGGGTTTGCCCTGAGCCACTTGTTCCGGATGCCAGGAGATCAAGTAGTAGGTCGATGTTTCCTCCAGCGCTTTAGCGACTCCTCCTTCCAGATCATTGCTATTGAGAATCGCCCGCCCACCCGTATCGCTGGCCAGGGTACGCAGGATCTCCTGCGACGCAACAACCTCGACGGTTCGTGTTTCTGAATAGGTCTCCCCGCTAAAGACTTCCGTGCTGGCATCGGCGAAAGCTGTAAAAAGTCCGCGCGTGTCCACGCTGTAGATCACCACACCGCTGCGCGCCGCGGCGTCAACTACTCGTTGAAATTTGATTTGACCCTCGGCGTAGCGCTTATCCAGGATGAATCCGTCTGAGAGAAAGAAAACCAGCTTACGTCCCGGCAGCACCGACGCCCCTCGAGCGAGGCTCTCGACTGTCATCAGCACTGAAGAGTTGAGCGTTGTGGCCTGTCTAAGTATTTGCCTCGCGGTGTTACGCACTTCCTGCTCAGCCATTGCGGTCAGATCTAACATTCTCGATTTTCTGGCGGTGCTGTAGGTGGAAGCCATTAGTTCATTAACTTTGCGGTTAATGATACTCGAATCATTAAGATCGATGGCCTGCGCTTCGTAAACTGTCATCGGCAACACTGTAGTATCGAGCCTGGACTGGGAGTGGTATCTGAGACGCTGAGCGGCAGCACGTAACACCTCCTTACTTTCAGTGAACTGCTGCAGAAAGCCGAGGTCACCACTGGAAGAGGCTATTAGGACCTGATCGCCTGATCTCATACTCTCATTAATAAAATTGAGGAGCAGTTTGCGTGCTCGCAGGATGCTTTCCGGTGAAAGATGCGCGTCATCTACGAAAAACCCAATGGTGCGCCGCTCCATTGAAGTTTTCACGGCGCCGCCTCCCGAGGACGACGAACTCGGTTTGCCTCGCGCCGCTTTCAACTGCTTGTCTTCGGCGGCACTGCCACCCTGGATGAGGTCAAAAAATGAGATTGTCTGAGGTTTGTTGTCCACCCGCAGTTCAAACTGATCGCGCTGCAAGCCTTCAACGAAACGCCCGGTTCGGTCCAACACGACGACGTCGGTTTGCACCAGGTCTGTATTGATCCGGATGACATCGTCACGCTGGTCGGCCGGTATGGGTGTGGGGCTGGGTTGTTGCGCAAGTGCGTGAGCAGCCGCTAATAACAATAGAGCAATTGGAAGAATGACGTTACGAAGGTTCATGAGATTTCTCGTTAACCTGGCGCGATTTAGGGACGAATGCACATCGAAACTTCGCGATTATATAGCATGACACATCTGTAGATGCGGTTGTTGGACTGGGTAGTGGTGGGTCAGTTTGCGTTCTAAGGCCAATTGCTTGCAGAACCGAGTAGCTTTGCTCGTCAGCGACGCGCAGATAACGAAATGAAACTTGCCGCCTGGCAAAAACAAGGGCTTTTCTGTCCAACTAGACCTCTTATTCGCCTGATGATTGAAACGATCTTTTTAGCATCTTTATTGTATCCAGACAGACTTTTAGCTCATGAGCAGCGCAAACGACTCTACAAATCATCTCGGTCTCCTCCTCGTGAGTTGCTTTCCTGAGAGCAAGTACTCACAATTCTTTCAGGTGATGTTGGGTTAGAGGTTTTTAGTAAGATCAAACGCACTCATAAATGTTTCCTTTCTTTCTTTAGATCAACTTTATGTCATTCATGAGCAAGACAGCAGCGTTCGTAGGCATGAAAGGCCTGCGAAATTTGGTCTCCGATTCGATGGCCATCGATATGGGATCGGCGGCAACAATTATTTCTGTGCGCGGGCGAGGAGTCGTGATAGATGAGCCCTCCCTGGTCGCCGTCGACTCCGATACCGGAGAAGTGATAGCGATTGGGATGGAAGCGCAACAGATGTCTGGCCGTGAAGCCCGCGATGTCGCGGTGATCGCTCCCTTGCTTGACGGGGTAGTAGCAGACTTTGAGAGAACGAAGCAGATGCTGGCGCATTTTGTGCGCAAGGCACGCGGCGGCAAGTCTTATTTCAGCCGGCGCGCAATGATGAGTGTTTTGTCTGGAGTTACCCAGGTTGAGGAGCGAGCGTTGGTTAGCGCTGCTGAGTATGCACGCATCGGTCGGGTCGTGATGATTGAGGAAGGACTGGCGGCTGCGTTCGGCGCCGGCGTGCGAGTGGATGACCCACGCGCTTCAGCGGTGGTTGATATCGGTGGCGGCACCACAAATGTGGCTATCATTGCAAAAGGCGAAATTGTTCACGCCCGAGCTGAACGGATCGGGAGCGAGGACATTAACGCTGCCATTGTCGATCACGTTCGTCGCCATCGCGGGTTGATCATCGGCCCGCAATCCGCGGAAAGGCTGAAGCTGGAACTTGGTTCGGCGACTCTCCCGGCTGAGCTGGGCGAGGAGGTGACGATCAAAGGAGTCGACGTAATGACGAGGAGCCCTGGGGCTATCGAGATCACGTCCGGCGAACTGTATCCCATCGCTCTGCAAGTTATTCGCAAAATCGTTGAAGGAGTGACCTCGACTCTTACTGAACTTCCTCCTGAAGTTGGCGGTGATATCTACGAACGAGGAATCGTCCTTACCGGAGGTGGCGCGCAGTTTGACGGCCTGGACGATTTTTTCCGCGAGCAAACCAAATTGCCGGTACGCATCGCTACGGAACCTAAGTACGCGATTGTGCGCGGTCTGGAGCAGATGTTTGATGAGCCGCTCAGGTTGCGTCGGGTCATACGCAGACAGCCGTATCCGGTGGAAGATGTAGAGATCTGAAATCGCAATCGAAGCTGTAAGTAGCAGCCTGGTTGCGATGAACCGGTCAAGCGATTTGCCGGGAGCGCGGGCGTCTCGCCCGCAAAATGAGGGCGAAGCCCGAAAATCGACGGAGGCGAGTTACGAAAAACTGCGCGCCCTGCGGCGCGTTTGCGGGCGGGACGCCCGCGCTCCCAGCAAATCACCTGACGCTAGACATCACTAACGCGACCTCCCGTAAATTGCTCCGCACCGCAAAATCAAATCGAGCTTCAACCTTGCCGAGAGTGTGAGCCTTTGTTTGAATGGTCTCTGAATGGAAATATTTCGCCTAACCGACACTCAGCCTGCCGAGACACCAGCTCATCAACCACGTGCAGCCTTACCGCTCGGGAGAAGAGTTCGCGCCGGTATCAGCTTGAACCTGTCTTCCTCGGTAATCACAGAATTCATTCGCTTTGCGCGTTCAGTCATGCTGGCGCGGCTACTCGTGCCAGAAGACTTCGGATTGTTCGGCATGGCTTTAACTATAGTTGGAGCTTTGACCGCCCTCTCCACGCTTGGCTTAAGTCGGACAATTGTTACTAGCAAGTTCGAGACGACAGCTGAACTGAGATCACATCTCAACACAGTTTGGTCGCTGGAAATCCTTAGAGGCTTCGTAATCGCTCTGGTGGTCTCAGCGTCTGCTTATCCGATTTCGCTGTTCTACCGGCAGGCACAACTCAAGGTCATTATTCCGACTCTCGGCTTAGTAGCGCTCGTTCAGGGATTTCAAAACATCGGTCTGGTACTCCTTCGCAAAGAGATTAGCTTTGCAAGGATTTTCTGGTACGAGCTCGCCACTAACGCCGGCGGCATAGTTATCACTCTTATCCTGGCGGTCATCATGCGAAATGTTTGGGCGCTGGTGATTGGCATGTTATTGACGTCCGCCCTGGGGACAGCGCTTTCCTACATTTTTCATTCGTTTCGCCCGCGGTTCGCATTCGAAAGCCACGCTGTTCGCCGCGTCTTGAGTTTAGGAAAGCTCACGCTCGTAATCGCCGTTGCTTCATATGTGATGAACATGGGTGACAACGTTATGGTCGGCCGTTTACTGGGAACCAGCGCACTCGGCAACTATTCGCTGGCTTTCAACATTGCCAGTGCTCCGATCAGTGTGCTCGTTTTTTCTATTAACACGGTGCTCTTCCCCGCCTTTGCTGAGATCACAGCGCGGCGACCGAACGAATTGAAGCCAGCCTTTACTAAAGTATTTAGTTTCGCGTTGATGATCATTGTCATGATTGCAGCACCATTGTTTTTGCTGGCGAGCGAGGTAATTCAAGTGCTTTTCGGCAGCAACTGGGCCACCGCCGGAACAGTACTGCCGATCCTTGCCCTGGTCATTCCCCTCCGCGGGCTCAGTATGATCATTTCAACTTTCGTCTGGGGCTTGAACCGGCCAAAAGATGTAGCGGTGGCCGCAACTCTGGAAGCGGTCGTGTTTCTCGCCGCACTGTATCCTCTTATTAGAGTGTTTGGATTAACTGGAGCCGCCTGGGCCGGCATGATCGCTTACTCGACTGCGGGCGTAAGTCGCCTCATAACCTTAAACAAGATCATGCCGGGCATCTCTGCGAACCTCTTTCGAATTTCACTCTCAATCCTGGCGGCTACCGGAACGGGTCTATTGATTGCCTGGGTTAGCTTGATACCTCTCACGTCGCCCCTCCCGCGAATGATATTCGGCGGTCTACTCACCACGATCATTCCGACAGCGATCTTGCTGTGGTTCAAAGCTGATTTGCGAAAATCGCTTATCGATTGGTTGTCCTGATCGGCGGGAGTCCTAACGGAGTACGCTACGTATGAAACTTTGATGGCGATGGAAAGCCCTACGACTGGCGATCAGAATAGTTGCGCCGTTTTAGATCAGGCCTTCAGCGCAGCGATTGAGTTCCTCTTCGAGCGGTAATATGTGCTCCCGGTAGCGGAACGCTGTCTTTAAGATCTGTAACGCAGACTCTGGGTTATCAAATTGATCCAGATCGCTGACAACGAGCGCACGCTTCACAACTTCTTCGGTCAAAGGGGCTGTAGCTGCGAGAGTTGTATTTTCTTCCAGCCACGTCGCGAATCGGTACCGCTTGCGGTATGACGTCACAGCGGCGCTGGGGACGATTCCGACAAGCTTAAACCTGGGAAACAGGTGTATCAGGTCTTTTGCAGTCGGCCGTCCAATCGCTATCACGTGAGTGCATTTGAATCGCTCCGCAAGATATGCCGCGAAGGGGTACACATCAGGCTGGGATTGGATGTGGGGCTCGGATTGGGCGTTGAATAACAGTCTGAGTCCGTGTCGTGGACTTGGGGAGATGATTCCTGCGGTGTAGCGAATTCGCGCAACGGGCTTGGCAAGAGGACTTAACAGCGAGCGTACAAGCTTTCTCAGCCTTGAATTCCTTTTACTCGGCATTACCTGATTAGCAACCGTTCTCGTTACCGTCTCACCCTTACTAAAAAATTTGGCGCTCTGCGCACTTGCATGCTCGCCCAGCATTGATTGGTGCCCCCGCAGGGATTCGAACCCCGAACCAATAGATTATGAGGCGGGTCGAGGGGCACTAACAAGACGAGGTTAGTGGTTTTCCTGACGGAAGTGAATTAGCCAAAGTGTAGCCCGTCCGCTAGACTAATGCTTCGCGCGCCTGCGAATAACTTCGTATGAACCTGGTTGCGACACCTCTCATCAACGTCGTTATGCCCGTGCATAACGCGCTTCCCTTCCTCGACGAGAGCATCAGCAGCATCCTCGGACAAACTCTGAGTGACTTTGAGTTTGTAATTCTCGACGACGCTTCCACCGACGGGTCCGTCGAGCGTTTACGCGAGTGGTCGGCCAGGGACAAGCGAATCCAACTTCACGAAAGCAAAACGCGGCTCGGTCTCTCCCGCAGCTCGAACGCTGTAGTGGCAAAGACGCGAGCTAAGATCCTGGCGCGTATGGATGCTGACGACATCGCGCATCCTGATCGGCTGCGACGGCAGTGGGAGATCATCAAGGAGCGGCCTGATGTTGCTGTTGTTGGAAC
Source organism: Pyrinomonadaceae bacterium (assembly GCA_050747225.1). GTDB lineage: Bacteria > Acidobacteriota > Blastocatellia > Pyrinomonadales > Pyrinomonadaceae > PSRF01. Next base: position 14,169 of record JBOGOP010000051.1, read on the forward strand.
GCTCTGCAACGGAATTGACGCCAGCGGCCGCGAAGTGCGTCCGCGAGATCGATGGAGGCTGGTGCGCCGTTCTGTCCGGATCCCGTTCCCACATGGCTCGGTAATGTTTCGCCGCGATGTGTTTGAACAGGTCGGAGGTTACGATGAAAATGCCGCCGGAGCCGAAGACCAGGATCTGTTCTCGAAGATGTCGACTCGCGGCCGCGTGGTGACACTGCCGGACGTTCTTTACAGTTATCGCTATCACTCAAACAACGCGACTCTCTTCAACGGAATACGCGCAGTGGGCGAAAACCATTCTCGGAATGGCGATTCGTTGGCGGCATTTTACATGCTCGGTGCAATGCGACTTTGGGCCGGCGATCCGCCGATGCTGCTCCAGCCAATCCTGGCGAAGAAGTCTTTGAGATGCGACCTCAAGAGTTTGATAATTCTCGCTTCAGCAATATGGGGGCACCTTAACCCGCCCAGTCTGAAAGTTTTCTTGCGAGCCTCCATAAGAGCTCGCGACGTGCTGGCAAGCATAACGGTGAAAGACGGGAAACCTTACGAATGGCGATCGGAATAGCCGTCGTCGGCATGGGCGCGCGTGGTAAGGATTGGGTGCGCGAGGTCAGGGCTACTCCAGCATTCGAGTTGGTCGGTTGTGTTGATATCGATCCTGGCACCCTGAAGCGCGCCTCTGCAGAATTGAGAATTGCTTCGGCCCGGTGTTTCCCTGATCTGGAAAAGCTGCTGGACACCAACAGCTGTCAAGCTGTGATAGTTGCCACGCCGGCCGATTGTCATCCGCCAGCTTGCGAAGCGGCGCTGGCGCGTAACGTCGCCGTGCTCGTGGAGAAACCGTTCACCCTCTATCTCCGCGAAGCAGCCGGGCTTGTTTTATTAGCAGAGAAAAACAGGACGCCGCTGTTAGTCGCGCAAAACTATCGTTACCTGCGGTCCTTCCGCACCATAAAGCGGCTTATCCTCGAGGGCGTGTTGGGAAAAGTGGGGATGGTTATCTGCCACTACTACCGTCCTTTTCACGCCATGCCGGCCTCACTGGGCAGACTTCCTAACAGCGTACTTTGGGGGATGGGTGTTCATCATCTCGACGCCCTTCGCTACGTACTCGCTAGTGAAGTAACAAGCGTCATGGCAGATAGTTTCACTTTGCCGGGGGCACACTTGCCCAACGGAGCGTCCTTGCAATTGATGCTTTACATGGCCGACCAAACCCGCATCTCTTACTCAGCAACCTACGAATCGACTGGTCATACTCACTTCGAGGGAGGACAGGAATTCTATGCGCGGTTTATTGGAGAGCGCGCCACGCTCCATGTCTTTCAGCGTTGGCTAATACTTTGGGAAAACGGGAAGTTGCCTCGCCTGGTAGGACGAGGATCCAGGACAAAGACCGAGGAAAGAATTCTGCTGGATCAGCTTGAGCGGGCCGTCCTTCACGACGAGGAGTCCGAAGTGAGCGGCCGAGACAATTTGCAAACAGTGGCGATACTTGAGGCATGTGTCAGGTCTGCTGCCGAAAAGAGATTGATCTACCCTCAGGAACTGTTCGATGAGCAATAAAGGCACTTCAACGAATTCAGCCATACTCGCTGTAGGTATTGATGCCGCTGAGTCTACCCTGGTGCGGCAAATGATCGGCCGGGACGAAATGCCGGCGCTCAAATCGTTGCTGGCCGAAGGCCAGTGGTTGGCCGTGCGGTCTCCATCTCCAATCGGCAGCGGGACCGTATGGCCCACCTTTCTCACCGGCGAAGAACCAACCGTACATGGCATCTACAGTGAATGGAAGTGGCTGCCAGAAACGATGAGTCTCCGCCGCTACCACGGTCGTCACTTAACACCTTTCTGGAAAGCACTTGATCAGCAGGGAGTTTCCGTTGGCGTGTTGGATGTCCCTTTTGCGCCTCCAGTTGGACTTGCACAAGGGTTCGAAGTTTCCGAGTGGTGGGCCCATGATTCAATGGCAGCCGGTCTTCAAGCAGGCCCTGATCGAATTCGTTCGCTTGTAAGAGAAGCGCCGGTGCATCCGCTATCTGCAAATCGATTCGTCAACAGTACGCCAGACAATCAAAGCAACCTAAGAGAACTAGCGGCCGCGTGCAGCGCCGGAGCGCGATTACGTGGAATGCTGGCTCAACGTCTAATCAAGGAAACGAATCCGCAAGTTTCGCTTATTGTCTTTCCGGAGGTTCATCACGCAAGTCATCAGCTTTGGCATACAGTCGCGCCCGATCATCCGTTTTATAAAGGGCTAGACCCTCCTAGCGAGCCGTTTGAGCCGACGCTTAAAGATGTATATCGTGCAATCGATCAACAGATTGGGGAACTCATCCACTCGGCGGGCAGTTCGGCGACTGTGATGGTTTTCGCTCTTCACGGAATGCGCCCCGCACGGGGTTTTCCAGGATTTCTTGGTTGCCTGCTCTGCGAACGAGGTTTTTCACAGCTTTCAAGCTGGCGCTCACAAACCTGGACCGAGCGCGTTCTGTCTTTGTTTGCAGGAACCAAACGACTCACGCCTGCACGGCTGAAGAAGCTCTACTATCAACTAACGCCAACCACCGCCACCTACAAGCTCGCGCGTCCGACTATGTTGCCGGCATACGACTGGCAGAAGACTCGAGCATTTTCTTTGCCTACGGATCAATATGGATGGATTCGGATTAACCTGATAGGACGCGAGGCCGAAGGGGCGGTTCCTCTGGCTGACTACGACAATCTCTGCACAGAACTGGAGCAGATGTTGTTAGCGCTGGCTACTGAAGATGGACAGTTGCTGGTCGAGGACGTTACGCGGACGGCTACAGAAGCAAACATCTCTGGTAATCCACTTCCTGATTTAGTGGTCCACTGGCGGGACGCAGCGTTCGCCTCGTCGTTGAAGATTAGGAACAGCCGAGTTCAAGCTGAGGCGGCTGGTAAGAAATATACCGGTCAACATGCGTCAGAGGGCTTCTGTATTTACCGTGGTGGCTGCGATTGGGGTTCGGAAGGGGTTGTGGCCGCGAAAGACCTGGGCCGCCTGATTGCCGCAAGCTTGTAGGCAAGGGTATTGAATGGAGCCACTCATCCACGCAGTATTTCCCGGTAATAAGTCAGTAAGGCATCTACCGTCTTCTCTGGCGAGAATTCCAAACTCTTTTGTCGCGCCGCTGCCCCCATTTCGTCGAGCTTTGGATCGATCCAGGCAGAAATGATCTTTTCAGCGAGGGCCTCAGGATTATTTGGAGCGACGAGAAACCCCGTCGCTGCTTCGCTAATCAACTCATCAAAGCCCGTGCCCGCGGTCCCAATCACTACCTTCCCGAAACCCATCGCTTCCAGTCCGGCATTCGGTAAGTTCTCTATCAAAGAAGGCAAGACGACCAGGTGTGCCCCGGCGATCACCGGGTAAAGCTGACTATGCGGCAATTTGTCTAACACGACGAGTCGCTCGGAGAAACTGTCACACTTCGCGCTCGCGTAGTCTGCCATCGATGAGGCGAGACGGGATTCCAAGTCGCGACCAACAAGAGCGGCGTATGCGTCCGGATATTGGCTTAGGACGCGTGGCAAGGCTTGCGCGAGCGTATGAAAGCCCTTGTGCAATTGGAAGCGGCCAAAGAAAAGCAGATATTTCTTACCCTGCAAAAACCGATCGTAAACGGAGCTGTCCCAATCCTGCGTTTCCACGTAGAAGGGCGTACGAATCACTCGCACGTGAGCCAACCCGGCTTCTGCCACCAGCATTCGTTGGAGCCTGCGGCTGGCGGTGAAAACATGTGGACTCAGCCGGAACTGCAGCCGGTCCAGGCGTTCTTCCATCCTGGAATTCAGCTTCAGTCTTACGCCAGATGCGTCATTCAAGGCAGGTTGATACGACGAAGCGCGCAGAACATGTGGAACGCTGAGCCGCCACATCGAGACGAGGCCACAACACGAATAATTGGGAAACTGGACGAGCTGAAGAGGCTGTTCTGAGTTGAGCCGTTTGAGCTTGCGATAAACTTTCAAACTCAGATCGAGAAACTCAATGGTCCTCGGCAAATGGTGTCGAGTCAAACGATCTAAATGGGACCAGGCTTTACTGCTCGCAAGGCGATGGACTGTTACCCCGTCGTGCCGAAATTCCGCCTCATCAATCTCCGATAGAGTCAAAACATGGATGTCATGACCCATGCCGGCCAGGGCTTTTGCAACTCGATGAGTATAGTTGGCCAAGCCTCCATCAAAATACTCTTCGGTCACATACTCAGGTGTCGCAAATGCAATTCTCAATGGCTGATGGGTTCCCGATCCGGACGACTCAACCAGAACACTCGCTATACGATTAGTGCCCCCGCAGGGATTCGAACCCCGAACCAACAGATTATGAGACGGGCAAGGGGCACTAACAAGGCTTAACGAGTAGTAGTTACCGAATCCGCAGCTATCAGGGTTTGTTGGAGCCCAGTTATGTCCGAATAAATAATCGCGCCATAGTCGCGCCAGAGGCCTCGTACCACGAGTCGTTAGGCTTCTTGACCCCCTCGTTTGCCTGGTGCTTTGTACCGCCGCCCATAGGTCCTCAACTCTACAACTAATCCACGGCGAAAAAAATTTGGGTGCGGCTGTCGAAATCGGTGAGTTTCAAACGACATACGATTAGGAACGTGAAGCTGCGCACTCAAGGCACGAAGGAGAGTGCGAAACGAAATTCATTCTGGATTATGAAGGGCGTGGCAACTGGCCTAAACTGCTGACCACGAAGAATCGCCGCTACCTCGGAGAGTGAACTCCGAAAACGATCGTCCGAAAGGAGGACCGAAAAATGAACAGAAGAACAATGCTGACCCGACTGGGTGCCGCGTCTGTCGGCGCCAGATTTGCACTTGGACAGGGACCGCCGAACAAAGGCGCTGGCAAGAATTCGTCCCAGCAAGCACCTGAGCTACAGACCCTCTTGACCGGTCTCGGATTCGGTGAGTCGCCGCGTTGGCATAAGAACCGGCTGTGGTTCTCAAACTGGGGCAGGCAAGAGGTCGTTGCTGTTGATCCCAAGGGCAAGAGCGAAGTCATGGTCCGACTGCCGTTCGCGTCATTTCCTTTTTCCATCGCCTGGCTGCCGCATGGAAGTCTGCTCATAGTTTCGACGAGCGACCGGCCCCTGCTGCGCCAGCAGCCGGACGGTTCATTGGTGACTCATGCAGATTTGAGCGGCCTCCCTGCACAAACCTGGAACGAGATCGTTGTAGATGGTCGCGGCAACACCTACATTAACGGAGGCGCAATGGGTGCGAATCCTGCCTCCGGGATCATCGCTCTCGTAACTTCTGACGGCACTGTTCGTCAGGTAGCCGATGGTCTCACCTTTCCGAATGGGATGGCAGTGACGCCCAATAACTCGACCCTCGTCGTCGCCGAGTCCTTCGGCAACCGGCTCACCGCTTTCGACATCGCCGCGAACGGGAGTCTTTCGAATCGGCGAGTGTGGGCTGACCTTAAAAATGGTGCGCCTGACGGCATTAGCGTGGACGCGGAAGGCGCTATATGGTACGCGGACGTTCCCAACAAGCGTTGCGTGCGCGTGCGCGAAGGGGGCGAGGTGCTGCAAACGGTCAACGCTGACCGCGGCTGCTTCGCTTGCATGCTCGGCGGGCGCGACCGGAGAACGCTATTCATCATGGCGGCTGAGTGGCACGGGTTTGAGAAGATGATGGAAGGGCTGGGTAGTGGCCAGGTACTCGCCGTTAAGGCGCCGGCAGCGGGCGTCGGCTGGCCCTGAGCAGCAACGCGCTGAGGTAAACGTCTCTAACCTGCGTCAATTTCCAGCGGCGTCGACGGAAGCAGTCTGTGATCGCAATCAGCAATCAGCAATCGTCAATGTCTTTGTGCCCCCGCAGGGATTCGAACCCCGAACCAACAGATTATGAGACGGGTCGAGGGGCATCAACAAGGCGAGACGAAACGAGATTAACCAGTATTTACCGAATCCGCAGCCGTCAAAGTTTGTTACATCTTGCTACGTCTGAGCACGCCATCGCGCCATAATCGCGCCATCGGAAATCCTTCCGCACGAGCCAACTGCGAAGACCTCGGCAAGGCGGTTTAAGGTCTCCGCTGCAGGCCAACAGGCCAGCACCATCCGAGTGCTAGAGCCAGATCGTTTCTGTTTCTCCGGATAGTTGATTCTCCATTTCGCTTTGAGAGCAGAGCTAAGGCGGCCGAGCGTCACGAAGTGGCAATGCCCGACAGCCCGGCGCCTGAACAGGTCGGCAGGAATCGCAGAGCCAGGCTTAGCAGGCCTGTCCCCGATTCGGGTCAAGTTTGCGCGCACATTCGAACGGAATAATAATTGGCTCTCATACTTATGGAAAAAAAGTTCATAGTCCTGTTGGTTCTCATGATCGGTCATTGTTACGTGCCGTTTCGGCCGGCAGCTCAACCGCAATCAGCCCGTGCGACAGCATCCTCGTTACCAATCTTCAAGGAGGTAACGGAGCAGGTGGGAATCAAGTTCCAACACTACAACGGCATGACTGGAAAACTGTATTTGCCTGAGATCATGGGCAGTGGAGCAGGCCTTTTCGATTTTGATAACGATGGCGACTTGGATGTCTTTCTCGTACAGGGCAGCGTGCTGGAACCGGGAACGCAACCAGCGAGTACGCAGTTTCCGTGGCGCCATCCAGGGTTGCCGCGCAGCCGGCTCTTCCGCAACGACCTCGTGGTTGGCAAAGACGGCAGCCGGACACTCAAGTTCACCGATGTAACTGAAAAGAGTGGCATCGTGGCCGACGGATACGGGATGGGCGTCGCAGTCGGCGACATCAATAACGATGGCTGGCCCGATCTGTACATTACAAACCTCGGTCGAAACCAGATGTACCTGAACAAAGGTGATGGGACGTTTTCCGAAGTCACAGAAAAAACTGGGACGGATGATCCACGCTGGAGTACGAGCGCCGCCTTCTTCGACTATGACCGAGATGGCTGGCTTGATTTGATGGTAGTGAACTACGCCCATTTTTCCGCGACTAATAGTCCCACTTGTTACGCCGCCACCAGCGCGAGGGACTATTGCACGCCACGCGTTTTTCGCGCGCCCGGTAACCGCCTGTTTCACAACAAAGGCGACGGTAGATTTGAAGACGTCACTGTCAGCGCCGGCGTGGACAAAGAGTTCGGCCACGGATTGGGTCTGGTCACCGCGGATTTTGATGGTGACGGCTGGACAGAAATTTACATCGCCAACGATAGTGATCCCAATCAGCTCTGGATTAACCAAAAGAACGGGACGTTTAAGAACGATGCGCTCCTGGCCGGCGCCGCCGTGAACAGAGACGGAAAGGCAGAGGCCGGCATGGGTGTGGATGCGGGAGACTTCGATGGCAATGGCACCGAAGACATCTTTGTCACCCACCTGATGGACGAGACGAACACGCTTTACCTGAATCTGGGTAAAGCCCTTTTTGAGGACCGTACGCGCGAGGCAGGTCTGGGAATGCCCGGGCATCGGTTTACAGGTTTTGGCACGGCGTTCTTTGACTATGACAACGATGGCTGGCTCGATCTGTTGGTCGTCAACGGAGCTGTACAATTGTTGCCGGCGCTGATGCGTAAGGGTGATTCCTATCCGCTGGGTCAGCCGAACCAGCTCTTCCACAACGATGGAAGGGGGAAATTTGTCGAGGTCACACATAATGTCGCCGTAGGCTTTCAGTTGCTCGAGGTGAGTCGCGGGGCGGCCTTCGGCGACCTCGACAATGATGGCGACACAGACGTGCTGGTGACCAACAACAAAGGTCCGGCAAGGCTGTTCCTGAATCAAGTCGGCAATCGAAACCACTGGTTGGGACTGCGCCTGATCGACAAAGCAGCCGGCCGCGACGCGTTGGGTGCGCGGGTAGAGATCGTGATATCGAAGAACAATTTCCTGTGGCGGCGTGCCAGGACCGACGGCAGCTATCTATCGGCAAATGATCCGCGCGTCCTTATAGGATTGGGCGGTGCTGCTGCGGTGGAAACTGTGCGAGTGCGCTGGCCCGACGGCACGGTCGAGGAATGGAAAGGTACTCCTGTTGATCAATACACTACCTTGAAGAAAGGCACGGGGTCGCAGAAGCAATGAGCCTTCCCGTCGAGAGAAGCAGGACTCGCGCCTATCGACAGGGAGTACTCTGCCTGGCGCTGTTGACTATCTTTTCGCCCTCACTCGAAGTTCGCTCGCAAAACTCCGGCCGGCCTGACGATCTTCTACCAGCTCCCAGGTCCAACCTCGTGCCAGTGCATTGGCCGGACTTGACGAAGTTGGAAGCCGATGTGCGCGAACAATTGATGTCGTTACAATCCTCGCTCGCCAAAGCGGTGAAGACTAACAGCAGTGAAGCGACGCTGAGCAATGCTTACGGCGCCATTGCGGAAAGCTACCACGCGTATTCGCTCAACTCTCCGGCGCGTGAGTGCTACCTCAACGCTACGCATCTGACGCCGAAAGAGTTTCGCTGGGTCTATCTACTGGGAAAGCTGGACGAGCAGGAAGGTCGCTTCAACGACGCGATACGCGGCTACCAAATCGCGCGTGGTTTGCGTCCGAACTACGCGGCCGTGCCGGTGAATCTCGGTAACATCTATCTGCAAGTAGATCGGCTGGAAGACGCGAAAGAGAACTTCAACGCAGCGCTGGTGATTGACGAGAATTGTGCGGCAGCGCTTTACGGGCTGGGACAGGTCGCTCTGTCGCAGCGAAGTTACGATCAGGCAATCAACAATTTTGAGAAGGCGCTGGCGCTGATACCCGCCGCAAATCGAATTCATTATTCTCTGGCCATGGCCTATCGCGGGCTGGGCAACACGGTGAAAGCGACGGCCCACCTGGCGCAACAAGGTTCCGTAGGCGTGCGAGTTAACGATCCGCTGGTGGACGGACTGCAGGAGTTGATCAAGGGTGAGCGTATCCACTTGGTTCGCGGCAAGCTGGCCGTGGAGGCGCGGAGGTATGCAGAAGCGGGTGATGAGTTTCGCAAGGCAATCGCGGCAAACCCTAACAGTATTCCAGCGCACGTGAACCTGGGTGCCGTACTCGTCTCGACTGGGGATCTAAAGGGCGCGGCTGATCAATATGAAGAAACTCTTCGTATCGATTCCACCAATACCAATGCGCATTACAATCTGGCCATTCTGTTGGGTAAGGAAAACAAGCATGAGCAGGCTATCGTTCACCTGCAAGCCGTCCTCGGGCTTGACACGAACGATCTCAGCGCGCGGATCCTACTGGCGGGAGAGTTAATGAAATCCGAACGCCTGGGAGAGGCGCTCGCAGAATTCT
>JBOGOP010000052.1:0-23402 GCA_050747225.1 Pyrinomonadaceae bacterium
AACCTTGCGCCTGCGGCGCGTTTGCGGGCGAGACGCCCGCGCTCCCAGGGAAGAGCTTGCCGCAACCTTACCTGGCCTTTGGATGAAACTTTGACGGCACGTTTTCGCGGCCCCACTTCAGCGTGCGGCTCATCCAGACAAGTTCATCCAAAAAATCTACGGCACGCTTCTCGTAAGCCGGATCGAGAAGTTTTCCTTCGGCATCAAACGTCTTTTGCACTTTTGGGAATTGAAGATCTGAAAAGGTAACGGCCAGGCCCAGCTCGCGCACCATCGGCACCATTGCCTCGATCACGCGCGTTCCGCCCCAGAGGCCCTCAGAGACACCGACAAACGCGACCGCCTTATGTACGTATTCCCGCAGCAATAAATCGAGCACAGCCTTCAATGTGCCCGGGTAACCGTGATTGTATTCCGGCGTCACGATCACTAATCCGTCAGCCCTAATGATCGTATCGCGCCAGTCCGGAAAAAGATCTTTGAGCCCCTGGCCGTAGTCATCGTGAGGAAGGGCGAAGTCGCTCACATCAAATAGTCTTGTTTCAATCTCAGCACGCTTTTCCATCTCGCCGACCAACCACCTGGCCGGATGTAAGCTCTTTCGCTCTTTTCGATTCGTGCCGAGCAGGACTGGCAGAAGTAATTTGTCCATTACTGTCTCTCCCATTGGTGAAAACCATCCACAAGATCGACGAATGAATACCGGTTGTTCGCCTTACTGAATCACGATCTCGTCAATAAAGATCCAGGCGTCACCGCCCTTGCCCGGATGCCACTCGGGAATGCGTCCATAGTTATGAGCTTTGACGCGCACGAAACGCGCTCGTTTCGGCGCAATGGTCTGCGCGAAATCCCGCACCACAACGCCGTAGTCTCTGTCCGACACGCCGGTGGTAATCATTGCAGCGGGAGTGAACCTCTGGCCATCGATCGAGAGTTCAAATTCAACGCTGCGCGGCATCCAGATCCACGAAGTCACGTCTTGCAGAAATCCCGCGCCGAGTTTACTGACTTCCTGAACCGTTCCCAGATCGATGATGGCTACAAGGTCCTGACCCTGGTAACCCTGCCATGAACCGGTGCTGAAGTTGGAGTTGCCTCTGACGCCGTCAATGAGAGCCAGATCGCCGCTGGCTGCGTATTGGGAACTGTAATGGGAAAGGATCTTGATGCTCCAATCGTGTGGTATACGGTGATAGACAGCGGAAGTGATTAAGCTACTTATGCCGTTGTTGCCGACTGCGATTGCCTTCACGGTAGTCGTATCGCGTATCACGAATGGCTTTTCAAACTGTGGCGAACTCGCGTCAGGCCTGGACCCGTCGGTAGTGAATTGGACACGCTCGTCTTTCTCGCGTCCGCTGATGACGACTTCCATTTGGCCTTTAAACGTGTTTGCCGCTCCCTCAATAAGAGGCACCGGCACAATCCGCTCGGCGACAATCTTCGAGACTGGAACATCCACGTTGCTGGAGCCCCAATTAATATTCGGCCGCGGTCCCATTTGAAAAATCATCTCGCCGCCCTTGATGAGATTTTCGTGCGAGAGATATGAACACCGATAAGGCTCGCCGTTGAGCGTGGCGCTTTGGATGTAAAGATTTCGCGCGGAAACCCCGCGCGCTTTGATCACAAAAGATTTTCCATTTTCGAGATTGAAGCGTAACTCCGGAAATAAGGGCGTGCCGATCGCGTAGATCGGCGCTCCCGGCGTCACGGGATAGAAACCCGCCGCGCTCATAACGTACCAGGCCGACATCTGCCCGCAGTCTTCATTGCCAATCAGCCCATCGGGTTTTGCGGAATAGAAGTCGTCCATGATCTGCCGCACGCGCCGTTGGGCCTGCCATGGCTGGCCAACGTAATCGTAAAGATAGGCCATGTGATGGCTCGGCTCGTTCCCATGCGCGTATTGGCCGATCAGTCCCGTGATGTCGGCCTGTTCGCGACCGGTAGTCTCGCTTTCCGTAGTAAACAGCTCGTCAAGTTTGTGCGCGAACTTTTCCTTACCGCCGAGTAAGTCAATGAGTCCGGACACGTCGTGGGGTACGAAGAAGCTGTACTGCCACGAGTTGGCTTCAGTGAAGTTGAAATCGACTTCGAGCGGATCGAATGGAGTGAGCCAGGCGCCATTTTTGCGGGGACGAGCAAAACCTGCTTTGTCATCAAATACGTTGCGATAGAACTGCGCGCGCCTGGTGAAGCGTTGGTAGTCGTCTTCATGACCCAGCAGGCGCGCCATCTCGGCAATGCACCAGTCGTCGTACGCGTATTCGAGCGTTTTTGAGACCGACTCACGATCGTCTTCCATGCTGATGTAACCGCGGTCAACGTAGGCCCCTAGCCCGAAGTGTTTCAGCTCGGCGCTATGCTTCATGGCGGCGAAAGCCTTCTCCCGATCAAAACCCGGAGTGCCCTTGATTGCAGCGTCGGCGATTACCGGAATCGCGTGATAGCCAATCATTGTGTCAGTCTCATTGCCGGCAAGTTCCCAGACCGGCAGTCGCCCGCCATAGTCAAACTGCGCCAGGAAAGTATTGATGAAATCAGCGGAACGCTTTTGCTCGATGATGGTGTAAAGCGGATGCGTAGCGCGAAACGTGTCCCATAACGAAAAGACTGAATAGTTTGTAAAGCCGCGGGCGCTGTGAGTTCGCAAGTCGGTCCCGCGAAACTGGCTGTCCGTATCCATAAACAAATTAGGCGCAATCATCGTGTGATAAAGCGCCGTATAGAAAGTCTTGAGTTGATCGGCGCTTCCGCCGGCGGCTTGAATGCGATTTAGCTCACTATTCCAGGCACTTGCGGCGTCTTGTGCTACACGGTCGAAATTCCAACCCGGCAACTCGCTGGTAAGATTTCGGCGGGCGCCTTCCATGCTCACGGACGAGAGCGCGATTTTCACCAAAATGGGTTTACCGTTTAATGCGAAATCAAAGACTGCCTTGATACTTTTTCCGCGCGCTTCCTTCAGACTACGGTCTGTCTTGCCATCCAAAGCTATTTCGCTTCCGAATGGCTGCGAAAACTCGCCAACAAAATAAACAATCTGATCTTTGGCCCAGCCACTTGAGCGCCGGTAGCCTTCGATGTGGCTGGCATCAACGATCCGCAAGTAAGAATCGAGCACGCGGTCGCGATGGACTAAATCCAGGATGATGCTGGGGCGACTGCCGTCGGCATACGTGTAGCGATGAAAGCCCACCCGATTGGTAGCAGTGAGTTCAGCCTTGATGTGGTCATCGTCAAGCAGTACGGAGTAGTAACCCGGCGATGCCCTTTCGTTCGCATGACTGAATTGTGAGGCGTAACCTTTTTCCGTGCTGCCTTCAACCAGCGCATCCAGATAAGGATCGCCGGCGATTGGCATCAGCAGGATATCGCCATAGTCAGAAATCCCGGTGCCGCTCAGATGTGTATGGCTGAAGCCGTATATTATGTGGTCGGAGTAGTGATAGCCGGAGCAACCATCCCAGCCGGTCAAACGTGTGTCGGGACTCAGTTGCACCATGCCAAAGGGCATCGTTGCCCCGGGAAATGTATGTCCGTGTCCGCCCGTGCCGATGAAGGGATCGACATAATGGATCAGGTCCCGCTGAGCAGAAACTCCCGCGGGAAGAAACAGCAAGGCGAGCAGTGCTCTACTAAGTAGTCGCATATTCTAGTTCTCTGACTAAGTTAAGTTCGACTTGCGTTTCCGCAGCCCGCGGAGCGGGTGTAAGCCGCGCTTCGCGGGCTTAATGCCCGGTTCTCACAAATTTAAAGATTCTTTGGTCCAGTTTGCAGGAATTTGTTTAGTTCACTTGCGGACGGCAAGGCTGTGCGAGCGCCCAAATCGCGACACTTCAGCGCGGCCACCGCGTTCGCCAACTGCAAACTGGTCTCGACATCCTTACCACTCAACAGTCCGAAAAGAAATCCGCCGTGAAACGCGTCGCCCGAGCCCGTAGTATCGCGACAGCCACCGGGGACAGCGAACGCCGGCGACTCGATGAATTGTCCCTCGCAATAAACAATCGAGCCCTCCTGCCCTTTGGTCATGCCGACAATTCCGCAGCCGTAGCGAGCTTTCAATTCCACTAAGGACGTACGCTGGTCGGCGATGCCAGTCAGGCGATGGGGAAACTCACGCGATGTTATTAGAACATTGATTAACGGCAGCAACTCGGGGAGCCCTTCATAAATATTGTCGATGTCCGCCGTCACGATCGTGTCTGCAACGCGAGCAGCTTCTGCCATGCGCGCACAGGCCCGGGGATCGTGAGCGTCAAGATGCAGGATGCGTCCGCGAGCAGCTAACGCGGTCGGCGCTTCCTCGGCGCGATAAGACAGTCGCTCATCTCTGTCCCAGATGATTGTGCGCTCGCCGTTGCGCGCGTCGACGATGATGAAGGCCACTTGATTGCTCGCGCCGGCGATGACCTCCGCGAATTCAATGTTGACACCTTCCGATTTGATAGACTCGAAACCAAACTGCCCTTCAGCGTCTGAGCCGAATCTGCCGGCATAAGCCGTGTTCAAGCCCAACCGCTTCAAGGCGACCATCGTCGTTGCCGTTTGCCCGCCGGTGGTTTGTTTGTGTTCAAGCAGCCGGATCTTGGTGTCGAAGGCAGGATACTCCGGAACCACGATGAGATGATCGACGGCATTCAGCCCAAAGCCGACAGCGTGGAACTGTTTGGCGTCCGGCAAAGGAAAAGGAAAGCGCATAAGAGATCCAGTCGAAAGCTCAAGTCGGAGAAGCTCAGGGTCAGGAAGGCTTGTGCGGCTTGAGTTATGGAAATGTAGCTACGTGGTCTTCACTGCATCAGTGCGTTAGAATGTTGTTGTACAGTTGAATTCGCAGTAGCAATAAACCAGTGACATTAGCCGAAAAGCTTAAGGAAATTCCAGTTTCTGCCGGCGTTTACCTCTACAAGGACAGCGCCGGCAAAATAATCTACATCGGCAAGGCTAAGCGCCTGCGCAGCCGAGTGCAATCCTATTTCCGAGAGGCACGGCCTTTCGATCGCAAGACCGACGCGCTCGTTAGACAGATTGCCGACGTCGAGGTCATTGTTACTGACAACGAAGTCGAAGCATTGATTCTCGAAGCAACGCTTACCAAAAAACATAAGCCCCGTTACAACGTCAATCTAAAAGACGACAAGTCGTATCCTCACCTGAAACTAACGATCAACGAACCCTTTCCGAAAGCGGTCATCACCAGACGAATTCAAAAAGACGGTGCGCTTTACTTCGGACCTTTTCTGCCGGCCAGCATGGCACGCCGGACTATCGACGTCATCAACAGGACCTTTCAGTTGCGCACCTGCGATATCGAAATCAATGGCAAGGCGCCACGCCCCTGTCTTGAGTATCACATCAAGCGCTGCCTCGGGCCGTGCGTGAAGGGCCTGTGCACGCCGGAACAATATCAGGAAGCGGTGCGCGATGTCCGCCTGTTGCTCGAGGGAAGGAACACCGAACTCGCGGACACGCTCCGTGAGCGCATGGATCAGGCGTCCGGAGAATTGCGTTATGAGATGGCTGCCAAGTATCGCGATCTGCGCAAGACCGTAGTCAAACTTTCAGAACAACAAAAGATGGCGACCGTCACCGATCGCGACGTTGACATCTTCGCTTACTACCGCGAAGGTTCGCGACTGGCATTACAGCTTTTCACCATGCGCGAGGGAAACATAGTTGGCCGGCGCGAATTCTTTTGGGAAGATTTGTCCGAAGACGATTTCGATCCGGCGGTGTTCCTGGGTGAAGTATTGGCGCAATACTACGCAACGGACTATGTCCCAAAAGAGATTCACGTGCCCGTCGACTTCGAGGATCGTGAACTGCTGGAGAAAGCACTAACCGCGCGCAAAGGTCGGCGGGTGCGTATTCACCACAGCCAGCGCGGTGAAAAGCGCGACATGATCGACCTGGGCGAAAAAAATGCGAAGCTCGCGTTTGAGCAACGCTTCCGCATCCTCAAGCCGGACATGAAACTTGTGCTGGAAGAATTGCAGGAGACGCTGGAGCTGCCGCGCTTTCCGGCGCGCATTGAGTCGTTTGATATTTCGCATATCCAGGGAGCGGAGAACGTCGCCGGTATGGTGGTCTGCGACAACGGCAAGATGAACCGTGCGGAGTATCGCAAGTTTCGCATCAAGACCGTGGAAGGCGCGAATGATGTGGCGTCAATGCGCGAAGCTGTGGTGAGACGTTATCGCCGTTTGTTGGACGAGGGAAAGCCTTTGCCCGATCTGATCATGATTGACGGCGGCAAGGCACAACTCAACGCCGCCGCCGACGCGATGCGCGAACTTGATCTCGAAGCAGTGCCGATGGTCGGCGTAGTGAAGCCTCCGTTGAAACACAATCAGGTCTCCTACCTGCTGGTGAAAGGGCGCGAACACGAACCGATCTATCTCGATCCGCATTCCTTGATTCTTCGTCTGCTACAAATGATTCGCGACGAAACGCATCGCTATGCGTTGACCTATCACCGCAAGCGCCGCGAGCTGCGCGATTTTACTTCCGAACTCTCGGCGATTCCCGGCGTCGGTGAAAAGCGCAAGGGACGATTGCTTAGACACTTTGGCTCGATTCATCGCATTGCAGCCGCGGCTGTTTCCGAGTTGACGCCATTCGTAGGAAAGAAGACCGCGCAGGAAATTGTGGATCACTTTGAGCGCCAGCGCGCGCTGGCTGAAGAATCGACCAGAAACGCGCAGCCGGCAGAACAGGCTTCTGCGTGAAGTTAAGGCCTTCCAGGATCGACTAAGTCAATAGACAACTGTCAGGTGTTTCTTTAGGCACAACTCCTTGGAGTGCGGCGATCGGTCGCCGCTTTGGCCGTCGCGACCTGTCGCGGCAGAGGTTAGCTTGAAAGGATTGTAAGAACTGGGAGTCAAGCCGCCCCTGGGCCAAAGCGGTGACAGGTCACCGCACTCCAAAGAGTCGCCTCAAGCTAACCTTGCGGTTGTTGTCCTTTGGTTCCCGCGAAGTCGTAGGTGATATGCAACCGCAGTGCGCCATCCTGAACTTCCGAGCGCACGTCTTTCACCTGGGCCTTCACTGAACCATTGCTTGCCTGCACCGGAATCAGCACCTGCAATTGCTGCGGACGCAAAAACTGGATCGGATTAACTTTGCTGTCGATGGCCGAGCGAACGAAAACCGTTAAGAAGTTATTAGCGAACGGATTGACGCCTTCGAGATTGATACCTTCAACATTCAGGCGGCCATAGAGAGTTTGATTCGGCTGATCAAATGAGAGTTGAATTGTAGTTTGCGCCCATCCCTTGAACTGTATGCAGTTTCCAAGATTGTAGCTACCGCTAAACACCAGCGGCGCTGAAATCTTGCCGCCCGCAAGCTGTACCTGAGTCTTAGCGTTGCTGCCCTCCGCGGCGAGCGTGACGCTGTTGGTGCAGCCGCCCTGAAACGCCGCCTGCTTCATATTGAAAAAATTCCGTTCTGGGTTGCCAGCGAGCTTGAACGATGGCGGTCCCAGATCGCGAAAGACAGTTCCTAACATCTCGTTCAAGAAACTGTCGCTGAGCGAAATGATCACAGTTCCCGGCGGATCACCGCCCGCGGGCGGAGCTTGTACAGCCAGGCCGGGACTCGCCTTCGCACTCGGCACGCCAAGAAAGTAGATGGCGGCGGCAGCGCCAATGACGATCCCGAGGACAAGAAGCAATATGTATTTCATCAGTGTTCTCCCGCCATTGGTTTAAAGCGCCGGCGACGCCGAAGGCGAAGGTGCGGGCGCGTTCATATTACTCAGCAAGATCTTGCCAAGCGCCATCACTGTTCGGGTAAACGAGTCGATTTGCTGGCGCACCTGCTCGGGTGGAACTTTACTAAAGTCTGCGGGAACCTGAAACAGCGAGTCGTCGATAGTTGTGCTGATGTCGCGCATCTCGGCAACAATCCTCGCGCCTTTTACACCCTGCACGTTTCCGCTGGCCTCCGACTCCAGCTGCGCCCTGAGCGGCAGACCGGTCTCTTTGTCGACATAGAAAAAGGCTTCGCTCTTAACTTCGCCGGCAGAGGTTGAGGTGTTCGTCGTGGTCGCATAACGATACTTATCTGCCAGTCGGCCGTTCATCGTCTCCTCGCCAACTCGCTCGACACCTTTCAGTCGCTCCAGGTATGAGACGATCTGTCCCGGCGTCATTAGCTTCTGCAGTTGAAAGCCGGTCGCCTCCGGAGTCAACTCAGCGTACTGCTTGCGAGCAGGCGCGATCACAATGTGTTTGTCGCCTTGTTCGAGGTAAATCAAATCGGAACCGTCAGGCAGCTTGAACGACACGCGGCGATCGGCTGCGTTGCGTGCGACCTCTAAAGATAGAGTCGGAATACCAACAGTCTTTTGCCCACCTTCCGTTTCAGCGCTGAAGACCAGGACAGCGCGATATTTTTCCGGCTCTCGCGCGGCGCTTGACGGCGTTGCTTCTACGGCGGGACTGGCCGTCGCGATCGTCGGAGACGAGTTAGCATTAGCCAGATTGGTGTTCGTGCTTGTGTCAGATCGTTGGCAGGCGCTGAGAGCAATACATAGCAGACTGATCAGCAAAAGAGAAGTTAAGCGATTCGATGCTGAAAATCTCGAGTTGAGTCGCGCGGTGCGATCAAACTTGTAGGCAGCGGTATTCATAAGTTTCTCCGAAGAATTAGAGCGCCGGGGCTCGGTCAATTTATAGGGGGTTGGTTTGAGGGGATCGTAGGATAACACGCGAGGGTTGGTAGACAAACACTTCGGAAGTATTTAACCAGTCAGGCGCAAATGCGGTCCACAAAACAAGACGCTATAATCGCCGCGCCTGGTCAATTCTGATGGTAGGTGTTAGCTGAGCCGTTTAAGAGGTGCGGTATGCCTTCTCCCCTCAACCTGCGAGATACGATCCTTGACGCATGGAAGACCAATAATCGGGTGACGGTTTTTCTGGTCGAGCATTTACCGGCCGAACTCTGGGAAGCTAAGGTGCCGGGAGCACCACGTCGCACCATCCGGATGCTTGCCGGTCACATTCACAATGCTCGGTGTACCTGGATCAAGACGCTCGGCAAGGAGCATGGCATCGCAGTGCCGCGGAGCGTCGATCGGCACAAAGTGAAACCCGAAGGTCTCATTTCGGCCCTGCAGCGCAGCAACACCGGAATGTTGAGCCTGCTAAAGCTTGGCTGTGATCAGGGTGGGACCATTCCCGGCTCGTCCGTTTATGTGTGGCGTAACCTTCCCCTCGATGTTGGGCACGTTCTCGGCTATTTCATCGCACACGAAGGCCATCACCGGGGACAGATTGTTATGCTTGCCCGCCAATTAGGGCATCGCCTGCCGGTGGAGGTCACAGGCGGTCTTTGGCATTGGTCGCAGCGCGCCCGGGAAGTGTAGGACGTCTTGTTGACACCCAGCAATCCAATACCAAATACCACATTCATTTGACTTACTACCCTCTTTTGGAATAGAAGCGCACTGCTATTTCAGTCTCCTTTTGTGAGTGTAGCCATGAAACATCTTCCCGTTCTGCTCGTCCTTGGATTTGCGCTTTCACTTTGCAACCTAACCAACAAACTAAAACCGTCGAGCAACTCCGGTGGATCGGGTAAGACGGACGATATCCAGGCGGAGCATGCGACGCCGACTGACGCGCAGACTGCAGCGTTGGCCGGTGGCCAGACCGTCAAGTGGGACCAGCAGGGCATGTCATGGACAGTTCCCGCGAACTGGACTGAGACAACGAACGAATCGAAGATGTTGACGTGGCGTTCGCCCGGCGGCTTCGAAGCAGCAAACTTGATCGTAAGCATCTCGCCGATGGACGAAAGTTTTCCCGCTGACATAAGCATCAAGGCTTTCTACGATGGCGCCAAGACACGGGCAAAGAATGGCGAAGTAGATGAAGTGAAGTGGCTCGAGATTGATGGACTTAAGGGCGTCGAGTTTCGCGAAGCAAATCCTGAGAAGTCAGACGACTTCAGACGCCTGCAGTGGATGGCCTACCGGAAGTACAACGGACAACTGCAACTTGTGAACGTGATGGTGTCGAGTACGGGTGCGGGTTTCGGCAAACACCAGGATGCGATGTACGGGGTCCTGTATTCGACGAAGCTTGTCCACTGATAAGACGGGGGAAAAGGAAAAAAGGGGAAGAGGGTAACAGGGCAGAGTCGCACGTATCTCGCTTTTCCATTGTTCCCCTGTTCCCCGTTCCCCGTTCCTCTAGTTTTTCTTAATGTAGTTTCGGTGAATCCACACGCCGTTTTCTTTCTTGTCGCGAGTTTCAAACAAGATATTCTCGTCGTCTTCACGAGTCATCAGGTTCACACGCGCGTTCACGTCCTTATCTGAGCCTTTCGCCTTTTCCGAGTCGGAAAGAAATCCGTGCACACTCTCCGCTGATGCCGGTTTGAATTTACCCGGCTGCAATTCAGCGATGGCTTCGATCGCATTTGCTTTAAGCAGTTTGGGCCAGAGCTTCCGGAAGAGCACGTTTGAGCCGTAGATGTCCGCGCTATTCACTTTCCCGTTGATCGCGAAAACATAACCGATTACGTCGTCGCTGCGGTTGGCTATGCTGGAGAGAGCTTTAACGTAATTGTCAGCGGTTTCCTGAACCTTGTTGTTTTCGACCGCGAGCTGCAAGCTCGACTCTGACACCGAGGAGTTAACGCGAGCGCCGACATTGCGGCTCAGTTTGTCCTGGGCCACGGTTACGCTCCGCCAAACTTCACCCTGAGAGGTTGAACGTTTTGCCGCAAGCTTAATTTCCTTTGTCGATGCGGCGTCAGCCGAACTGCTGAAGACGGTGGCGCGTTCGCTCCCGCGTCCACTCCACCTGCCATGCTCGACGCAAAACGCTGAAATCGGCAGCTTGCCAGAACGCGGTGGCACAATCAGGTCAACTCCAATCATGCGGTCCTGCTGTCCACCTTTCACGATGTCGCCGGATTGGACGTAAACATCTTCGTTCGAAAAGTTCTGAATTGAGAGTTCGTTGACGCTTTTTGTCTCGTAGACCACCACTTTCTTCTGTACCAGCGCCTCCTGCAGCGTTAGAAACGACTTCCCCTTGATTACGCTTTTTCCATGGACCAGAAAGATTGAGAGGTTCTTGTGCGTGTAAGGACCGGAAAGGCGATAGTCACCTGCTTGAGTTTCTCCGCCGCGTCTCTGTCCCCCTGCTCCCGCCGATCCCTGGGCACTTAGAAGCAGCCCCATTGAACCTATCACCACTAACACAACTAACCCGAGAGTCACAGCAAACGATTGTTTCTTCATGTCATGTCTCCTAAAGGAATTGTCCGGGCGGTGCAGTAGTCAACGTCGTTGTTATGCATTGAAATCGACACATTTGCTGCACCTCACCCAGGGCCAGGTGAAAAATCTTTGACGGGGAGCCCGAGTCGCAGGTGGACCCCTTGAAGCCTGTTGGGGAGACGCCCTCGATTGAGGGAGCGTTAGAACAGGAAATCTAACTGGTCTTTAGAACGATGGCCGGGAGACTTCTTGCGCGGCGAGACGCCCCATCAAGGGTTGGGCCCGGCTGGAATTCACCACCAGTTCAAGCCTTTCTGAAATGTTTTGTAAGAAAACATCAAGATCATTAGAGGGTCTTGCAGATTGAAGGTGCAGTTAGCGCCTGGGAATACTTGGAGGCCGCCAAACACTTCCTTGAGACGATGGATTGCGAGTCTTGACACCGTCCTTCAACGGTCGTAGGGTGTTGCCGATTACTGCCTCAGGATCCTGATTAGCCGTTGCCGTTGACCACCATCTCGATCCGACTAAACAGACGCACACCGACGTCACGGAAAGAGAAATTGCCAGACTCAATTTCGTGGTCAAACTCGATCGGGGCCGCAATGATCATATCGAGCGGTCGCATCACAGAGCACAGTTAGTAAACCCGGCTCCCGCAGTTCCCCCATCCGGGTATTGGCTTCTCGGTTTTTGCTGATCACATTGGAGAAATGACGCACTCACTTTAACCGCCTGAGATTTCCTCGCAAGAGGCAAGATCCCAATCAATACAGGAGGATATTCTGATGAACGACAAATACAAATGGACCCTAATGGTTTACCTCGCCGGCGATAACAACCTGAGCGAGGAATGTATTTTTGCCTTGAATGATATGAAGAAGATCGGCTCGACCAAAGATGTCGCTGTGATCATAGAACTCGACACACCGGTTCACGAAAATACCAGACTGAAGATTGAGAAGGGTGACAGGCCCGGAGAAATTGTGCGCGAGTTGAATGAGGAGCGTATGAAATGTCTCAAAGATATGCAGGAAATTCTTGACCGGGTCTCAAAAGCTGTCGATGGGGCAGAGTCGGCCGCTACCGATAAGATGCAGACTGGAATTGAATTCGTTGAGCAGACCTATGGTGACAGAATTTTTAACTTCGTTGCCGACTGTGTCCAGAAGTATGAGGCGGAGCATTACATGCTGGTGTTGAACGGGCACGGCAGCGGTGTGTATGGGGGCTTATTGGCTAAAGAAGTTGATGATGAAATTGTGAGCCTTACGGCCATCAACCTCGGCCAGCTAGTGGAGCGGATTAAGAGATACGCCTTGAACAATGAAGTCCTGGACATCCTGGGCATCGACACGTGCGTTATGGCGATGAGTGAAGTTGCTTATATGGTGCACAACCACGTCAAGGTAATGATCGGCGCCGAAGGCTTCGAGCCCCTGGCTGGCTGGCCGTACCAGATGGTTCTCAAAGCCCTGAATGACCCGGCTATCAATAGCGATGTTAAGGCGCTTTCGACCAAAATCGTGCAGGACTACATTAGTTATTACACCGATTATCAGGCGGCTGGTGTCTCGGTAGACCAGGTTGCTTCTGACCTCAGCCAATCGGTGATACTGATGAAAGCAGTTAAGAGCTTCTCCCGAACGCTTTGCAAGTACCTTCCTACGCAAGAGCCAGAGGGACCGGGAGAACGGCAAGCCTGCACCAACCCTGAAGTGCGCAATGCGCTCATCCTGGCACATTGGGAAGCTCAGCCATACCTGGGTCAGAGATATGTTGATCTCTACGACTTTTGCAAACTCCTGAAAAAGTATTGTTCGCTCAAGGATGTGAGAGCCGCTTGTCAGAACGTGATGAACACTATCCGCGGTCCGCAAAATGAAGACTACGCGTCAGATGCGGACGCCGATTTCGATTTCGAGGACAATCGCAAGCACGTCAATTTTTTCACAGAGCCTAAAGGGTTTGTCATTAAGTCGTGTTACAGCGGTCCAACAGTTCAATACTCGCATGGCGTGGCAATTTATTTCCCGTGGTCTGAAGAGCACGCCAAACTGGACGAGTATAGCGAGCTCTACTTCGTTGTCGACTCAGAATGGCTTACGTTTCTCTACGCTTACCTGCGTGGGACAAAGCGCGATCGGCGTCAAGGCACAGAAGCAATTCAGAACACCGCTGACTTACTTACGTCCGCCACCTTCAAGCTGGTAGAAGATCGTGTTAAGAGCGGTACCGTAAACAAGAGTGGCACTGTTAACAAGAGTGGCACGGTCAATAAGAGTGGCACTGTTAATAAGAGTGGCACTGTTAATAAGAGTGGTACCGCCAACAAAAACCTTGATAACCTTGCCGGTAGTATGAGAAACCCACCTACGGATTTCGATACGTGCGCTGATTGGGCTAGTTTGTTTCCGAAGACTGCGCCGTCGAACGGCAACCGTTTACCACCGCAGGCTACCTCAATAGGCGCAGCGAAAGCCGCACCGGCTGTGGAAAAAGCATTTCAACCAGATGTCGACTACTAAGCTTGCAAGGTTCGTCTTTGGTTTTTCACTAATCGCACTAATCGCGTTAGCGATAACATTTCGCAGTCGTTTTCACGTCGGCCCCGCTAACGCCGGAACGGGCGAGGTCAAAGTTGCGCCCAGTCCTCACAACCTGGGCGTGGGAGAATCGACGGATCGAGAAATCACTGCTGCCGAGGTTCACGCTTATCAGGTTAAGCTTGAGCCCGGACAATATCTTCACATCCTGGTTGGGCAAGCACCCCTTAACTTAAGCCTCCGGCTGCTGGCTCCAGAGGGCCGTATTCTGGTTCAGCTTGAAACCCGTCAGCATGAAGCCACCCCGCTTTCGACCATCGCTGAACAGTCCGGCTTCTACCGGCTTGAAGTGCAGTCTCTGGAAAAGGCCCCCGTAGTTGGAAGTTATGTGCTGCGGCTTGCAGAGGTGCGCTTAGCCAGTGCACCTGATCGGCAAACGATCGGCGCCGAGAATGCCTGCACCGAAGCCGAGCGACTGCTTCGTGAGTGGAAAGAAGCGTCGAGTCGGCAAGCAATTGAAAAGCTAAAAGAGTCGTTGTCTCTCTGGCAATCAGCAGCTGATCGTGGACAAGAGGCAGATACACTCAAACGCATCGGTGATATTTATCAGCGCTTCGGCGAGTCGAAAGAGGCGTTTGATTCATATAACCAGGCTTTAGCAGTCGCGCGACAGATCAAGGACAGCCGTCGAGAAGCCGACACTCTTAACGAGATCGGCTACGTTCATATCACTCGCGGCGAGAACCAACAGGCTCAGAAACTTTGTTCTGAGGCTCTCAAGTTAAGTCAGACGACGCAAAATTCTTATGGCAAGGCGCGAGCACTCAACAACCTTGGCGAAGTCTCATACGGGGTCGGGAAGCTTCAGGTATCCCTCGATTATTATCGCAAGGCCCTGGGCCTTTGGCGGGAAATAGGCGATCGGCAAGGACAAGCGCTCGCTCTCTTGAACACTGCCTACACCCACTCAGATATTGGAGAAATGCGAGAGGCCCTCGACCTCTTCAATCAGGCTCTCACGATGTGGGTCAGCGCTCGCGATCACCGCGGGCAATCTATGACGCTTACAGCGATCGGACGGCTCTACTCTCGCCTGGGAGAAAATCAGCGGGCCCTCGATTACTTTGAGCAAGCAATGCAGTTGGTTGAACCCATTGGAGCGCTCGCTGAGAAGGGCAGAGTCCTCACCGGCCTGGCCGACGTCTATAATCAACTAAGCAAAAAGCGAGAAGCGATTGAATACTACAACCAGGCGCTCCCATTGTTTCGCGCGACTGGAGATTACAGTGGCGAAGCAATGGCCACTTACGACGCTGCGGATGTTTTTTATTCGTTGGGAGAGAACCAAAGGGCGCTTGATTACTATCAACAAGCGCTCGCAATCTCCACCGCCTCCCGGGATCGGCGGCTACAGGCTTTTGAGATAAGGCAAATCGGACGAGTCTATGCTTCGCTTGGAGATGAAAAAAAAGCGCTCGCCAACTATCTGAAGGCGCTGGCATTTTGGCGTACTGAAAAGGACTTTCGTGGTGAAGCAGGTACTCTCAATCTGATCGCCTGGACATTAGAAGGGCAAGGCGATACGCAGAAAGCGCGCGAACTGTACACGGGCGCGGTGAAACTTTGCCGGCAGGCAGAATATCGCATGGGCGAGGCCGCCACGCTTTACAACATTGCCCGCCTTGAGCGAGACCGCGGCAATTTGAACGAAGCACGAACCACCACAGAGTCTGCGATCGAAGTAGTAGAGTCGCTGCGTACGAAGGTCGCGAGCCAGGAACTAAGGGCGTCATATTTTGCCTCCGTTAGTCAACACTACGAGTTATACATCGACGTGCTTATGAAGCTTGACAAGACGCACCCGGGGGAGGGGTTTGCGGCCGCCGCTTTCGCAATCAGCGAAAAGTCGCGCGCACGATCGTTGCTTGAATCACTACAGGAGGCGCGTGCCAATATTCGCGAGGGTGTTGATCCGGTATTGTTGGAACGGGAACATTTACTGCAGCAAACTCTCTACGAGAAAGCAGAGCGTCACGCTCAGCTTTTGGGCAGTAAAGCTGATGCAGCCGAGGCCGAACCTCTCGCAAAGGAAATCGATCGTTTATCGATTGAATATGAGGAAGTAAGATCTCAGATGAAGTTGAGGAGCCCACGTTATGCGGCGCTGACCCAGCCACAGCCGCTAAGTCTAACGGAAGTTCAGCAAAAACTTTTGGCTGACGATTCGCTCTTATTGGAGTATGCGCTCGGTGAGGAGCGGAGCTACTTATGGGCGGTGACGCGCTCCGAGCTTTCGACCTATGAATTACCCGGTCGTGCTGAGATCGAGCGGCAAGCGCGCAGTGTCTACAGCCTGCTTACCGCAAGTCAGCCGCTGCCAGGTGAAGCATTCGAGCAGCTGCAAGCCCGGGTCGCGAAAGCTGAAGCACAGCTGCCTTCTGAAGTTGCAAATATCAGTCGACTAGTTTTGGCGCCGGCCGCTGAAAAGCTCGGCGCCAGGCGCTTAGTGATCGTACCGGATGGGGCATTACAATACTTACCGTTTCAGATTCTGACGCTGCCCGCTGCCGATCCTGCCGGTTCGAACTCTGCGTCGGCGCCCGCGAGTCCGAGACCATTGGTACTCGATCATGAAATCGTAAATGAGCCATCAGCTTCCGCATTGGCGCTGCTAATCAACGAGAAGCCAACGTCCAAACAAACAAGGAAGACAGTTGCCGTTTTCGCTGATCCAGTTTTCGAGGCCGACGATCCTCGCGTCAATTCCACCGCGCCAAAAGCTGATGTGGTGACGTCCCAATCACAACAGACAGATTCAAAACGCGCTCTCCGGGATGTTGAGCTGGCACAAGATGGACGCCACATTCCGAGGTTGCAAGCCTCTAAAATTGAGGCCGACGCAATCATGTCCGTCACACCCTTCTTTTCAGGGTTTCAGGCAATCGGGTTTGAGGCCAGCCGGGCAACCGTGATGAGACCAGATATGGGCAACTACCGGATTCTGCACTTTGCAACTCATGGCCTGCTTAATGATGATCACCCGGAGTTATCTGGTGTTGTGCTCTCGCTGTTTGATGAAAAGGGCCAACCGCAGGACGGGTTCCTGCGGCTTCATGACATCTACAACTTAAAGCTCCCCGTGGATCTGGTGGTGCTCAGCGCTTGTAACACCGGGCTCGGCAAAGACGTGAGAGGCGAAGGATTGATTGGGCTCACACGTGGCTTCATGTATGCAGGCGCGTCCAGCGTTGTAGCCAGTCTGTGGAAGGTAGATGACGAGGCTACGGCGGAACTGATGCGTTACTTCTACGGGTTCATGTTGAAAGAAGGGTTGTCGCCAGCAGCAGCGCTTAGAAAAGCTCAAGTGACCATGTCGCAGCAGAAGCGTTGGCAGTCGCCGTATTACTGGTCAGGCTTCATAATTCAAGGACAATACAGTCAGAGCGTTAATACCAAAGGCTGGCACGTCACTTCACTGACAATGTGGGCAGGCGTGTCGGCCCTATTGATTGTCGCAGCATTTTTTGTTCTAAAACGAAGACGACGAACAAATCTTTAGATACAATGCCCGCGGGATGCAACGCACGTCACCCTAAACACTGGTTGATTCCCCCGCTTCATGAAAAAAGATTGGGTCTTAACGCAAGAATCTTTTGACGACCTGCTCGACTGGCTTGACCCCAACCGGGAGGGAGCAGGGCGAAAGTATGAAGATATTCGTCTGCGCCTTATCAAGATTTTTACCTGCCGGGGTTGTCATGAAGCTGAAGACCTCACTGATGAAACCCTCAATAGAGTGAGCAAGAAACTACCGGAGATAAGGAACAATTATGAGGGCGACCCGGCACGCTATTTTTATGGCGTCGCTAACAAGGTGCATTTGGAATATGTGAGGCGGAAGCCGGTGCCGCTTCCCCCTCCCCCTGACAACTCAGACGACCTGGAAAGAGAGTATGAGTGCCTCGAGAGGTGCATTGAGGAGCTACGGCCTGACCACCGCGGATTAGTGTTGCAGTACTATCAGGAAGAAAAACGAACAAAAATTGATCGGCGGAAACAACTGGCTGAGCAGCTGGGAATCGCGCTAAACGCCTTGAGAATAAGGGCTCATCGCATTCGCGGATCCCTTTATGAGTGTGTTCGGAATTGTGTTAATGATGTTGCAGCCTGAAATATACTGAGCCTTTTTGACATTGTATACAGAAGTGGTTTTCGTGGGGGCGTGAATCGTTGGAACTAGAATACAAAGAGCAGGCATCTCTGCGCCAATATCTTCTGGGCAGCTTACCGCCCGGAGAAATCGGAGCGCTTGAAGAGCGCCTTTTAACCGACGCCGCCTTCTATGACGAACTGCTAATGGTGGAAGACGAGCTAATCGATCAGTATCTGAGCGGCGAACAGTCGCAGGCAGAGCGTGAAAGCTTTGAAAGCCACTTCTCCCAGCCGCCCGAGCGGCAGCAGAAGATTCGTTTCGCGCGCACGCTCAAGCAATACCTGAAGAACACAAGTGAAGGACAGGCAGATGTGGCCGCAGCTGAACCTTCTCGAGATGAAAGAGTTGCGCTTGATCGTCGTGAGACCAGGAAGCGATCGTTTTTCCCGTTCCTGGCCGCCAACCCAATCCTCAATTACGCTCTCGCTGCCTCCCTAGTCCTGATTATCGGCGTGGTTTCATGGACAGTCATTAACCGATTGAACCCAGGCTCACATGAGCCGGGACAAGCCCTCGCCGTGGTTCTGACGCCCGGCCTCACCCGCGATGGCGGCGAAATCAAAAAGATTTCTATTCCGCCCGGCACAGACACCGTTCAACTCCAGCTGGAGCTTCCCAAAGCAGATTACTCCACCTATCGCGTTGAAATACTTACGAGTGAACGAACCAGCGTCTTTGTGGCAGGAGGTCTCCAGCCCGCAACTGCAAACAAATCTATTAACGTGTCCCTACCTGCCAGTTTACTCAGACGTGACGACTATTCCGTGAAGTTGAGCGGAAAGCACGCCGACGGTGTTTATGAGGATGTTGCCAGCTATGTGTTCCGTGTGTTGAGCTAACCCCTGTCAAATTAAAGCTTCCATTCCCACATCTCCCCAGGAAACAGTCCAGTTCAGCCCTATTTTAGTCAGCGACTTGAACCACACTGCCCTGACGCGGCTGTGGCATGTGACTGGGCACAGTGTGGTACATGTCGCCCGAGCAGTTGGTTAGTCGAGAATGAAGGACGATCGCGACCGCAGACGATTGGCTGTCTCTGTTACCGATCGCTTTATTGATTCAATCCGCATGCACGGTTGGCGCATCAGCGTGCGGCACGAAGCACTGGCGACAGCGCGCTTCGTACATTCCCGTGGCGCCCACGGCAACGCGCTCATCGGATTCAAAGGTGCGTTGCGAGTAGTTTGCCGGCTGACCACACTTCATGCAGATAGCGTGAGTCTTGGTAATGTATTCAGCGATGGCGAGCAGTTGTGGCATCGGCTCCCAGGGTTTGCCGGTGTAGTCCTGGTCGAGTCCGGCGATTATCACGCGCACTCCTCGACCCGCCAATTGAGTGGCAACTTCCACCAGATGGTTATCGAAAAACTGGCCCTCATCTATTCCAACCACCTCGGTGTCTGCTTCAACCCTCGCCAGCACTTCCTCAGCGCTGCGGATGTTGGCGGACTCGTGGCGCATCTCGGAATGCGACACGATGTGGTCCTCTGAAAAACGCGAGTCGATTTCCGGCTTGAACACCTGAACCTTCTGACGAGCAATCTTGGCTCGTCGCAGCCGGCGAATCAGCTCTTCGGATTTTCCCGAAAACATCGAACCGGCGATTACCTCGATCCAGCCGACGTTGGGACGCGAATGGTGCGTCGGATCTCCATCGTTAACCTGTGCAATAAGTTCTTCCATGTAAGATTAAGAGTTCAACGTTCAAACTTAATTCCGGGTTCTTTCCTAAGAGAGCGAATTGCAGCGTTGAAGTCTAAAGATCAGTGTACATCGCCTTGTTGTAAAAAGGCGCAAAGGCAGCAATCAGTGCAACTTCAAAACTCATCGCGCGCGTAACCAGATCGCGCGACAGGATGCCCCAGGCTCCCTGGCGACTGCGTACATCCTTTATTCCGGCAACTTCATCAATCACCAGCCCAAGTTCGCGACGCCCTTCAATTACTTTTTTGGCCAGGCGGGCAGGAACACTAATCGACGGTGTGGCGCCAAACGTCCCATTCTTGCCATCGGTCGCATATGCCCAGCCACGCAGGAAAGTGTGCCATTCCCCTTCGATCGAGATTGAATGAAACCCGCCTTCGAGTCCAACATAAATATCGGCGTCGCGCCGTTGCGCCCGAAGTTGGTCGCGCACCGCCAGCGCCCTTTCGCGCGCGCCTTGCATTAACTCCCAATCATTCAACGGCATTGCCGGCACGGTCGTCTCCACAGGCCGGGCGAGTACGGTTGCTTCGGCCCAGGACGAATCGATCGCCGCAACGCGCGCAATGCTGGCGCGGACGGCCAAAATCTTCGCGGCGCGATCCGAGCCCAGCGCGATCGTCTTAACCTGAGCCTGAGCTTTAGAATTCAAAGTTGGCAGCGTAGAGCGCAAAGGACCTTCTGATGAAACGCGTGAGAGGCTATAACAGAGCGGCGCTTGGCGTCAAAAGGTAAAGTGAAATGCTTGGCTTGACATTAACAATAGCAGGTTGTTGTAATCAAATTTCTTCCCAGTTTGAAAATCCAGGCGTGAGTTAAGTCTGCTTGAAGTTTCGACAAAGCGGCTTCCGGAGGTTCCTCGAGTGTCCCTTGCTGAATTAGTCTATGACTGGAACACCATCGATCCTGATTTGACCCTGCCCAATCGTCATATCGGATTTGACGATGAGACGCTGCGCGATGGTTTGCAGTCTCCCTCCGTCACTGAACCGCCGGTCGAAAAGAAAATCGAGCTTCTTCACCTGATGGATGCACTGGGTATCGACACAGCGGACATCGGTTTGCCCGGTGCGGGCGGCACTCACGCGGCCGGCGTCGAGCTAATGGCTCGTGAGATCGCCGAGAAGAAATTGAAGATCCGCCCGAATTGCGCGGCACGTACTCATCGAAACGATATTATGCCAATCGTCGAAATTTCCCAGCGGGTCGGTATTCCAATTGAAGCCTGCACTTTCATAGGGTCCTCCGCCATCCGGTTTTTTGCGGAGGACTGGACGCTCGACAAGTTGCTGAAATTGACGGAAGAAGCCGTCACGCTTGCAGTGAGCGAAGGCGTGCCGGTTATGTACGTGACCGAAGATACTACGCGCGCCAACCCAGAAACGATTCGCGCCCTTTACACTACCGCTATTCGTTGCGGCGCAAAGGCGGTATGCGTCTGCGATACGGTTGGACACGCAACCCCGGACGGTGCGCGTTCGGTAGTCCGCTTTGTTAAAGGCATCATCGAGGAACAAGGTGGCAACATTCGGCTTGATTGGCACGGCCATCAGGATCGCGGTCTCGGTGTAATTAACTCGATAGCTGCCATCCAGGGCGGCGCCGATCAAGTCCACGGCTCCGCGCTGGGCATTGGCGAGCGAGTAGGCAATACGCCGATGGATCAGCTGTTGGTGAACCTGAAACTCATGGGCTGGATAGAGAATGACCTGTCGCGATTGGGCAAGTATTGTGAGGTCGCGTCGCAAGCTTGCGGTTGGGACATACCCTACAACTATCCCGTATTCGGCCGCGACGCTTTTCGTACGGCAACTGGAGTTCACGCAGCAGCAGTGATCAAGAGTTACCGAAAAGGTGATCGGGAACTTGCGGACCTGGTGTACTCGGGTGTGCCGGCCGGCCAGTTTGGCCTGGAGCAGGTCGTGGAAATAGGCCCGATGAGCGGCAAGTCAAATGTGATTTACTGGCTTGAGAAACGCGGAATCGAAGCGAACGACGATCGCGTCAGCCGGATTTACGATCGGGCAAAACAAGCTTCGGCCGTTTTAGCGGATGACGAAATAATGCAGCTAATTTGAACCAGGGACAAAATGGGAAAAGGAAAACGGGGAATGGGTAAGCTTTACCCTTTCCCCGTTCACCTTTTCCCCCGCATGCTCGATCTTAATTTATCGGGATCGTTATTGTCGCTGAGCCGGCTTTTCCCGCCGGGAAGCGTTTTTGACGTGCGATCCTCACCGCACTCGCATCCGCACCAGATGCCTGCGTAACGCGGCCCGACTCATCGTAGCTAACGGTTACCGTAATCTTCTTTGGTCCAGACTTCGCGGTCTCGGAGGCTAGACTGGTTGGGACAGCTGCTGTCGAACCGGCGGCAGATGTTAACGCCGCCGCCGCCCTCTCTTCACGGGCCTTGGCCTTCTCTTTCTCATGTTGTCGCCGTGCTGCCAGTGCGTTTTCGTCGGGTTGGCTGGGCTGTGAACTAACCGGCACCGCGAGTTCAGGACTTGGCGCTTCGGTTACCGCCGCAGCTGTAGCTGGCTGAGTCGTAGCTTCTGACGCCTTAGCCCGACTGTACCAACCAGCCGGAAAACCTATCGCGGCAACGCTGGCAATCACGGCAAAAACCACCGAACCCGCTATCGCAACCTTCCTCTTGTCCATCGATTCGGAACTCATGAACGATAGGAACGACGGAACACGCAAACTTTCAAGCTCCGTAAATGGTGCCTCCGGCTCGTTCCCATCCACCATTTCGCCCTCCTCGTGGTAATCCGGGGGATAAGCATTGGTGGGAACGATTCCTTCATCAAGACGACGCAAGCCTTCGAGAACTACCTGAGTCCAGGGTTGATTGATGGTACGTTCAGCGGGTTCCGACTCGCCGCCAAATTCAAACTTCGCATTGGGAAGAGTCAACGCGTAGTAGACGGCATCGATTCCTCGTAGCACGCCGATTCGCGCGTCAATCACTGACCCGGTTTGCAGATAAAAATACCCGGGACCTTGGGGATAGAGAACCTTGAGCTGCCCGGTCTTGCGCTGGTTGCAGAAAAACTCAATCAATTCGGAAAGCGAAAGATCGCTCAGGTGTCCGGTTAATGACATTGGAGTTAGCTCCTATTATGAATTGAACGTCGAGGACTTATTACCGCATGACGCCGGCCTGAAGGCTGGCGCCTTCTATTGAGAACTACTGGGAGAGGGCAAATTTGTAATTGATCAAACCTGAAACCTTAACAGGCTGCCCCGAAAGCTTCGTCGGAGAGAAGCGTGCCTTGAGCGCAGCTTGCACGGCACCATCTCTCAATAGTGCAGGTCCCGACGTGGCCACTGCGGAGATTACTTTTCCCGTTTCATCAACCACGACCTCTACTATAACCACACCTGCCGTTCTTAAGCGTCGAGCGGACTCAGGATAGGCCGGCAATGGCAAACTGAGCGCGGTACCATTGAGCACCCCGCCTGATACTGGTTTGAGAACAGGCCGTGGAGCAGGAGGCGGTGGTTCGGATTCGATGTTGACCGGTGTCGGGCTTTCGACGTTCGAGTCTGGTCTTCCGCTTGTCAATTCCACGGATCCCAGGCCATTCAGCTTGTCGGCCGGATTCGACATCGAACCAGGCAGTGCAGGAGAAGTTTTGTGAGCTGAGTTTGAGTTGTTGCTGTTGGCGGAGGGCTTCGGTACGAC
>JBOGOP010000053.1:0-23391 GCA_050747225.1 Pyrinomonadaceae bacterium
AGCAGACACCTTACTCAATACCGATCAATCGACAGAAGCCGGGATTGCAGCCCAACGAGAATTGGTCGCAGCTTTGAAAGCAAAGTTGAAAGGCTCAGACGATGTTCAGGCTCGGGATCTGTTCAATGTTGCCGACTCGCTGGTGACGAAAAGCGTCTGGATTGTTGGCGGCGATGGCTGGGCTTACGACATTGGCTATGGTGGCTTGGACCATGTGCTGGCGAGTGGTCAGAACGTGAACATTCTCGTGCTGGACACCGAAGTCTATTCAAATACCGGCGGTCAGGCATCGAAGGCGACGCCGCTCGGTGCCGTGGCAAAGTTTGCCGCCGGCGGCAAGCCCAGCGCAAAAAAAGATCTTGGGATAACTGCGATGCGTTACGGCAACGTCTACGTCGCGCAAGTGGCGATGGGCGCCAACGATACACACACGGTCAAAGCCTTTCTTGAAGCTGAGGCCCACCCGGGTCCCTCGCTGATCATTGCTTACAGCCAGTGCATCGCCCATGGCATCGACATGGCGAAAGGAATGAATCAACAGAAACTGGCCGTTGAGTCGGGTCACTGGCCGCTATACCGGTATCAACCGAAGCTTGCCGCCGAGAACAAGAATCCTTTTCAGCTGGATTCACACGACCCAAAGATTCCGCTGCAAGACTATATCTACACGGAGGGTCGCTACCGCATGTTGAAGCAGAGCGATCCGGAGGTAGCGACATTCCTGCTGGCCCAGGCGCAGAAGTCAGTAGATCGCCGGTGGCAGCAATACAAGCAGATGGCGGAGAGGATGGGGTAAGAGTTTAGAGTTTCGAAATTCTGAAGTGTCATTAGCAATAGCGCAAACAAACCTCTGAGCTGAAGCCTTGAACTCGAAAGTCGGAACCCGCGACTTGAGGAGAGCGATATGACTCTATGCACAAATTATCTTGGGCTGCCGCTGAAGAACCCGATCGTTGTTTCGTCATGCCCCTTGTCACACACTGTCGACAGCATTCGCCGCCTTGAAGACTCAGGCGCCAGCGCGGTGGTCATGTATTCGCTATTTGAGGAGCAGATCACCTTCGACAGTCTTTTGCTTGATACATATCTACGCAGCGGCACCAACAGCTACGCCGAATCGCTTAGTTATTTTCCGGAGACGGACAGCTTCAACGCCGAACCCGATCAGCACCTCAATTTGATCCGGCGCGCAAAAGAAGCTGTCGCCATTCCGATCATTGGAAGTCTCAATGGAATCTCACCCGGAGGCTGGACTAACTACGCAGCGCTTATTGAAGAAGCCGGCGCGGACGCGCTTGAGCTTAACGTCTATTACGTTCCCACCAGCGTGGATCTCACCGGCGAGGACGTCGAAAATGTTTATCTGGACATGCTGCGCCAGGTGAAAAGCTCGGTGCGGATTCCCGTTGCGATGAAGCTGAGCCCGTTTTTTAGTTCGACCGCGAACATGGCCCGCCGCCTGGTCGATGAAGGAGCGAGCGGACTTGTATTGTTCAATCGCTTCTATCAGCCGGACCTGAATTTGGAAACACTTGAAGTCGCACCACGTCTGGTGCTCAGCAACTCATATGAACTGCGTTTGCCTCTGCGTTGGGTAGCGATTCTCTATGGACGCCTGCTTGCGGATTTGGCCATCACCAGTGGCGTGCACACTGCTGAAGACGTTCTTAAAGGATTAATGGCGGGAGCTAAGGTGACGATGATGGCCTCCGAATTACTACAGAAAGGACCGCGCCGGATTAAGGAGATACTCAGTGAGATTGAGAATTGGATGGACGAACACGAGTACGCATCCGTTGCACAGATGATTGGCAGCATGAGCCAGCAAAACTGCGCCGAACCAGCGGCATTTGAACGCGCGAACTACATGAAGACCCTCGATTCTTACCAGCCGCTCAATTGATAGGGTAACCTCTTGCAAACACTACCCCTTCAAAAAGTCGCTATCGTAAAACAACAACAGGCCAGGGACGCCCTGGCCAATTCAAACTTGCCGCCTCGGGTCAAGCAGTTAAGGCACATGATCGGCAACACACCGCTGCTCGCCATCCGTTTACTCTTCAAAGGAACGGAACGCGTCATCTATGCGAAGGCCGAACACCTTAACATGACCGGCAGCATCAAGGACCGAATGGCGTTTCACATTCTCAGGAAGGCTTACCAGGAAGGTCAAATCCAGGCAGGAGACACGATCGCAGAAGCTACGAGTGGCAATACTGGTATTTCGCTTGCCGCAATTGGCCGGGCGCTGGGCCACAAAGTTGCTATTTTCATGCCGGATTGGATGAGTCAGGAGCGCGTCGCCCTCATCAAGAGTTTCGGCGCCCGGATTATTCCCGTCCGTCATGACCAGGGTGGATTCGTCGGCAGTATTCGCTTGACTGAAGAACTGGCGGCTCGCGAACCGCACGTCTTCCTGCCCTCGCAATTTACAAACGAGGCAAACGTCGAAGCGCACGAAAAAACCACCGGACCCGAGATCTGGTGGCAGTTGTTCTTCAACTCGATAACACCCGATGCCTTCGTCGCCGGCGTCGGCACGGGGGGCACAATCATGGGTGCAGGAAAATTCCTTCGTGCATGTAATCCCGCAATCAAACTACACCCACTGCAACCGGCTGAGTCGCCCACACTGTCCACCGGACACAAACTTGGCCGTCATCGCATTCAGGGAGTCTCGGATGAGTTCATTCCCTCAATTTTACAACTACAAGAATTGGATTTAGTTGTCAGTGTCCATGATGGCGATGCGATTTTAATGGCCCAGAAACTTGCGTCCTCTCTTGGCTTGGGCGTCGGCATTTCATCGGGCGCTAACTTCCTCGGCGCCCTGATGGTTCAGGACCAAATGGGCGGCGACGCCGTCGTCACGACAGTTTTTCCAGACGACAACAAGAAATATCTCAGCACGGATTTGCTGCGCGACGAGCCTGTGAAGTCTGGCTATTTATCGCCTGAAGTTGAACTGCTAGGCTACCAGGCATTCAAACGAGTCTGCCACACCTGTTTAGAAGATGATGAGTAGCTGATCAGCGCGGCTACCACATCATCAACTCACAAGAAAACTGCCTGGCTTATGTATGGGATTGATCGAGCGCTTAAGCCTTATACACCCGAGCGCAGGTCCAGCCGCATGGCATTCCGGCCAGTGTTCCCACCGCGACGGCCATGCCAACCGACTGGCAGCACAAGTCTGCGCTGAATTGTCCGTAGCGATTTCATCGGTTGCCTGGGCGATCCAACTCGCTTCAGCGTCGTGAGTTACAGCTTTTTCTGAATCGTGATCGTGACCATGACCACCGGCCCGCTGGAGCGGTTGTACGACACCCAGAAACCCTGACTCTCGTAACGCACGACCCGATACAGGCTTCCAGATGGGGTCTGTTCCAATTCCGCTCCAACCACGGCTTTGTAATCCGGAGCGCCAACTCCGCCGAGGTAATCAGCCGAAATCGTGACTACGCTGCCTTTCGTGTTGTAAGCAATCTGCGCCGTCTCAGTATCTGAGAAGACGTAGAAGTCCTGGTCGCTCGCCTTCAACGCGGGTATCCCGAGTTTGGCGCGCGCTTCTTCAGCGGTCATGCCAAGACGGACACCCTTGTACTCGGTATAAAGGGGTTGCTGGGTAGCAACGTCGGATGTAACAGCTCCCTGAAGTTTTCGCGCCTGCGCATTTGCATTCGAACTTAACCCGGCCAAAGCGCAGAGCAGCACTAATGTTAGACCGGTTGGAAGATTACGTTTCATATTCCTCATTTTCAGACCTCCTTAACAAAGAAAACACTACTTGCGTAAACGGTATCGATGCGGTACTGGCGTCTCTTCAAGGCAGCTTTACGCATTGGGATTGCTGTCTCCAATCAACTTCCCGACAGCCCAAACCTGTCCGCCGGATCGCATTTGCAAAACGATTTGATCGAGGGGCCGCGGAGGTGGACCAAAGAGCACAAAGCCGGTTTGGGCATCATAAGCTCCCCGATGACATGGGCAGGTGAGGCATTGGCGCGCGCGGTCGTAGTCAACTGAGCAGCCGAGATGGGCGCACTTCCGGCTGTACGCGAAGTATTCCCCATCCGGCGCTCGCAACAGGACGGCTGCGTCGCGGGACGTCGGATAACTGAAATACAAGAAGGAACCAGGCATCACGGCTTCTGCTCCTACAATTTTCATCGACGGATGACCAAACTGCGCGCCGTGATGCTCCGCGCCTTCAACCTTGAGATCGTTTGTTACGATTGCCATAGCCGTTGACGCCAGCAGCACGCGATTGCAGAAGGTTCGCCGTGTCAAACTATTCGTTCCCGGAACTGCCTCCGAACTCATTTGCTACCACTCCTTTCGCGCGGTGCGCCAACCAAACAAATCGTTATCTTCCCTAGTGCAATAGTCATACCTGCGCGACGGGCGATTCTGTCAGTTTAACCAGCGTTCGTCGCAGGAACTCGACTCATGAATGGGCGCTTTCTCGCAGCGTCTGCGAAACTTTTCGCAGCGAGACGGTACTAACGCACGCATCGAGAGCTGGCGTAGTCACTATTGCAATGATTCAGGGATTTCCAGGAGGACTCACTCTGTTCGCTGGATTGGGTTCCAAACGGTGTGCGCGGAGGAAGGATTATGAGACTAGGATCGTTTGCGACGGTTCAAGTGCACGCCGCGATAGTTGTTGCCGTTACCGTACGCCGAGCAAAGAACGGGACTTGACGGAAGTTACACGGATTCGCGCATCAAGAATCACCGCTCCGTCCTCGTGGACGACGAACGGGTTGAGATCGAGTTCAGCAATCTGCGGAATGTCTTCAACCATGGCGCTCACCCGTAGTAAGCCTTCCGCCAACGCCGCAGCGTCGCAAACCGGCCCACCGCGAAATCCGCTCAACAACGGATAGGTCTTCAGCTCGCGAATCATCTCGGCAGCGTCTTCGTTTGCAAGAGGCGTCAGACGTACAGATACATCTCGCAATAGCTCTACCTGGACACCGCCGGCGCCGCAAGCCACGACCGGGCCAAACTGGGGATCGTGTACCACACCAACCAGCATCTCAATTCCGCGCCCGGCCATGTGCTGAACCATAAAGCCCGAGGGAGTTTGCCCTCTGGATGTCAACTGTTCGCTCATCTCGCGTGCTGCCGCGAAGACGGCTTCTGTACCGCGCAAATTGAGCCGCACTGCGCCAGCTTCTGTCTTGTGGACTAGCCCCGGAGCGATGGCTTTCAAAACCACTTCTCCACCAATCTCTTCCGCGGCCGCGCCAGCCTCTTCAGCAGTAGAAACAATTCTTTGTTCGATCAACGGAAGACCGTAACACGAGCAAAGCTTTGCAACCTCCTCGGGCGTTAACCAACCCTCGCCTCGCGTGAGGGCGACAGCTACGATAGCCGCCGCCTGGTCGCGCTCGATGCCTTCAAACCGTGTGAACACGCTCTCGGGTCGTTCGCGCCATTCACGATAACGGGCTGCGCGTGCCAGCGCTATCGCTGCCGTTTCTGGAAACGAATACGAGGGAATTCGCAGCTCCGCTGTCCGCAGTTTTTCCGGCGCTGCATTTGCCGAAAGGAAAACAGTCAGGAGCGGCTTGTCTGCGTTGATGTGTCTTGCTCCTTCAATAATCGCGTCAGCAACATCCTCGGCAAGAGTCACGAGCGGCGGCGTGAAGATCACTATCAACGAATCTACATTCTCGTCGGTCCCTACAATTTCGATTGCCTGCCGGTAATGCTCAGCAGGTGCAGACGCAATCATGTCCACCGGATTACCGACGCTCGCGCCCTCAGGAAGGAACGCTCGCAATTTCAGCTGGCTGCCGGGGGACAAGACCGGGACTTCGAGTCCGCGCGCCTCGCAGGCATCAGCACAAAGTATTGCCGGTCCGCCCGCGTTCGTGATTATGCCGACACGATGCCCCGGTGGCAGCGGTTGATTAGCAAGTAGCGAAGCCACATCGAAGAGTTCGGCCAGTGTATCTGTGCGAATCACTCCGGCCTGCCTAAAGAGTGCGTCGACCGTGACGTCTGAGGCAGCGATAAGTGCGCCTGTATGGGATGACGTTGCCCGCGCGCCTGCGGCCGATCGACCGCTCTTTACGACCACGATTGGTTTTTTGCGTCCGACCCGACGCGCGATCTGAGAGAATTTCTTTGGATTTCCGAATGACTCAAGGTAGAGCAGAATTACATCCGTATTATTGTCTGACTCCCAATAACGCAGCAGGTCGTTTCCGGAAATGTCGGCCTTATTACCGACCGACACAAAAGTTGAGATACCCAGTCCCAGCGAATTTGCAAACTCAATGATCGCCAATCCCAGAGCCCCACTTTGCGATGAAAAACCGACGCGCCCTTGTGGCGGAACACCCGGAGCAAACGTGGCGTCGAGCAACACAGCTGGGCTGGTGTTGGTAATGCCCATGCAGTTTGGACCAATCAACCTCATGCCTGCTGCGCGACATATCTGGAGAAGTTCCGCCTGACGCGCGCTTCCTTCCTTACCGGTCTCCGAAAAGCCCGCTGAGATCACAACTAACGCCTTGACCCCTTTGCGTCCGCAGGCAGCCGCGACTTCCAAAACTTTCGCGGCGGGAACAACGATGACAGCAAGATCTACTGCACCGCTGATCGCCTCGATTGAGGCAAAGGCTGGCACACCCTCGATTTCAGCGGCCGCAGGATTTACTGGATAAACTGGCCCCTTAAATCCGAAGCTGAGCAGGTTGTGAAAGATCTCGCCGCCGATGGTGCCCCGCTGACGCGAGGCTCCAATCACTGCAACCGCGTGCGGTTCGAAGAAAAGCTTTAAGGCATTCACGGCAGCGATGGACTCCCGACGTTCGAAGCGCGCGGTTGCTTCAACAGTGAGCGAGGTTGGAAAGACCACGTGAAGCTGTCCAGCGCTCGCGTTTACTTCCAGCGGGAATCCGGATTCCCTGAAGACATGAAGCATCGCATGATTCGACGCAACTACCTCAGCCTCAAAAAGTTGGATTCCATTTGCGGAGGCAACTTCAGCCAATTGGCAGAGGAGTAGTCTGCCAAGTCCGCGCCCCTGAAAATCGTTGGCGATCGTGAACGCGACCTCGGCGCGCTGTTCATCAAGAGCCACATAAAAGGCATGACCAACAACGCGCCCTTCGCTGCCGCTGAGTGCCAATAGGCCGAATGTATCCTCCAGGTTCGCTTCCCGATGGGCTTCGGCGGTTAGAGCAGTGCCGCTGGCAGAAGAGTAAAAACGAAGCCAGCGTGACTCTTCTGACAGCGATTGAAGCAATGCATCCAGGCCAGGCTCATCAGCAGCACGCATTACGCGAATGCGAACGGTCGAACCGTCGCGCAATACGACGTCCCCGTGGCGATGTGCTGCAGGCGAGCGGGCAACTTTTCCAGGCTCGTCGATAGTCATTGTCTTGTCTGAGCTTATTATCGCGTCACCAATTGATCTTTCGTCATAGTTAGTGAGTGTACCAGAGTTGAAGTGTTTGGATATTCAGCCTTCTGAAACTCCTGACAGTCGGTCAATCCTAATTCGAAAGACGATTACTTGCGGCGCACTACCGTCTGCGGCGATCGCTGATTCTACCGGTGTCAGCATTGGAAAACGTCTGAGGAGTTTTGCGAGTATTTCTTCCCGCTCGTTCGCTTTTCTGATCTCTTCGAATGTGCCAAAGGCGAGCACGCTCAGCCAGCGCAAGTCGGTTTCGATTTCGTCTACCTGTACGCAGGCGCGAGGATTCTCTCTTAGAGCGGCCATTTTCAACCCAGGCAAAGAGTGACTGTAAAAACAGTCGTCCTCAAAGTTGTAATTGATTGGAACAATGTATGGTTCACCATTCACGATGCAGCCCAGTCTGGCGACGCGAGCAGACTGCAGCACCTTGCGTGCTTCCACATTACTAAGCGCTGTAATCATGACCGGTCCCTCTCATTACTTGAGCGTATACAATATTTGTTGAAGCGGACCCGGAAAAGTCTATCGGCAATAGTCGTACCTTTGAAGCGTATGACGACGGCTCGCCTTTCAAGATAAATAAGAGCCGTCCGCGCTCAACTCCTGCTCAATATTTCGCATTTGCACTCGCACATTGTGGATTCTTACGGATCCAACGCTTCGGGTCTTTGGCCGACTCTTGCTGACAGTCCTCAACTTGGTTGGTGGCTGAAACTTTCGGAAAGGCAAAACTTGCGGTTTTGCCGAACCATTCGTCTGGGACCTAGAGAGGTCGGAGGTTCGAATCCTCTCCCCCCGACCATGAATCTCTGGAAAGTGCGCCTTCAGCTCTCGCAATTTGACTGTTGGCACCCCTCCTAACCGACCCGACGGCCCAAAGAATCTACTTTTTCGCTAAAAACCGCCAAAAAACCGCGATTTTATCGAGACTTTGCTGCTTGAGTGTGATATAGGAATGCATGAAAAGCTTTTCAATTAGTCTCATCGGAGGTGTCACACTAGATTATGGCGACCAAAGCCGCTACAGGTAGAAAGCGCATGACTCAGTCGGAAGTCTTCAATCATTTTGCGGACAAAACGGGAATGAAGCGCGGGCAAGTTAAGGAATTCTTTGACGAACTCTATAACCTCGCCTCAAGCGAAGTTAAGACTAACGGAGAATTCGTACTTCCTGGCTTCGGCAAGCTGGTTAAGTCCGAAAGGAAAGCCCGCGAGGGAAGAAACCCCGCGACTGGCGAAACGATACAAATCCCCGCCAAGACGACGCTCAAGTTCCGTGTTGGCAAGGGCATGAAAGATTCGGTTCTACCCAAGAAATAATGTAAATCGGCCTTCCAATTAAAGCCGCAGGCGCCGTCCCTAAGTTCACCTTGCCGTGAACACTGGGCGGCGCTTACGTTTTTGCCCGAAATCCCAATCATCTTCTATGCATTTGCTACGCAAACTCCCCAAGTGCTCCCTAAAAGCAGATGTCGTGGGCCCGAGTAAAAATCTGTAGCATTCTGGCGCGGCATCCGATATAATCCCCTGTTTTGCTAACCCCCTAAATGACAGCTATCGGAGCCTGGGCATTTTCAGGGACTGGAAATTGTTCCGAAATGCAACGGATCTGCATCCTCAGGGATAACTGAGGCATCTAACATTGTGCACTAAAAATGGCCGCAATAATGCGGTTTTGGAGGATAAAACGTAACCGTGACTTTTGATCGACATCTACCGCTTGACGAACGAATTCTAAGGATTGACCACATTCAGGCCAGACGTTATTCGAAACTGGGTGGGGTAACTCGGGAAATTGCGACGCAGGGAATCTTGCGTCACTTACGTGCTTGTGATCGCATGGACGTTAACCCGGATACTTCCGCCGTACGAGAAATAATCGATGACGCTCTTAACGGCCGTCGAGTTTTCGCTGAAACTCAGGAACAAACACAAGCAGCCTGAAGTTTAGCCTTCCAACTTACACAAGAGAGATCGCCGCTACTGGCGATCTCTTTATTTTTTCCGCCGTCAGTGTCGCAAGTTGACCTTAACACTCGTCTACATGCTAACATCGCCGCTCCAGGCATGTGCCCCTGTAGCTCAGCGGATAGAGCATCTGCCTTGTTGGAGCCTTAGTGAGGAATTGTTTCGAAGAACTCGCTAAGTGGACGGCCCCATATGCGGGGACGCCCTTAGAGCCTCCGGTACTCGAACGCGAGTAAAAATCCGCGAGGATTGGGTAATCCGCAGGAAACCTTTCCAGTTAGCAATTGAAAGGGATCCTCAGAGACTATACGGGCCGGGACTGTGATGTCCAAGATATAGTCCAGCCAGCAAACCCGTGCCGCGGGCGGTCAGGGAAAGCCTGATGCTGGATGCTAAGCAGAGGGCCGCAGGTTCGAGTCCTGCCGGGGGCATAATTTTCTCGCTATTGAAAACTTGAATGTGGCGGCTATAGTTCAGTCGGTTAGAACGCTTGATTGTGGATCAAGAGGTCGTGGGTTCGAGTCCCACTAGCCGCCCCACACCTCACACACATGAGGCCATGACTACCAACCGGCCCTCCGCATTCACGAGCTTATATAGGGAGGTCCATGGCGCTGGTGATCCAATCCTCTGCCTACACGGCTTGGGCGCAAACATCTATAGCTGGCGGCACTTCATCACACCTCTTTCAAAGAAGAATAAACTGATATTGGTTGATTTCAAGGGCTGCGGAAGATCACCGAAACCTCTCGACTCTCACTACTCCATCGAAGAAAAAGCGGACGATATTTGCAACCTGATTCTGAAGGACAATCTGACGAATCTAACATTGGTGGGAAATTCGCTGGGTGGTGCGATTGCACTGCTAGTAGCAATGCGACTCGGCAAACAGAAGCCAGAACGTCTGTCGAAGCTGATCTTGATCGACAGCGCGGGAGATAAAGGAACTATGCCCGTTCATCTCAGGCTCCTACGATCAATTCTTGGCACGCCGATGATTTACTTAGCACCAAGTAAGCTCGCAGCCAGAATGACCTTGCGCATGTGCTACTTCGACAGAAAAAAGATCACGACGGAGCAGATCAACGCCTACGCTGAGCCCATCGCTAGTGCGGGAGGGCGACACGCGCTATTACAAACTGCGAGGCAGTGCG
Organism: Pyrinomonadaceae bacterium; assembly: GCA_050747225.1. GTDB lineage: Bacteria > Acidobacteriota > Blastocatellia > Pyrinomonadales > Pyrinomonadaceae > PSRF01. Next base: position 10,564 of record JBOGOP010000053.1, read on the forward strand.
TTCCCGCAAATGCCGATGATGTAATCGCCCAGTTAAGTACGATCACGGTCCCGACCTTCATTTTGTGGGGACGAGAGGATCAAGTTATACCTTTAAGAATCGGCGAGCTCCTTCATCAGCTCATTCCGAATTCCACGTTGGAAATAATCGATCGTTGCGGACACATTCCACAGGAGGAAATGCCCGACGAGACAATCGCGCGGATTTTGAGGTTTATGGCAACTACCAACGCAGCATGACTAGGTGCTCTTCGGTAAACGGTCTACCAACCGGGTTCCCCCACGTCTCGCACACTAGATCTTAGCGAGGATCGCCTTCCACCTCACCCATGCTTCATCTCGTGCCTTCTTGTTCGCCCTGTAGGCGACCAGATCCTTTTCGTATTTCTCAGTGGTCAGTTTGTCAGCCTCGGCATCGCCCTTCGCGACCGGAACAACCGGCTCGGGCGCATCGCCGGCACGCATAAATCCGTGGCCTGCGCCTTCGTAGGTCGCAGGTTCATACTTCTTCTTCAACTCTTTCATCGCTTCGACGGTTGCCGGCAAGGTCGCGTTTATGCGTGCGTCGTTGCCCGCATAGAAGCCATAAACCGGCGCAACAATTCTCCCCAAAGCCGCTTTGTCGGCCGCCGGTGGTTGACCAGTCATTGGCGGAGGGCCATAGAAAACAAATGCGGCTTGCAACTTAGAATTATTAGTGGCGTAACGAAACGTCTGGCCACCACCCCAACAGAATCCTGAAGCTACAATCTTGCCGTTGGCCGCAGGCAATTTCGCGATGTATTCGGCAACCGCATTTAGGTCAGCAGTGATTTGATCGGGAGGCAGGTCACGTATAGCAGTGCCAATCGCATTCGAGCCGACCGTCGCAATGTCGCTCGTGCCGCCGCCATGAGGGCCCATACCTGAAAGTAAATCTGGCGCTATTGCGACGTATCCAGCCTCGGCTAGCTGATCCGTCAAACTCTGCACCCAGTCGCTCATGCCGAATATTTCATGAATAACAATTACCGCCGTTGCCTTGTTCTTCACTTCAGGGTAGACAACGAAAGCGCTCACTTCACGTTCAGCATCTGCTCCAGCTGGTTTGTACTTAATCTTAACCCATTCCTGATGTCGCGACGATTTCGCGAGTCTTTGCCTGGCCCATTCCTGGTTCGCCGGATCGGTACTCGACATGGTCTCTGATACAGCATGACTATGATCCATGTGCACATCGCTGTGCGTCTGATGCACCGACTTGCAAGCCGAGAAGGAGAAGATACTTGAGATAAGGAGAACTAGTGTTCCGATAGCTAATTGCCTGCCCCATAAGATCACTTTGCTGCCTCCCGCGAAAAGCTCAGTCTTTGTGTAAAGGGGGTTCGCCTGATTTTAGCAAACGTGGTGTCTGATACAGAAACCTGACGATTCGACAAAGGCCATAAGTCAGCCTGGACATCTACGACTCTTTCCAAGGCCCGCCGTAGGCAGTTTGATACGGATCCGAGATTGCACCCAGATACTGCCAATGAAGTCTTGTCAACTGCCTGATATGAAGAAAATCATGAGCCAACCAGGACGCTAGAAGATCACCCGCCCTGAGAGTTCCGTTTGGGCCCGTATTGCTGTTTTGCCAATTGGGTTCAGACAACCCTCGCAGCCACAACAGAGATTTTTCCCGTTCAGAAAAGAAATCGTTAAGCGACGTATCCAATTCCCTATCATTGTAGCCGCGTGCCGTCACCCAAGTGCGCGGGTCGATAGGTGGCCAGGCTTGTTTTGGATCAGCAAGCACTAACTGGACTCTTTGCCGGAAGTCTTCCCTTTCTTCATCGTAGAGATGATTTACGACCTCAAGCATTGACCATTTATCAGGCGACGGTTTCCATCTGGCTAGCTCCAAACTCACGCCTTCAAGTAGGCCTGAGAATACTTCGCGGTTCTTCGAAAATCGGTTGATGAAATAGTCAAGAATCATCTTGTTCTCCAAATGCTCTCTCGTAGTTCATGATTTCAGGAAATACAGTTTTCGCCTAAGAGTTCTCGGTAAACTCGAACCTCCAATGCGCCGCGGTCACCCATGCATCTCGAAAGGCATTTCATCCAAAACAAGCCGCCAGTTTGTCGAATGGTTGACTTTAGGAAATAATACCTTCTGAAATCAGTTTGCGACTCTTCCAAGGAGAACACGTGCCAGACGAGCAAAGAACCGCTAACAATTCTCAAACCTATTGTGTTGATGCCGACGAATTCACTTATGAAACGATCGAGCAGGCAAACGGTCAAGCCACTGTGTTGCGGTTTCGATTAGCCGATCCCCAGTATCACGCCGGCGATGTCATCGTAGTTCTATCAGGCAGCGAGATTCATTTTCACGGAATGATTGGCAGTCTTGCGGATGGTTGGGCTATCGCCACCGATCGACGCGGTTCCCTGCTGCCAGCGACGGTTCAGTAAGCCATCCAATTCTAAATAATTTCCCGTAGTCAACGTCTATATCCGGCTGGATAATGAATTTCCACGCCCGGAGTGGAAGAGGTGATCTTCACCCGGTGAAACCCCTTCTTGAGGTGAGTGGAGAGGTAAGTCAGCGCGATTTGTCGATCCAGTGCTGCGTTGACTTCTTTGATAAACGGATCGAAGCTGGTCGGCGCACCGAACCCCTGGAAAAACGCACGGCCTCCGGTTTCCTCCGACAGCCTTTGTAGCGAACTCTGCGCGTTGCTGATCAGGGTGCTATTAGTGTCGGTCAACGCAGTAGGTGCATAGAACGAGTAGATTGCTACGCTCCTTCGCTGTGCTTCCGTAATCGCACGTTGCAGGTCCAAACTCAGGCTCGGACTGCTCGACTCAACGCCGCGGGAGACATCCAAACCGTCAGACACTAATAAGATTGCACGGCGACCGGCAGGTTGCGCATCGAATCGCTTCGCCGCGTCGATCACCTCAACGTAAGGATTGTATGGAGCGATGCTGGCAACACCGATTGGACCACGGAGAGACCCTGCTGCTTTCTCAAGATCACTGGTAAATTTCTGGCGCACTTGCAAGCTGCCTGCGCGCAAGTAGCCCACTGAGACTCGCGAGCCACGCGGGAGTCGGCGTATGAACTCAGCCAGCGACTTGGTTTCGAGTCCAATCGACGACACTACGTCGTCCTGGATCAGCACCATCAAATTGATCGGGGAGTTCGTGCCCATCGCTCGGATAGATAGGATCGTCTGAGAGTCACCGTCTTCATTGACAGTCAAGTCAACCGATTGCAATTCCAACTCGCTCTGTGCCACCTCTCCTTTTACGCGAATAGTTAGCGGAATGATCATCGGCCTGGCTGGACTCCCCGAAGACCTAAGCGTATTGGTTTCCCCACGCGATTGCCCTGAAGCACGGTTGCCTGCCACGACAATAACCGAAAGGAACATCCCTAACGCGCCGGCAACTGCTATTAGTGTTTGGACTCGCCTCATTATCTGCTCCTATTCACCTCGAACAACTTAGCCGCATTATACAAGCATCCGGACTTGAGCGCTTATCAGCGCAGACGCGGTGCAGGGTAGTTTGCTTTGGAGTCCTTGTCTCGAGCGTCACTTTTCCTGACACTCGTTCTAGCCCCGATAAGCTGGTGAACCTAAAGCGTAACAGCTAAGATCGCAACTGCCTTAGAAAGCCCCGGAACAAATGACACGCGTGCTTCAGAAAACGACAGGAAAACTAGAAGCTGCCGACGAGCGGATGACACGGTTGTTGAGCTGGGCTCCCTGGCTGTCCTTCTTCATGGTAAGTCTTCCCATTCCAATCGTGTTCCTGATTTTGTTTTTGGCAGCCGGGACTACCGAAACCGCCGCGATCTATCTTTTGCTTTCCTTTGTTTCCCTGGGCCTTGGTTTAGTTGTCGGACTCCTCGTTGTATTTATGCTTTTGTTCTACCGCCGACGCTGGCTTAGTCGCTTTCGCGACCGGCTTGCCGCCGATGGAATAACGGCGGCTGAAGTACCTTGGTTCGCTCCGGAGCTGTCTTCTGAGGAACGGAAGATTTGGGAGGAGCTAAAGCAGGAGAACCCTCTTTTGGCAGATGCCTATTGCGAAACACTGGCGGCGCGCCTTACCGCAACCAGAATAATTGCGAGAGCGCGGAGAGAAACCTTGAGGGTTGAGAGGCAAATCAATCGCACGCGGAACATTCGCGGCGTGGATACAACGAAGCTCCAGGCTGATCTTCTATCCGACCGCCAGCGCTCGGAGGAGCTTCGCAAAGAAGCCACTGTCCGCTTGTCAGAAAGCAAAGCACGATTGCAAACCATCGAGGCCGCCGCAAATCGCAGCCTGAGCCAGACCGAAACCGATTTGATGCTGCAACGGCTGGCAGCTTCTCAGGAACACTTTCCGCTGGCGCTCGAGATGGCAAGTTTGGAAGAAGAGGCGCGACGTGAGATCGATCCCAGGTCACTGATTGAAAAGACCTAGCGCCTTCCACAGCCAATTGACGGAGACCAGGAATCAGGATCGATGTTAAAGCAATGCTTTCAAGCGGTAGACGCCGGGAGCAACCCGAGTTGCAAAACCTTCGTCAACCAGCGCCCAGTTACCGATCCCAGCGTCCGGGTTTGATAGGCCGGTGACGCGCGCCAACTCCCCTCGCCACGTCAGTCCGGCTCCAAGCAGATAGGCTCTCGCAATTTCCCTCAAGGCTTCTTCCCTGTTTATCGTCATATCTAATTCATCCTGAAATCTGCTTTCAGCTAACGACCAAATGTACGTGAATTTTGGCTGGTAAACTATTTCTGTGGGTATGACTTTGAATACCCGTTGCAACTCATCGATCGCCCTGGTAAACGTGGTTCGATCCTCAACCCTGCTTGCGTTGCGAAGGTCACCCGTTGCCATTTCCCACTCATTTCTCAGGACCTTAAGTATGCTCTGCGCAGCTTGCGACAAAGTAGCCGACTCTTGCTTACGGCTAAGACCGCAGAGCGTGTTGAAATGCGGAACGAGTTTCCGAGTAATGAAGGTCGCCCGACTCCCACGCAGCTTGCCGTAATAGACACGTCCGCGTCTGACGACTTCGTCCTTTATTGTCCACGTCATTCTGCTTTCCGGATCTTTCTGAACGTTGCGGGGCATATGTGCATCCCGTCTCCCGCATACTGCGATGTATAGCGAAGGACCGGGCCGACGAGAATCCGTCATCGCCGAACAGAATCCCACCGCGTCTATGAATCGCTCCGCCGCTAACACTTCTTCAATTCGCAACTCCGGCTCGCGGCACCACAAACGGTCGCGATGGGCCTCAATATCCTCAGGAAGTGTCGGTTGAACCGCTGCCACCGCCGAATGCTATCAGAATGACTTTTGGGCCACCAATCTGACCGAGGCTCGTCAATCTTGCCCTGCCGTAAAGATCTCTATGATTCTTGAAGAAGCCAATAAAAATGGAGCTAAAAATGCGTCAGATGGTTTTGGCACGGCTCATGCGAAGTGGGTAGTGGCCAGAATTGCCTTGAGCAATGGCTGCCCCTGGCAAGCGAGACTATTTAGGAGATACGTCACATGAGGTTCACTGAAAACTTAAGGAAGCGGTTCGTATTCCTGCTGACAGCTCTAGTCCTAGTGCAGGTTGTGCCAATGGGCGCCATCGCGCAGAAGTCTGGGCTGAGCCAGAAGGCGATTAGCCAGGAGCCAGCTGCAATGCAGCAAGACCTGGTAGATCAGCAGGAAGAATCGCAAGGCACCAACACTTCCTGGCGGTCTAAGCTTGCGGCCGATCTGGAACAGAGCGTCGACGTCGTGGCGTCAGGTCGCGGTCAAGACAAGATGAGTAAGGTCATTATCCAACTCAAGGACAAGGCGCCAGCTGGTCGAAATATCAAAGGCATCATGGTTACAGACCTTAAGAGAAGCATGCTGGGCGATCAATCAGTTCGCGCCGATTTGCAAAAAAAGTTCGAGCGCCTCAACGGCAACCTCAAGAACACGTTCAATACCATGGGACTTATCAGTGCCGAAATGCCGCTTTCGCGGATCCGCGATTTAGAATATGACGAAGACATCGCTTACGTCAGTCCTGATCGACCCATCGCTTCGCACGGCCACGTCGAACAGACGACCGGCGCCGGAACGACTGATGCCCGTACCGAGGTTACCGGTTTCTCATCTCTTAATGGTACTGGGGTCGGTATCGCGGTTCTCGATAGTGGGATTGATCCGACCCACAATCTGATCAAGTCTTCGGCCGGACGGCCTGCTGTGGTTTACTCAAAGACTTACACTTCGGTAGCCGCTGGTTCGGATTACTATGGTCACGGTACTCACGTTGCCTCGCTGCTCGCGGGCAATCCTGGATTCAAGTCAGACTACTACGGTGGCATTGCTTACGAATCGAAAGTTATCAGCCTCGGTGTCCTTGATAGCCAAGGTGTAGGACTCTCCAGCAACGTCATCGCCGCCCTTGATTGGTGTATCACCAACAAAGCAACCTACAACATTCGAGTTATCAACATGAGTCTTGGTGCCCCCGCCAAGGATAGCTACAAAACCGATCCGCTCTGCCTCGCTGCTCGCCGTGCCTACAACGCGGGTATCGTCGTTGTTGTTGCGGCCGGCAACCGTGGAAAGAACCTGCTGGGTCAGAAGATCTATGGTGGAATCGACTCGCCAGGCATTGAGCCTTCGGTAATTACCGTCGGTGCGACTAACAGCTTTGGTACCGATAGCAGAGGCGACGATACCATTGCTACCTACAGTTCACGCGGCCCAACGCGCGGCTACTCGAAAGATTCAGCCGGGGTTAAGCACTACGACAACTTAATCAAACCCGACCTGGTTGCTCCTGGTAACAAGCTGATCGGCGCGATCTCTCCAAGTAGCGTTGGCAGGCTGACGAGCCTAATCACTCAGTTTCCCACCCTGAAAGTCAGCGGTACATCAACGACTACAGATCAAGTCATGTACATGAGCGGGACTTCGATGGCGACGCCAGTAGTCGCAGGCGCCGCAGCCATGATGTTGGAAGCCAATCCGAACCTGACACCGGGTTTGGTCAAGGCGATCTTGATGTATAGCGCTCAACCAATCAGAAACTTCAACAACCTGGAGCAGGGCGCCGGTCGACTCAATGTTGAAGGCGCTGTTCGCCTTGCCGGTTGGGTTAGAGCGGACGCGTCTTCGTTGGCAAACGGAGCGTCGATGCTGACCACCTGGGACGAATATGAACAGGACAACCTGATCGGTAGCGAAAACGTGGCCTGGGGCCGGGGCGTAATCACGGACTACTGCGTTCTTTATGGCAGCGCCTTGATGACGAAGTGGCAGGCGATGTACGGCCCGACCAAACTGTTAGCTGACGCGACTTCAGTCAGCGGCGGAGTTATCGTCCGTAACGTAAGCCTGGTTTCAAGCGGTGTGCTTAATACTGCGGGAGCACTAACTAATAACGGTGTCCTGATCAGTGATGGAGTGTTGATATCTGACGGTGTGCTCCTTTCTGACGGAGTGCTACTCAGTGATGGAGTGTTGCTTGGTGACGGCGTATTAATTTCCGATGGCGTACTTTTAAGCGACAGCACGAAAGGAGACGTCTCAGCGTTGGGCGACAATACCGCCTGCATGCAAGCTGCCCCGTAACAGTTGCTATGAGACGCTAGTATGGCCGGCTTTTGCGGACATGACTAAGTAAACACCAACCTTCTACACCGAAGAAAATTGAAATGACGTTACCAAATTCAATTACAAATATCGCTCCGTCAGTGAATACGCCATGGCTGAGAGCAGTTGAGGTGATTACCAGTCGCCTGACAGACGCGGATGAGGCGGAAGTGCTTACTTTCCTCGCCCAGCGCCCTATACATACGGTGGCTATGGTCGGACTCATTTACGACAACGGCCTAGTGAGCACTCTTAACCGCGGCACCTTTTACGGGTGCAGGAATTACGGGGGCCAACTCGAAGGCGTCGCTCTGATTGGTCACGCCACGCTCATGGAAACCACCACTGATCGCGCGCTGGAAGCCCTGGCTGAGGTCGCCCAGACATGCACCAACGCTCACATGATTATGGGTGACAGAAACCAAATAAACAGCTTTTGGGACCACTATGCGGAAGCCGGTCAAAGAATGCGACAGGCTTGCAGCGAGTGCCTTTTCGAACTCAACTCGCCGATCAAGGTTCTTCAATCAGCTCCAGATCTTAGGGTCGCCACTTTTGCTGAACTTGAAATGATAGTTCCGCTGCAGGCGGAGTTGGCTTTCGCAGAAAGCGGAGTCATTCCGTTGGAGCGCGACCCGGAAGGCTTTCGCCAGCGCGGCGCGCGCCGGATCGAACAGGGCCGGACGTGGATTTGGGTTGAAGCGGGCGAGATTGTTTTCAAAGCAGACGTAGTTTCGGACACGCCTTCGGTAATCTATCTGGAAGGCGTATGGACAAATCCTAATCGGCGCTCCAGGGCCACGGTCTGCGCTGTTTGTCTCAACTTGGACGTACCTTCCTATCTCGCGCCAAATCGGTCTGCGTCCTGGTAAATGAGAAAAATGAATTGGCCCAGAAGTTCTAAGAGGCCGGATACAAACTTCGTGCGGTCAACGACACAATCTTCGTGGACTAACTATTCCTTCCTGAAAGGGTCACGCGTGCGGTCATGGCCTTAACTAAAACCACACTAAACGAAATAACGCCTTCGCAGATCCAGCAGTCGAAGTTTTTGGGAGCGCTTAATCTGCAAGTTCCCAGAACAACCTGCGGCTACCATGTTGATCACGTGGTAAATGAGATTTCTTCTCCAGAGGTCAGGGAGATTGTGGGCACCGTATTTGAAGACTTACTTCGCTTGCTGGAATGCCTGAGTCTGATTGAAAGCCACCTACGACAGGCCGATGCGGCGTCGGAAACTTTCGCTCTCTTCCAAATCATTCACGCTGAAGCGCGCGCGTTGGTGAAGTTTATCAGCGAGCAAGCCTTGACTTGCGAGGCGATTACCGAAGAGGTGTACGAGACGCTTGATGGGATCACCTTCGCAATTAATCACGATCTGCATCGTGTATTCGACAATCAGCAACGTGGCGCGGATGCTACTTCTCAAGTAGTCGTTGGCCAGTTGTTCCGGGCTCACGATCTGCTCACCAATTGCCTGCAACAATCAACAATTAGTTTGGCAATTACGTTTGACCGCAAACTTGATGGAGCTAAACTATTTGATAACTCCGACATGCGGTATCGACGGTCGATTCAGCTTTGCGAAAACATTTCAATGCTGCTCGAACTGGTTGGCGGTTGTGCTGGAAACCGTAAAGGCTCAGCATTCGCAACCCTCACCGCGCGGGTCGAAGTATTCCGCAATGAGAGCCTCGAATGTCTGATGTATTCGGATTGGCCGCAATTCGAAGGTTTTTGCGAAAAAATTAGCTCAGCGGAACTATCGACGGTCGAGCTGGAGTCAGTACTTCACCAGTTTCGCTGCTACCTCGAAACTCTGCTGGGACAAGTGAGAATGCGCGCTGTCCTCGCGAACGTCCTGCCCGCTCAGTTCGGTGCCGACCACAGCCAATCAACGGACGAGCATGTAGCCTTGGACCCCTTTGCCCTGGCTGTATGACTCAAGTCCCGCCGAAGCTCCTACCCTACGATGTCAGCTGAAAATACTCAAACCCAGAAGCTCGTCAAATTTTACCTCCGGGCTATCATCTGCACGGGTGGCTTGGTCTATGTCCTGGCTGCCTATCGCCTCGATCTCGGAATCGTTGATCTCAAGTTAGGCGTTTTGGTCGTTATTACAGGGCTGCTTAGCTCGCGAATGACGATAAAGATCCCACAGTTTGGTTCCTGGATCTCGGTTTCAGATACGTTCATCTTTCTCACGCTCCTGCTTTATGGATGTGAAGCAGCAATCCTAATGGCCGCAACTGAGGCGTTTCTCTCTTCGATTCGCAGCGTCTACTGTCGGAAATGGTCAACAATTCTTTTCAACTGGGCCAGCGCGGCTTTGGCCGTTTGCGTTACCGGCTACACGTTACGTTTCTTCTTTGGAGATCCAGTTGCGCTTCACGTCAGCGCGTTGTCTGCTAGATTCATTACCGCTGTCGGCTTGATGGCGCTGCTCCAATACGCGACAAACTCCGGCATGATTGCGGTTCTGGGCGCTTTGAAAGCGAACGATCCAATCTGGCTAACGTGGAAGAAACATTACCTGTGGACGTCAATCACTCATTTTGCCGGCGCGTCGGCCGCCGCTGTCATCGCCAAGCTCATTGCGGAATTTGGCTTCTATGCGCTCATCATTACCTTGCCGATCATCGCCATTGTATTCTTCACATATCGCACTTACCTGAAAAACATCGAAGCCTCAATGAACCAGGCAGACCAGGCTGAACGCCACGTCGCGGAGCTTTCACATTACATCGCGGAGCAAGAACGAATTCGTGAGCAGTTCTCACAAATGGAAAAGCTGTCCGCCCTGGGTGAGTTGGCCTCAGGAGTGGCTCACGATTTCAACAATACGCTCGCAGGAATTCTCGGCAGAGCGCAGCTGATCCTCCGTACTGACGATCCGGAGAAAATTGAGCGCGGACTAAACATAATAATCAAGACCGCCGAGGATGGCGCAAAGACCGTAAAGAGAATCCAGGATTTCGCCCGGCAAAGACGTGACCATGATTTTGAGTTAGTAACCATTGATTCGATCCTGTTCGACGTGAGTGAAATCACAAGACCACGCTGGAAGGATCGCGCCGAAGCTTCAAACGTCCAAATTACGCTTGATCTTCAGATTCGCTCAAAAGCGAAAGTGATGGGAGATGAATCGGAATTGCGCGAAGTTCTGGTCAATATGGTTTTCAATGCAGTTGATGCGATGCCAAACGGCGGCAGCTTAACGTTAGCAGCCGAAGATGTTGAGGATTCGGTGGTAATTTCCGTCGGCGACACTGGAACCGGGATGCCTCCCGAAGTCAAGTCACGCATCTTCGATCCTTTCTTCACCACCAAAGGCAAAGCGGGCATGGGTCTCGGCCTTGCTGTCAGCTTCGGAATCATCAGGCGCCATGAAGGTTCGGTGGAGGTCGAATCTGAGGTAGGTGCCGGCACTAAGTTTAAGATTAGTCTGCCAAAGGCCGCGGTGTCCGAAGAGCAGGCTGTCTTAGACGCGCTTGTCAAAACGTCCTGGAGTCAAACAACCAACCCCACTCCCGCGCACTCGTTCGACGGACCACAACCACAGATTCTGGTCGTCGACGATGAACAAGCGGTGCGCGAATTACTTCGCGATCTGCTTGAAAGCGAAGGTTTCCGTGTCTACCTTGCGCCCGGCGGTCGTGAGGCACTCAACCTCTTTACAGCGCAACGATTCGACGGCATCTTCACTGATGTTGGTATGCCTGGAATGAGCGGATGGGAACTTTCCCAGGCGATCCGTCTACGCAACGAAACGATTCCGATTGCTGTAATTACCGGGTGGGGGGAAGCGGTTGGTTCAGATGAACAGAAAGAAGCGCGGGTTAATTGGGTTGTGACGAAGCCGTTCCGGGCCGAGCGCATTAGTGAGTTGGCCCAGGAGATTCTGAAAAAACGAGAGGTCCCGATCAAACTCGCGCTTTCAGGCGTCGCAGCCTGATCCGTGATCTGGTAGTGGATTTCGAATCCTACGACAATTTATTCTTAAACAATCTTCCAGTCGCTCGCCTGGTCGTTTTTCTCACCTCGATCGGATAACTCTACATCACCTTCCTTGAGACGCTTGCCATACTCCACGGCCCTGCTCACGCTCTTCTCGACAACGTCAAGGCTGAAAGGCTTCAAAAGAAAGTCGAAAGCACCAAGCTTAATTAGCCCCTGGGCATGGTCCTGATCCCCGATGCCGGAAATCATGATCACGGGAGTGCTGGGAAACTTCTGACGTATGTGCCCAAGCAATTCCAGCCCACTCAGGCCCGGCATTGAAATATCTGTGAGCACTACGTCATAAGCATCTGCCTCGAGCCTTGCAAACGCCCTTTCCGCAGTCTCAGCGGTCTGGCACAAATATTCCTCAGAGAGAAGCTCGAAAAGCGTGTCGCGAATGGTGTCATCATCATCGACCACCAGAATTCTTGGCAAGTTAGAGACCTCCCACGGATTCACTGGAATTCTACAGCCGACAACAGCTCCAACATTTCTGACAACGCCAACACAGGAGGTGCGAGCCTTTATGAAGTGAGGTCATAAACTTGAGAGAATACTAACACAGGGTTCTTCATGCGAACGTAATTAAGGGCCGGGAACTTTCGTCCCCGACCCTTTATCCAGGTCCCGCTGCTACTAACGCGGGCTCGCAGCACGGATTGTCAACTCAGTGCCTCGAGTCAAATTAAGGTCATCGCGGCCCTGCACGTAAACAGAACCCGCACCACCACCGGCTCCCACTATGGCGCCGATAGCTGCGCCTTTGCCGCCTCCAGCAATGGCGCCGATGATCGCACCAACGGCTGTACCGATCGCTGTCCGCTCAACGGTCTTGGTGGTTTGACTGTCATCCCTTACCGCCCCTTCGTTGTCTACCCTGACGATGTCTCCCTGGGCCGTTCTCACTGATTCAAGCAGCCCGGCAAAACGGTATGTCCTGCCGTCACGGAGCCGAATGCTATCGAAGTTCAAGGTCATTTGAGACCTTCCCGTAATCCGACCACTTCGCTGCACGTTGGAGACGTGGCCTTCGATGGTGGCACCCTCGTATTGAGATGGCTGGCGTATGGTGGCCGTAAACCGATCGCCTTGCCTGGCAGTAGCACTCGACAGGTCATTATCCAGGACGGCCAACACCGTTTCGCCATTAACGATTATGAAATCGCTGCCCGGAGTTGGATAGGTCTGCGGCCCAGTGTTGATA
>JBOGOP010000054.1:0-23384 GCA_050747225.1 Pyrinomonadaceae bacterium
GGGTCTCTTTCCGTCGCCGACTTGAATTGCTCAATCGCTTTTTTAAGATTTGCGGCTGTGCGTCTGTTCCAATAGTAACGGCCTTTCAAATAGGCTTGATAGGCTTCCGCGTCGGAAGTTGCGGTCTTGGTTACTTTTGTTTCTTCCGCACCTGAGAATTTCGGTGTCAGCCTTGTGGAAACATCCCTGGCGATCTCGCTTTGCAGTGAAACAAGCTCAGATTGTTTGCGTTGGTATTGCTCGCTCCAAATCACGCTGTCTTTTTGCACATCAACCAATTCCAAACTGAGCGTCAACTGGTCGCCGCGTTGCACGACTCTACCATTCAAGATCGCCTGAACATTCAACTCTTTGCCGATCGTCTGTAGGTCAGTGTCTTTGCCTTTGTAGCGAAAAACCGATGAACGCGGTTTGACGTTCAAATTAGGCAGGTTGGACAAACTCTTTATGAGCGTCTCGGTCATCCCGTCCGAGAGGTATTCCAAATCGGCATTTCCGCTTTCGTTGACAAACGGCATCACCGCTATCGATGTGATTGCGACGTCGGCTCTTCCGCCACGCAGATAGAGTCCGAGTGCCGTAACACCGGTAACAAGGACGAGCAGAGCAACACCCGTCGGGAGTTTGTGTTGTCTGATTCCGCTGACGAGGTATTCGACGCTCGAGGTTGAATGAATTTGCGCAGAGCTGGTGGCGCCGGCGTTTGCTTGCGTTCCTGGAGTGCTCGCGCGCGATGCACTGCCACTCGGGTTGCGGAACTCGGGCGCTACCGTGCGCTCAATCTCCGCATCCACGTCGAGCTTGCGTCGCAGATTCCGCAAATCTATTAACAAGTCCTTCGCGGTCTGGTAGCGTTCACCCTTTTCCTTCGCGAGACACTTCGAAACAATCTCCTCCAAACGATCCGGCACTCCTTCGACTTGCTGTGAGAGTGGCGCCGGCTCTTGCTCCTGAATCGCAATTATCTGCCGGTGGATGTCCTTACCCTGGAACGGGACAACTCCAGCAAGCATTTCGTAGAGGACTACACCAACACTCCAGATATCAGTTCGGTGATCGACTCCTTTGCCGGCCGACTGCTCCGGCGACATGTAACTAACGGTGCCCATGACGAGGCCCGGTTCAGTTTGCACGAGGACTTTCGTGCCGGCTTCAGAGTCGATCTGTTCCTTCGCCTCCGGCATCGAAGGTTTCGCGAGTCCGAAGTCGAGCACCTTAACGATATGGTCGCGGCGGACCATCACATTCTCAGGTTTGAGATCACGATGCGTAATTGCTGCCTCGTGAGCAGCGTTCAGGGCGGCAACTATCTGAATCGTCAGATCCAATGCGTCGATTAGCTTCAACCGTCGCTTTGAAAGGTGCTGTCTGAGCGTCACACCGTCGACGTATTCGGTGGCCATAAATGACACAGACTCGGCCTTGCCAAACTCGTGAACAGTGAGAATGTTGGGATGATTTAGGTTGGAGACGGTGCGCGCCTCCTGGATAAAGCGCTGCAATCGGTCTTTGTCGCCAGCAACCTGGGCCGGGAGAATTTTAAGCGCCACCATGCGGCCGAGTTCCGAATTGTCCTGGGCCAGGTAGACTTCACCCATTCCGCCGGCCCCGATTTTCGAGACGATGCGGTAGTGCGAGAGCGTGGTGTTGGGGGATAGCTCTCTATTCATCTGATTCAATCTGTTTTTGCCAACTCGATTCGGCGCAGTAAATCCTTAAACCGCGGATCATCACGCAAATCATCGAATACTGGATTGACTGAGAATAAAGGAGGACGCTGCGAGCGTTCTGCAATGTCTTTCTCCAGCCAGACAAAGGCTTTGTCCTTTTCGCCGAGCGCGGCAAAGACAATCGCCAAACCAGAACTTGAAACATAACGATGCGCGGACTCTGCTTGTAATTCGCCAAGGATTTTGAGGGCCGCGTCGCGTTGTCCCGACTTTGCCAACGAACGGGCAAGCAAAGCTTTTACCCATGGATCATCATTGAGGGCCAGCGCCTTTCGAAACTCGGCTATAGCTTCTCCGTATTGGCCATTAGCGTGATACGCCGTCCCCAAAGCATAACGAGCAGCATAAAAATTCGGATCGAGAGCGAGCGTACGATTAAATTGCGCTATCGCCTCATCGAAACGTCGCGCCCTGGTGAGGTTCGCACCTACATCCATACTGATAACTGATGAAAGCGGGTCAAGTTCTTCGGCGCGTCTGCCTTCCGCGATGGATTCATCAAACCGTCCCATGGCCATTAGGCAAAAGTTCGCGAACTGTTGGTGTGCAGTTGGATAGTTTGGATTGAGTTGTATGGCGCGTCGGAATTCTCTTTCGGCAGCCGGTTGATTCCACGAAAACGTGGAAAGGTAAATTGCGAGCGCGCAATGCGCCTCCGCCAAAGTATCATCTAACTCAATTGCACGAACAGCTGCTGCTCTTGCTTTTGGCATGAATTCCTGGGGTAATGCGACGCTGTAGCTGCCGAATAGCTCGTAGCTTTCAGCCAGACCAGCGTAGGCGAGTGCGTAATTCGGATCTTTTTCGATTGCCTGATTGAAGAACTCAACCGACTGTTTGAGGGATTCGCCTGTTCGTTTGTTCCATTGAAAACGCCCTTTGAGATAAAGCTGATAGGCTTCGGCGTTGGCGGTGTAAGCCTTTTCAATTCGTGAAGTCTCAGCACTTGATAATTTCGATTTCAGTTTGCTTGAAACTTCACGCGCGATCTCGTTTTGCAACGAGACAAGGTCGGATTCCTTCCGATTGTATTGTTGACTCCAGATCGCGTTTTCGGTCGCAACATCGACGAGTTCCAGGTTGAGTGTTAACTGCTCACCACGTTGGACTACACGCCCAATCAGAATTGCCTGAACGTTTAACTCTTCACCCACAGTTTTCGGATCTGAGTCCTTGCCTTTGTAGCGAAAGACCGAAGAACGAGACTTGACATTCAGATTCGGCAATTGAGTCAAACTGCTGATCAGCGTTTCGGTCATCCCATCTGAGAGATATTCGACGTCAGCATTTCCGCTCTCGTTGACAAACGGCATCACCGCAATTGAAGTGATCTGATTCGAGCCAGCAACACGACCGCGCCAAAACCAGTAACCACCGCCGAGCACCCCAACGATTAGAACTGCAACAGCAGCAACGGCGAGTTTGTGACTCTTGATTCCGCTAACTACGTACTCTGCACTTGATGCGGGCTGGGTGACTGAGTGTGTACTCTGTACACTGCCGACAGCGACCGTGCCCGCTGAAGTTGAGGGCACAACTGAACGCTCAATGTCGCTGACTCCTCTCAGCTCTTCTATTACTTCTTCGAGATCGTTCGCCGTATCGCGAATCAACTGATAACGCTTCTCGGGTTCTTTCGCCAGACACTTGCGAATGATGCGTTGTAATTCTGCGGGTGCGTTCGGATTACTGTCCGTTATTGCCGGCGCCGGGTCACTGATGATTTTGTGTAAGGTCTCAACCATCGAGTCGCCGACGAATGGTTTGCGACCGGTTGCTGCTTCGTAAAGAACACATCCGAACGAAAAGATGTCTGAGCGCTGATCGACTGGCTTTGCTTTGGCTTGTTCCGGAGACATGTAACCCGCCGTGCCCATGATTGCGCCTGGTGAGGAGTGCTGCGGCATCACGGCGGTAGCAACTTCACTCGAATCACCAGTCGCCAGCGGTTGTTGTTCAACTAACTTCGCCAATCCGAAGTCGAGAATCTTTGCGTGTCCATCACGCGTGATCATGATGTTGTCGGGTTTCAGATCACGGTGAACAATTCCGGCCGAGTGAGCCTTAGCTAATCCTTCGGCAACTTGCTGTAAGTACTTCAGGAGTTTTTGGAGTGGTGCTCGCTCTTGATGAATCTCTTCACGCAGCGTCTGGCCGTCAATGAACTCCATGGCAATAAAGTTGGTCCCGTCTGACTCCCCGATGTCATGAATCGTGGCGATGTTCGGATGATTGAGTGCTGCCGCAGACTTTGCTTCCTGTACAAACCGCCGCATACGATCCTGGTTGACAGCGAGCTCAGTCGGCAAGATCTTTAACGCAACTTTTCGATCGAGTTTTGTGTCCTGGGCCAGATAGACCTCACCCATGCCACCTGCGCCGATTTTCGAGACGATGCGGTAGTGAGCGATGGTGGTGTTGGGGGATATGGTTTCGCTCAATGGATTTTGTATGTGGCCACCCAGGGCCACCCCTACAACTATTCCGGGAGATTCATCCGTTTCAGCAATTCTTTGAAGCGCGGGTCAGCGTGCAGGTTATCGAATACGGTATCAACCTTTAATAGCGCCAGGGAAAACGAACGCGCTTCATATGCACGGTCAAGCCACTCGAACGCCTGATCTTGGTCATTTAGTCCTGCGTAAACAACTGCGAAGCTGTATGGCGAAACATATCGTTGCTTCGATATCTCCTGCAACTCAACTAACACTTTCTGCGCCTCGGCCTTTTTACCCGATGCGGCGTAAACATATCCCAGGTATCCGAGTATTGACGTGTTGTTATCTAACGTGAGGGCCTTTTCGAGCGCGGCGATCGCCTCAGAGTATTGCTTCTTTCGTTCATACGCGAGACCCAAATTTTGATAGGCCCACCAAAATTTCGGGTCAAGTTCGAGGGCTTTTCGGGTCTGTTCGATCGATCGATCCGTCTGACCCGCAAACAAAAGAATGCCTGCCGCATCCATGTTCATATTGAGGTCGAGAGGTAGTCTCCGCAGCACCGACTCCTGAGCTTCTATCGCCTCGTCAAATCTCCCGATGGATGCGAGGTAGACGGGATAATTAACCGGGTAAGTTGGATCAAGTTCGTTAGCGCGCTTCCATTCTCGCTCGGCCGCGGTCCAATCCCACTCGTACCAGAATATGATCTTGCCGAGTAAGAAGTGAGTTTCTGCGAGCGTTTCATCCAGTTCCAGAGCCTTTACCGCCGCCGCTTTGGCCTTTGGCTCCGCTTCCTTCGGGGGCAAATACCAGCCATTTGCCCAATCATAAGCCGCGGCTATTCCGTAATATGGCAAAGCATAATTCGGGTCTATTTCGATGGCTTGTTTGTAATACTCGATCGCTTTCAGATAACTATCAGCTTCATATTTGGAGTAGTGATATTTGCCCTTGAGATAAAGCTGATAGGCTTCGGGATTTGTCGTGTGGGCCTTTGTCACCCTGGCTTCGTCCGCACCGGAGAGTTTCGTTTTTAGTTTGACAGAAACGTCCCGGGCTATCTCGCTTTGAAGAGTAACGAGGTCGGATTGCCTGCGAATGTATTGTTGACTCCAAATCGCATTTTCAGTTGCCACGTCCACCAACTCCAGACTTAGAGTAAGTTGATCTCCGTGCTGAACAACTCGCCCATTCAAGATCGCCTGAACGTTCAGGTCCTTTCCCAGTGTTTTCGCATCTGTTTCTTTGCCTTTGTAACGAAATACTGAAGAACGCGCTTTGACACTAAGATTAGGCAACTGTGACAAGCTGGCGATCAGCGTGTCGGTCATGCCGTCTGAGAGATACTCAACATCTGCGTTGCCGCTCTCGTTCACGAACGGCATCACCGCGATGGATTCAATCGCTGGTGTTTTCTTGCGGGTGAGATAAAGGTAAGTGGAACCGGCAAGGATAGCGATCAAGAAAATCGCGCCAGCTACGATAGCCACGCTCGAAACCCGTTTCGATCTTTTCAGTTCGCGCGTTGTGCCAGGAGTTGATTGTTGAGCTGGTAGCATAGTTGTCGGCGCAGTGGGTCGGCTTATGTCTGCATCCGTGCGATGTGGGAGGATGCTCGTCTCGATTTCGTTTGCTACCGGCGCGGAACCGAACTTCACCGTTCCAGAGTCAGCACCGACAGCTCCCGAGTCGCTGGTCAGAGCCGCCCCGTCAACGCGACAGAAGACGAGTGCGTCGTCAGGCTCAACGCGATTGCATTGTGGACACCGTTTCATGTTTCCCTAAGCGAGTGAGTTCCAGTATGTCTCATTGCGGCAATCCGACTTTCTTCACCAACTGCTGAAAGCGCGGGTCGGAACGAAGGCTGTCCATCCGCGGATCGTTGGTGAGGTAAAGAGCCAACAAAGCCGAACGTTCGTTGTAAGCGCGATCTAGCGCGGCGAAGGCTTCATCTTTATTCCCCAGGCCGGCATGAATAGCAGCGAGATTGTAGGGCGCGATGTAGCTGGTCGCGGATAATGCGTTCAAGTGGTCAATAATCTTCAATGCTTCGGCTCTCTTGCCCGACAACGCGTAGGCGTGTCCAAGATTTGCCCAGTTCTCGGCCTGGTCCTTCTCCAAATCGACCGCATGTTGAAACACCTCGATCGCCTCAGGTATTCGTCCTTTTTGCTCGTAGGCTCGGCCTAGAAAATAGTAGCCAAACCAGTAACTCTTATCGAGGTCGATACCGCTCTTGAGCTGCGGGATCGCCTGGTCGTATTGGCGCGCAAACACGAGCACTGATCCCAGGAAGATATTGGCTTCCGCCGACACCGGATCGAGTTGCTGTGCTCGTTTCGCTTCCGCCAGGGCCTCGTCATGTCGCCCCAAAGGCGATAGGAACCAGGAGTACCATTCGTGTGGACGCGGATCGCCAGGACTTAATGCAATAGCTTGCCTGAACTCTCGTTCTGCAGTGACCCAGTCGTATTCGTACCATTGGGCAATAACTGCTAGTGCAAGATGAGCATCACTTAGCGTGGGGTCAATGGCCAACGCCTTTCGGGCGGCCTCTTTTGCTTTCGGACCTGCTTCGTGAGGACGTATGAACCAATCCTCCGAGTTAAAGTAGTTGAAAGCCAAACCGGCGTAAGCCAACCCGTAGTTTGGATCGGCAGCGATGGCCTGGTTAAAGCAATCGACGCCTTTTTGGAAACCGTCCCTGGTAAGTCTGGAAGTGTAATAGTTGCCTTTCAGGTAAAGCTGATACGCTTCCGGATTGTCGGTTGAACCTCTCTTAAGGTTCTGCTGATCCTCCCCTGACAGTTGCGACCGCAGTCGCTGCGAAACTTCCCGGGCAATGTCACTTTTCACTGCCAGCAGATCTGACACCTTGCGATCGTATTGTTCCCCCCAGAGCTGTTTGCCGTTCCGAACGTCGTCGAGCTCAACGCTAATGGTGAGGTTATCGCCGCGTTGCACAACCCGACCTACGAGGACGGCATTGACACGAAGTTCGTTGCCAAACTTTTGCACATCAATCGGCTTACCTTTGTAGTGGAAGGCGATACTGTGCGGAATCACCTTCAGATTAGGCAGCCGCGTCAGGCTGTTGTTGATGCTTTCCGTAATTCCATCGGAGATGTAGTCTGCATCCGGATCATTGCTCCGATTCTCGAATGGCAACACCGCGATGGATTCAATCGCAATTTCGGAGTTGCGCGCGTGCAGGAACACGCCAAGTGCGATGGCCGCTGCAACGACCAACAGGATCACAATGCCCGCGGCGAGTTTGTGCTGCTTAATTCCGGATACGACGTACTCGGCGCTGGAAGGGCGCGTTGAAAGGGAGCTTGCCCCTGCGTTTGTCAAAGACGTGCTCTTGACCGCCGAGTTAGTTGCAGTATCACGTCGGCTCGGTGGGACTGTGATGTCAAATCCAATGCTTTCCGCGAGTTCGCGCCGCAGTCCCTTTAACTCAATTGCTACTTCCTTGATCGATTGATACCGCTCGTCGGGGTCTTTCGCGAGACATCGGCGCACGATGCGTTGCAAATCCGCAGGTGCCGAGGGGTTGAAGTCGGCGATCGGCGGAGCCGGTTCGCGAATGATCTTGTTGAGCGATTCAATTGGGTCCGTTCCTGCAAACGCTTTGGTTTCAGTGGCGGCCTCAAACAGAATGCAGCCAAACGAGAAAATGTCAGAGCGCCTATCGATTTCTTTGGTTTTGCCCCGTGCTTGCTCGGGCGACATGTAACCCACCGTGCCCATTACGGTGCCAGGCGCTGAGTGTTGCGGCAGTACGGCAGTAGCAATTTCGCTAGATTCGCCGGCCGCCGGCGACTGGTGCTCGACCAGTTTCGCCAAACCGAAGTCAAGAATCTTCGCGTGACCATCGCGAGTGATCATGATGTTGTCGGGCTTGAGATCGCGATGCACGATTCCTGCAGCGTGGGCTTTTGCCAGGCCTTCGGCAGTGTGTTGCAAGTATCGCAGCAGCTTGCTTAAGTCGGTGTGATCGCGATGAATCGCATCGCGCAGGGTAGTGCCATCAATGAATTCCATGGCGATGAAGTTCACGCTATCACTCTCGCCTATTTCATGAATGGTAGCGATGTTCGGGTGATTGAGCGCCGCCGCTGACTTTGCTTCCTGCACAAAGCGCCGCATCCGATCCTGATTGGCAGCGAGTTCCAACGGCAGAATCTTCAACGCGACTTTGCGATCGAGTTTGGTGTCCTGCGCCAGATACACCTCACCCATGCCACCCGCACCGATCTTGGAGACGATGCGGTAATGCGACAGGGTGGTGTTGGCTGCGAGTTCCTTGTTCATTCCGGCAGGTTCGTCCGTCTGAGCAACTGCTTGAACCGCGGATCGCCGCGCAGGGTATCCCAATACCAATCAGCATTTAAGCGATAGAACTCCCAATCGCGCGCCTCAACCGCCTTATTAAGCTCGTCGAACGCTTTGTCTTTTTGATCAAGAGCCAGGTAGATAGCTGCTATTCGACAAGTCGGCAAGTATTGCGTTTTTCCGATGTCTCGCATCCTGCTTATCATCTCCTCTGCTTTGTCCGGTTGTCGCGATTTCGCATAGGCTATACCGGCATCCCGAAGCGCAAATTGGTTCGTGGGATCGGTTTGCAGCCATTGCTCGTTAAGGGCGATCGCTTCCGCGTATTTTTCATTAAGAATGTACGCCTGGCTCAACATCCAGCGCGCGATTGGGTGGCTCGGTTCGAGTTCATACGTTTTTCTGGCCTGCTCTAACGCTTTGCCATTCTGCTTATCGACGAAATAGACCCAGGCAAGCGTGGCTCCCATATTGATATCGAGAGGTTCGGCGTCAAGCCCGCGCTTTATCTCGGCTATTGCCTCATCAATACGTCCCGTCGACGCAAGATATATCTGCCCATAGCGAAAGTGGGCAGAGGCATTGTTCGGTTCAAGTTCGATCGCTCGTTTGAATTCTCGTTCAGCCTCGACCCAGTTCCAATCGTAGATCGCCAACGAATAAGCTAAGAACGTGTGAGCTTCGGAGAGAGTCGGATCGATCTCCAGGGCCTTTTGCGCGGCGGTCTTGGCTTGCGGAAAAGCTTCCTTCGGCGAGAGATAAGGGTAAGCGGGCATGCTGCCATAGGCTTCGGATATCCTCGCATACGCCAGCGCGAACTTTGGGTCCAGATCTATCGCCTGCTGGAAATACTCAATTGCACGCTGCATATCGACTTTGGTACGTTTCGCAAAACTGTATCTGCCCTTCAAGTAGAGTTGATAAGCCTCGTTGCTGTCCGTGTAACGCTTGGTGATGCCTTTGGCATCGGTGCCCGCCAACTTCAATTGCAGCTTTTGAGTGATCTCAGTGGCGATTTCGCGTTGCGTCGCGAGGAGCTCGGACATTTTACGATCATACTGCTCACCCCACAGCAATTTGTTGTAACGCACGTCAACAAGTTCGACGCTGATCGTCAGATTGTCGCCGCGTTGAGCAATGCGTCCCGTTAGCACGGCACTAACGCCGAGTTCATTGGCGATCGTCTTCACGTCCGTCGCTTTGCCTTTGTAACGCATTACCGAACTGGTCGGACTGACTTTCAGATTTGGAAGTTGGGAAAGACGATAAATCAACGACTCCGCGAGACCGTCAGAAAGATATTCTGTGTCCGCGCCGCTGCTCTTGTTCTCGAAAGGCAGTACCGCAATAGAATCGATGGCGACTTCCGAGTTGCGCGCGTGCAGAAAAATCCCGAACGCAATAGCTGCAGCAACAATCAGCAGCACGACGCCGAGCGCCGCAAGTTTATGTTGTTTGATTCCACTGACAACGTATTCTGCGCTTGAAGCCCTGGTTGAAAGCGATGGGGTAGCGGCTGTGGAACCGAGGCTCTTACCGCCCGTCGTCGCGGGTGCGGTGGTCTCGCTCCTCGCGGGCGGCACAGTGGTATCGAGGCCGGCACTGCCGACCAGCTCCTGCCGCAATTCCTTTAACTCATTTGCTACATCTTTGATGGTTTGATAACGATCATCAGGATCCTTTGCCAAACATCGCCGCACAACTCTCTGAAGATGATCAGGAGCGTCAGGTCGAAACTGGCTGATAGGCGGAGCGGGCTCGCGAATGATCTTGTTGAGAGAATCGACTGCGTCTTCACCTTCAAACGCTTTGTGGCCAGTCACCACTTCAAACAGAATGCAACCAAACGAGAAGATGTCTGAGCGTTCGTCGATCTTGATTTTGCCGCGTGCCTGTTCCGGCGACATGTAACCAACTGTGCCCATCACCGTGCCCGGAGTGGAGTGGGGCGCCAACACCGCAGTGGCGACCTGACTGGAATCAGAACCCGCCACCGATGGCGGTGCGATCAGTTTTGCGAGGCCAAAATCGAGAACCTTTGCGTGTCCATCGCGCGTCACCATGATGTTGTCGGGCTTCAAATCTCGATGGACAACGCCGGCAGCATGTGCTTTTGCTAATCCTTCGGCGACGTGCTGCAGATAGCGCAAGAGCTTTGCGAGATCTGTCTGCTCACGAATGAGCTCGCGGAAAGTTTCCCCGTCTACAAACTCCATCGCGATGAAGTAAGTGCCATTGTCCTCCCCGATTTCGAAGATTTGAGCGATGTTAGGATGGCTGAGTCCGGCCGCTGCCTTCGCCTCGCGAACAAACCGTTCCATGCGATCACGATTTGAGGCAACGTCTGCAGGCAGGACCTTCAGCGCGACTTTGCGATCGAGTTTCGTGTCCTGGGCCAGATACACTTCACCCATTCCGCCCGCGCCGATTTTCGAGACGATGCGGTAGTGCGACAGACTTGTGTTTGGCGGTAGCTCTTCCATTTGGCTCGTCATCTCACTCACCTAACTTTGAGCGGATTTCGTAACGGCCGAGTTTGTTGTTACCTGAAAATGTCATGCTTGATCCGGTGAGCAAAAAGAACACGTCACTGCATGCCATGCGCGTGCGGTATTTCAGACGCTTGACCCTCGGGCTGAACCAGTAGGGTCTCGAGTGGCACACCGTTCCGGTATTGCACCAGCAATGCGTCCGGATCGATTTCCACGCCGACGGGATTCGCGGCGAAGGCGTCACTGTGCATGAAGGCGTGGGCCTCGTCCGCATTGGCGCAACAGTCAACCTGAAACTCCATCCGATTCCCGTCGGGATCCTGGTAGTAAACCGACAGCGTCAGGCCGTGATGAACACGCCAGTAAGGCGTAATGCCGAGTTGCTTGAGACGGTCATAAGTCTCGAGGAGTTCTCCTAGATTCGCGTAGGTATAACCGACGTGATTAACACCGATACTGGCAGGGCTATCAGTCTCAACACCATTGGGACTAAGGACTGACATGTTCGCGAAGGCGAACCGGTGATGCTCGTCGTCGTAAGTAAGAAACGCGAACGCGGGATTTTGGTACTGTACCTTCGCTTCGAAGACACTTTGGTACCAGGAGATCATTTCATCGAAGCGTCTCGTCATATAAACGACGTGGGCCAATTTTGTGGGGGATGCCATTGTCTCGATTCCTTTCAGGCTAAGTAATCAAATGAATTCTCTCGTACGCCAATTTGTTTAGATAGACCCGTCCCGCCCGCGCCAATTTTGGAGACGATGCGGTAGTGTGACAGATTCGAACCGGGGAAAGTTCCTGCATCTATCCAGTTAACGTTGAAAGCCCTGAGCAGATTTGCACCGATGTCGAAACCAATCGTTTGCTAAGATTTTTCGGCGGCTACGATCGAGGTGACATCGTTTAAAGGAACAGGCGGCTGCTGTGAACCGGTCGGGCTGATGGAACGCGCTCATCTTAGCCGCAATAAGCCCGAAGACGCTAGAGTATGAAGATCGTGGGAAGAATTTGGAGTGCGCCGGCAGAGCAAAGCGGCGACGGCGCTTTCGATTGTCATGGGATATCCAAAGCGGTCGCGCAATCAAACCGACTTGCGCCGCCGCAAGCCTTACACTGCGATTTTTCCCCGATCCACGAGACTGGCGTTCTTTAGTACTTGCTTTTCTTTAAGAACGGACTGAGAATGTCGGCTCCCGCCCCGTTTGTATCTTCAATTATCGCCCATACAGCACGGATTTGCAGACTGTACGTCACCCGTATGTCCGGTGACTTATCTCTCTTAAGGAGAAGATCATCGATGAAAAGAACAATTGGTTTTTTGTTTGCGTTGTTCGCTGCTCACTGCTCATTACTGCCGGCATTCGCGCAGGACCTGCCGTTAACCAACAAATTCCCCACAGAACTGAACTCCCTTGATTCTTTGGGCCGCACAGCTGACGGGCCCACCGCAACGCTGAATTCAACAATCGCTGACGACGCGACAAGTTTCATGGTGACTGATAGCGCCGGCGGCTTCCCAGCGAGCGGTCTCTCGCTGAAGCTGGATAATGAAATCATTCTCTGCACCACGCGATCAGGCCCAATCTTTAGTGGCTGCACGCGTGGAGCAAAGGGCACAACGGCCGCCCGGCACAAGAGCGGCACGACCGTACGCTCTCCCGTGTTGAGCGCGCAACGTGATGTGCTGGTTGCTGACTTGATGTCGATCGAGAGGAAAGTCGGCAGTGGATTAAGCACGCCGGAGACAAACCAGGTCTTCATGGGCACTGGCGTCGGCACTTCCGGATGGCAATCACAGCCGTCGATCGACTGCAGTAATTGCACGGGAATCATTGTAGGTTCCAGTGAAATCGTTGCGGCCCTTCGCTATGCGCCCATGCGAGGCAGCAACAATCTTTCTGAGATAACAGCGGCTGATTTAGCGCGCATGAATTTGGGCCTCGGCAACATTGCTACTTATAACGTTAATAGTCTGCCGGCGATTAGAGCGACTAGCTTCAGCGGCGACGGCTCTGGTCTAACAGGTATGGTCTCTCGAACTGGTGGACTCATCAACTCTGGAAGCATAACGATAGGTGCTGACTCGGATTCTGACACTGATGGCATTATTGACTTACAAACCCACGCCACGTCGCGAGTGAGAGTGCTGAATGATGGCAACGTTCAGGTTTACAAACGAATCGGGATAAACAAGGCGGCGCCCCGGGCGCCGATTGACATCAGTGTCACCTATCCGTCAGACACGAGCTCAGGCGAAGCGATGATCATGTTCAAGACGCCCACTGGACACGACCCGTTTCAAATCTATCAGCGCACGACGACTTTTGGTGACGACCGTACTGACTCTGTTGGAATGGTCTTTGCTCCCGAAGATGCGCCGCAGGGGACGCCGAGCTTTGGACTGTTGTTTGAAGATAGTTTCGGGGTCGGCGCCCCGCGGTTTGAGTTCCATCTTCAGACAATCAACACTGCCGGCCAGGCTGACCGGCCTTTGACAGTGAACGTTAACCGTCGGACCGGAGATACGAATTGGGTAACGTCGGCGGCCGGCATCTTCTTCACTACCGGCCATCTCGCGGACCTAACTGCCAACGGGGTGAGTTGGACGAATGAAGAGTTGTTGTTCGATGTGAAAAATGGCAAGTGGCGAACCCGCAGCGACAGCATCATCTTCGAAACGCTCAACAACGGCGGCAGTTCATCAAAGCAAATCGGCGTATTCCCGTTTCCAGAAGACAACCAGCAGTCATGGCTGGTCTTCGGCACGCATGGCAAAGGTGACAATGGTGTTTCGATAGCGATGGCCGACGCGACAAGCTTCAAATTCTTCAATGGCGGAGCCGACCTTAATCCGGCAACTCTTAAATCCGCAGCATTTTTTTCTTACGGGAATAGTTGGACGGCCAATCCCGCGATCAAACTGCAGGGAGATGTACGAATTGCCGCAGGCATCCCACTCTACTTTTCATCGACCGCGAATCCGGATGATGCTGACGTTCAGTTAGATCGCTTCGCCCCCGGAACTTTAAGGGTTCTGAACTTCAATACCGGCCTCCCAGGCACACTCAACGCAAGTTTCGATGTGACGACAACTTCCAGCGCGTTTTACAAAGCAAACGGCATTCAGGTCGTCGGCGCACGGCAGGCAGCGATTGCCGATCCACGCGGCGGATCGGTAGTTGACGCAGAGGCACGCGCCGCCCTGGTGGATCTACTTTCAAAGTTACGCGCACACGGGCTGATTGCCCAATAGAAAGGAACTTATGAAACAAACTCTTGTCCTGGTTTTGTCCATCCTCAGTCTGACCGTTGCGGGCGGCCAGCAAACAAAGCAAAGCACGGCGACAGCTGCAAAGCCGGAGATAGTTCGTCTTGAGCCACAGGCGCAACTGGAAATTGCCGAGGCCCAGCGTCAGGCCAACGAAGCAAAGGCCGCGCTCGAAGCGGCCACCGCCAAATATGACGCCGCGCAACAGCGCGTAGTGACACTGGTCTATAAGGCGATGGCCGAAGGTAAGCTGTCTCCGAAGGAGTGGCTGATAAAGCAGGACCAGGGCGGGATCTACATGGAACGCATCCAGCCGGCAGAAACGGCACAGAAGAAATCCGAGTAGATTAACCCGGGACGGCTGATGGGCGACTGAACCTGGAATGCGCCGGCAGAGCGAAGCGGCAACGGCGCTTTTGATTGTTCCTGAGGAATCCAAAGCGATGTCTCCCGACGCGTCGGGATTGCCACCGCACTCCAAATTTCGCGCTCACTTCGCGCCGACCAAGCGGACGCGGCGCGCCAGGTCTCCGCAATTAGTTCATAAGCATTAATACGCGCCATATTCGCCGTCGACGGATACGGAACCGGAGGCTGGCGCGCCCGGTTTCAAGGCTGACGGGAAACCCACCTGGGCGAAGGCGCTCGTCCTTGCGACCTGGCAACCCTACAATATTCCTCTCGCCCATACGTCTACAGTGGTAGGTGGACGACGCGCTTCCGAAAAATTGGCCGATGGCAGAACAAGATCAGCAGATCTCTGAAGTCGTCGAGCGCGAACAGTCGCGTTTGCGCAACTTCATTCGCCGGCGCGTGCCCGATCCGCGCGACGCAGAAGACATTCTGCAGGACGTCTTCTACAAGCTGGTGGAAGCTAATCGCCTGCTCATGCCGATCGATCACGTGACCGGCTGGCTGTTTCAAGTGGCGCGAAATCGCATCACGGATCTCTTTCGCAAGAAACGGCCGGAGAGCTTCAGTGATGTTGCCAACGAGGCAGACAGCGATGCAGAAGATGAACTGAAGTGGGAAGACTTGCTTCCCTCGCCTGTTGCCGGACCGGAAGCACTTTACGCTCGCCAAGCGTTTCTCGATGAACTCGAGCTTGCGATCGCCGAGCTGCCCGAGGAACAGCGCGCGGTGTTTGTTGCACACGAATTGGACGGACGCAGTTTCAAGGAGATGGCCTCTGAGAGTGGCGTTAGCGTGAATACGTTGCTCGCGCGCAAACGCTATGCGGTGCTGCATCTGCGCGAGCGGCTGCAGAGCATTTACGACGAATTTACGAAAGCATGAGGGACTGAAGATGACAAGGAAAATGAAATTGATTTTGATAGCTCCGCTGGCGATTCTGGGGATGGTGCTCTTTGCCTTCATCGGCGGCCAAATAGTGATGCACCTGTGGAATTGGCTGCTGCCACCGCTCTTTGGCTGGCACGAGCTCACCTTCTGGCAAGCGCTGGGAATGCTGGTGCTGTGCCGGATCCTGTTCGGCGGATTTGGAATGCACAGTGGCTCCGGACACTCCAGGTCCCGCCGCCGGGTGTCTGAACGCGTGTCAGAGCGTATGGCCGAGCGCCTGGGCGAACGCTGGGAGCACATGACCCCTGAGGAGCGGGAGCGGTTGCGGCAAGGGCTTCATGATCGTTCCGGACGCACGTCACCGCTGGATCCGAATCCGAGTGCGTGAGCAGGCTCCCAGATTGCAATCTGTTTGATCGAGCCAATTTGAGTTACGGGACGAATGATTGCACTCTCTTCAGGCTGGCCTCTTAGGTGCAGCGACCGTTGTGCCGCAGAGTGGAAGGAACAAACGGCCTGCGAGGCGCGTACAGGATGACTAACATGACTATCCCCCCAACTGGCGAATCGACTCCGCGGAAACCGCTCCGGCTCTGGCCCGGTGTGACCCTCCTAATACTGCAGTGGCTTCTTTGGTTTGTTGTTCCTTATTTCGGACCCGCGGCCCTTCTCTACGGAATATTCGGCGGAGTCTTGTGCGGGTGGGCGATCGGGCTATGGTGGCTGTTCCTCAGCCGCGCACCCTGGCTTGAGCGCGTGGGCGCTCTCGTGCTGATGATCGTCGCGCTGATTGGAACAAAGCGCATCGTCCACGCGTCGATCGCGGGCGGCTCCATGGGGTACTTGCTCTATGTCATTGCGATCCCGATCCTGAGTCTCGCTCTCGTCGCCTGGGCAGTGACCAGCCGTCGCCTCTCAGCCGGGCCTCGGCGTGCGGCGATGGTTGCGACGATTCTTCTCGCGTGCGGAGTGTTTACGCTCATCCGTACCGGCGGTCTTACTTCAGACTTCGATAACGATTTCCACTGGCGCTGGTCGAAAACTCCCGAGGAGCGGCTGTTGGCACAGGGCGACGAGCCGACGGCGCTCGCGGCGCTTCCGTCAACTCCGGCAGCGGCGGAGACGGGAGTCGAGTGGCCCGGCTTTCGCGGACCCCGGCGCGACGGCATCGTTCGCGGCGTGCGGATCAAGACCGACTGGTCAACGTCGCCTCCGGTCGAATTGTGGCGCCGTCCGATCGGGCCGGGCTGGTCGTCGTTCGCGGTCCAAAATGGCCGACTCTTTACGCAGGAGCAGCGTGGTGACAACGAGATCGTCTCCTGCTATGACGTGAGCACCGGCAAGCCGGTGTGGAGACACAGTGATGCGACCCGTTTCTGGGAGTCGAACGCCGGCCCCGGTCCGCGTGCGACGCCGACCCTCAGCAACGGTCGCGTGTACACACTCGGTGCGACAGGAATCATAAACGTGCTCGACGCCGGCACTGGCGCTGTCGTGTGGACGCGCAATGCAGTCACAGACACTGGCGCAAAGATTCCTGGCTGGGGTATCTCTGGCTCGCCGCTGGTAGTGAACGACCTCGTCATCGTAGCCGCATCCGGCAGCCTCGTCGCCTACGAACTCCGGAACGGCAATCCGCGATGGTTCGGGCCGAAGGACGCCTCAAGTTACAGCTCGCCACAGCTATTGACCAAAGATGGAGTCGCACAGATCCTGCTAATGAGCTCAACCGGCGCTACTAGCGTCGCACTGGCGGACGGCAAGCTACTTTGGAATCACTCGTGGCCATCTGACACGCGCGTTGTGCAGCCGGCCGCGACTGCGGATGGCGACCTTCTGATCAGCGTCGGCGACGGAATGGGCGGAGCCGGCGTGCGCCGCATCGCGCTCGCGCACGGATCCGGCGACTGGAACGTCGCAGAGCGCTGGACATCCGAGGAGCTGAATCCCGACTTCAACGACTTCGTCATTCACAATGGCCATGCCTTTGGCTTCGACAACAGCACCCTGGCCTGCATCAATCTCGCGGACGGCAAGCGCAAGTGGAAGGGCGGACGATACGGCCACGGCCAACTCGTTTTGTTGGCCGACCAGGACGTGCTGCTGGTGCTGTCAGAGGCGGGTGATCTGGCGCTGGTAAAGGCAACGCCCGACCAGTTCACGGAACTCGCGCGCGTTCCGGCGATCAAAGGCAAGACGTGGAACCATCCCGTGCTGGCTGGAGACGTTCTGCTGGTCCGCAATGGAGAGGAAATGGCAGCGTTCCGGCTCGCAACGTTGTAGTAGTGGGTGGTCCTCGGCTCAACCTGTGGCCGTGGCCCCAGGCTTTCACACTTCGCGCCTTCAGCGCGGAAACAGCCCGCCGCTCAATGGAGATTGATTCCTACTCCCTCGCTTGCGTCGCGATGGAAGAAGCGCCAGAGAATAATAATGAGTGCAATAAACGCCAGTGCTACGAAGATGTAGAGTCCATAAGTGCCGAAGAATTGTGAGGCGAGGATTTTGAAGATAACGAAAAGGACAAGAATCAGCGCGTACGAGAGCAGACGTCTCTGCAAGAAGCCACGTCTAAATAGCAAACGATGACTTGCGGGCTCCGGGGCAAGCTGCTCAAAGGACTCAAAAGCAGGTACCGCCGATTCCTTTCGCGGTTCCTCTCTTAGTTCCTGCCGCAGAACTCGTTTCTTTCCACACTGCCAGCAGAAAGTATGTTGATCTTCAATTTGGGTTTCACAGTTTATGCATCGCCACATGATTCAACCTCGTCACCGAAACCGCGAGAAAGGCGCGACATCAGCTGAAACCTAACATGCCACTCTTCACTCCACTGTCACCTCGCTCGGCTGGCAGCACGCAGTGTCCATACGTCCCCGCTGACGCAGCGAATGAAACCTTCAGGGTGAGAGCATGACCAATAAAGCCTCTCGGCGTCGTATACCTTATCGTTGTCACCGAGTTGGATAAGAGTAAGAACCGCTCCGCCGTTTGCCAACGGCATAAACGCAATAAATTGATATCTGTTAGTTGACCTGCGATCGCCACCGGTGAAGTTGACGATGACCTCACCGCCCGACAAGCTGATATTGCCGGTCTCCACTTCGCGAACAGTGTGATTTCCGGTACGTCCCTGAAATCTGTGCTCGAAGGTACCGTTAGGCTTGATCGTGTAATTCTCCGCGTAAAAGGTTGTATCCGTTCCAGCATAGTTGCCGCTACTCGAGTCAACATAGGTTGTCACGCCAGCCGCACCGTTATCCCAGGTGCCAACCAGATCTGCAATCGTAATCGACTGTCTGAGTGGACCGGCTAGTGGTTTCTGCGGTTGAACATGCGGTTTATCCGGAAATGGATCTCCTTGAATAAATGGGCCTGGATTAGTTTGAACTGGCGGAGCGGTGCCGGCTAAGACTTTGGACTTATCCAATTTGATTCCATCAATCAACGCACTTGCCTGCGCCAGATGTGATTCGTCGTTAAAGATGACAAGAACGCTCGCTCTTTTTTCGAAACCGCTAAAGACAGTCAAGATCGCAGCGGCCTTGATTCCCTGCCCCAGCTCAATTTGCGCACCGCCTACGGTAACTTGCCAGCCTTCAGCGTTGGACTGTGTTTGTGTTTTTGGATTTGCCTCGGCTTTAAATGGTTTGATAACCACATCGTTCCACTCGCTGGCAAAATCTTTTTGCGGGCTGCCCGCACTCGCGCTGCTTGCATACACGGTCAGGACACAAAACGCGTTCGTGGTCTCGTTAATATCACTAAAGACTACCGCGCCTTCTTTGAATGTTTTAGTCCAACCCGGCGGCGGTGTGTATTGAATGATGTCAATGGTTTCCGTTTGACAAAATATTGGCTGTGCTGCAAACAAACAGACGATCTGTAAAATCAATAAACCGAGAATGTTTTTGGATGTTTTCATAACTTGCGCCTAACCAATTGATGGGCCAGCCTAAGGAACGGTGCAGTAACTTATAGGCTCAATCGCGTTGCAATGCGAGTTATTTGGCGCTTCAAGGTGTTATCAATATGAATCATCACGAGTGCTTCATTAGATTTCGCTCGCGAAAGACTCTGACTCATGACTCATGACTCTTGACGATTCGGCGCAACACCGCTGTGCACCGGCAACGTGCCATGTTGTTAGACCGATAACGAGAGGGTCCAGCTCCAGCCCCATTCGAACTATACGCCGGCAGACAGTGCGGCGAGTAGAAACTGCTATGATGGGTGATATGCGGTGTCCGAGGTGCAACAGTTCACGGATTCAGCGTGGCTATAACGCGGTTGTGGCACCGCTGCGACTAATCGGACTGCATGAACTGCTATGCAACAATTGCAGTCTGGAATTCAAAAGTCTCGGCCCATTTAGGAAGTACAAAAGAGCGCGTTCTACCGAAAAAGAGCCTTCCTATAACCGGCGACGCGCGCCCCGCTACCAGGCACACTTGCCCGCAACCATTCACCTGGCCGAGAAAAATCATGAGACCGGCAAGGTGACTTACTCGCGATCTTCCCTGGGTCATTGTGAAGTGATTAGCAAGTTTGGGGCGGCCCTGGCTTTTGTCGGGACACGCTTTGCCGAAAAGGAAGTGGCTCGTGTAGGCCGGCTTTTGTTTGTGACGATTAATCTTCCCAATGGCAGGATTGAAGCCTTACTATCCATCCTCACCTATCAGCGCTCCGGTGGCGAAGAAGGCAAGGGCCGTTGGCTGGTCGGCGGGGCGTTTTCAAATATTAAGGAGGAGGATGCCGATCTCCTCTCCGCCTACCTCGCAAAGCGAGCGAAAGCAGAAGCAGTATTGACCATCGACTAGCCCACGGAATGCCTATGGCTGGTCTCTGGCGCGCTCGACTAAATGCGGATAATATGACCGCGCTCTTTCAGCCGCCCAGAACAAATAGCCAAAGACATAACTGTGCCCGTCCCATTGAAATGGTTACCCCGTACCTGGCCTTGAGAGATCCGCCCGCCCAAGGTTGAGCCGCAGCTAGACCCTTTGCTCCGATGGTTCACTATCACGAACTGTTACAAAGGATTCGTCTTCCATAGTGAGCCTGAACAAATCGATCAGGTGCGTCGCGCCAGCACTCTAAATTAGTTGAAGGAGAAACTAGTGAATCAAAATAATGATTACCGAAAGCGGCTGGATGGCAAAGCGGCGATTATCACGGGTGCAACCGGAGGAATCGGTGAAGCAACCGCAAAGCTGTTTCTCGAGGAAGGCGCGAGCGTAATGCTCGTGGGTCGTTCACAAGACAAGCTAAATGAAACGGTTGGACGCCTCGGCGCTAACCCCCGACTCGCCCAGTCCGTCGCCGAGGCTACCGATGAAGAGGCAATGGCGGCAGCCGTCGCGGCGACGGTCAAAGCTTTTGGCGGTGTAGACATACTGCTTGCTAATGCCGGTACGGAAGGAAAGTTGTCTCCGATCGAGACGCTTAGCCGTCAGGGGTTTGAAGAAGTGCTCCAAACCAATGTCATCGGCGTCTGGCTGTCGATGAAATATTGCGTCGAACCGATGAAAAAGCGCGGCGGCGGATCAATCATCGCGCTGTCGTCGATTGCTGGAGTGGTCGGCAACCCCGCGATGGCACCCTACATCGCCAGCAAGCACGCGGTCATTGGCCTCGTCAAAACAGCGGCGTTGGAGCTGGGGCCGGCGGCAATTCGCGTCAATGCGATCGGACCGGGTCCGATTGATAACCGAATGATTCAGTCACTCGAAGCGCAGTACTCGCCGGAGGATCCTGGTGCGGTAAGGGCCGGTTTCACCTCCAAGATTGCGTTGGGTAGATACGGAACCAATGAAGAAGTTGCAAAGCTCGCACTGTTTCTGGCGAGCGATGAATCGTCGTACTGCACAGGCTCCATTCACATGATCGACGGCGGATTTACAGCGAATTAGAGGAGATTCTTTCGACAGGTCTTAATATAGAAGCACAAGCAACAATCCACGAAATCACACTAAGTAACACTAAACTCCTTCTTCGTGGAAATTCGTTGTATTTCGTGGATCTGGCGGTGACGAAAACCTTCAACGAAAGCCATCCGTCGCCGTGACCAGGGCATCCGCAATGCCGGGTTCGGTTACCGAGTGTCCGGCGTCGGCAATGATGTTGAGCGTCGCTTCCGGCCACGCTCGATGCAGATCCCAGGCGCTCATAAACGGACATATCACGTCGTAACGACCATGCACGATCACGCCTGGAATGTGTCGAATGCGGTCGATATGCTCAAGCAGGTAGTTGTCAGTGTCGAAGAAACAGTTGTTCATAAAGTAGTGACACTCGATTCGCGCCAGCGCAATCGCCAGCTCTGGCTCGCTGAAGTCATCGATCAGCTTCTGGTCTGGCAGAAGCTTTAAAGCACTCGCTTCCCAGGTTGACCACGTCTGCGCCGCTTCCAAACGCACTAACTGATCATCGCTCGTCAGGCGACGGTAATACGCGCCGATCATATCGCTACGCTCAGCCTCGGGAATGATGCGTACATACGCTTCCCACTTATCCGGGAATATCGCGCTGGCGCCCTGGCTATCTTCGTAAAACCAACTAGTCTCTTTGGGACGACAAAGAAAGATGCCCCGCAGCACTAGTCCACGCACCCTTTCAGGATGTGTTTCAGCATAGGCGAGCGCGAGCGTGCTGCCCCATGAACCACCAAACACGAGCCATTGGTCGACACGGAAATGCTCGCGTAACTTTTCGATGTCCTCGACCAGATGCCAGGTGGTGTTGTCGTCGAGCGAAGCATGAGGGACGCTTCGGCCTGCCCCGCGCTGCTCAAAGAGAATCAGGCGATAAGCTTCGGGATCAAAAAAGCGTCGGTAATCTGGAACCAAACCGGCGCCTGGCCCACCATGCAGAAAGACGACGGGCTTCCCTTTTGGATTGCCGCATTGCTCGTAATAGAGTTCGTGAACACCGGACACGCTGAGGTGGCCGCTGTCGTAAGGCTCAGTCTCAGGATAGAGAGTTCGCATGGATCCCTTCCGTGGTTACCTTAGATAACGTTAGCGGCTATTGACCCACTTTGCTGCGCGGATACCGCTGCAACATCCCTTCCTCCTGCATGACCCTCTCAATGCCTGATATGTCCATGGGAACGAAATCTGAAATGATGCGCGCGCCGCTATCCGTGATCACAATCATGTCTTCCAACCGCACGTAGATCTTCTCCTCCGGAACGACCAGGGCCGGCTCGATCGTAAAGACCATCCCTACACGGAGTGGACCTGAATCCACACCAACGTCGTGAGTCGCCATGCCTACCCAGTGGCCGAGACTGGTGCGTGGGTTAGTCGCCGATTGCCGATAGTTCGTTACGAATTCGCGTGCGGCCCGTTCGTATTCCGGCTTCAAAAACTTCGTGTTTCCGAGCGCCGTCTCCATCTCGCGGACAGCTTCCTGCTTCACTACCTGCGCCGTGACGCCGGGCCGGATGTGATTCAGGATCGCGCGGTAACACGTCAGGTAAAAACCATACAACTCGCGTTGCCAGGGGTTGAACTTTCCGTTCACCGGCCACATACGCGTTACGTCTGCCATGTAGTAGCCAACGTCAGGCGCGTAATCCATCAGGAGAAACTCGCCATCCCGCATCTGCCGCTGTCCCGCATTGTAGTGTGGCCAATAGGCATTCTGCGCGCTGGCGATGAGCGAGTAGTAGGCATCGCCCTGTGCGCCATCGCGATAAAAGACGTATTTCGCCACTGCGTCCAACTCGTACTCGTAGATGTCGGGGACAGTCGAACGCATCGCTTCCATCAAGGCGAGACCTGAGAGCCTCGTTGCCTTTTCGATTAACGCG
>JBOGOP010000055.1:0-23140 GCA_050747225.1 Pyrinomonadaceae bacterium
GCCGACATGATGCTTGACACACAGTATTACAACGTCAACGATCCTCGGCCTTACGACGACACCGGCTGGACGCTGGGACCGCTACGCAACATCAAAACGGTTCGCGTCACTGATTCCGCGATCTTGCAACAGCCGATGAGACTCCTTACCGTTGATACAGCAGTACGCGGCAGCATCGCTGGCTCGGGCGCCGCCGGTTACCTGATCAATCACAATACTGACAACACGCTGGCCACGCTTCGCTACAGACTCAAAGATGTGAAGATGAGTGCGGCGGAAGCGTCGTTCAAGATCGGTGACAAGCAGTTCAACGCCGGCTCGTTTGTAATCAAGTCTGACGGCAATCCTGCTGATGTGCGTCAGCAATTGGACGCGGCTGTGGGTGAACTGGGTCTGACCGCCCTGGCAGTCGATAAGTTGCCGGAAGTAAAGATGCACGGCCTGAGCGTTCCGCGGATAGCAATCCTACACTCGTGGACAAACACCCAAAACGATGGCTGGTATCGCATCGAGTTTGACCGGCTGCAGATTCCTTATAGCTACATTTCGGATCAGGTGGTGAGAAACACAGCGAACCTGCGCGATAAGTTTGACGTGATCATCTTTCCGCCACTCAACGGAACGGCGCAAGCCATCGTCAACGGCATTCCCATGCGCGGCGATCCGATTCCCTGGAAGCAGTCAGACTTAACTCCGAACATGGGACTCTCGCCCGATCAATCAGACGACATCCGCGGCGGCATGGGATTGACCGGCGTCATGAATCTGCAAAAGTTTGTTCAGGACGGCGGCCTTTTTGTCGTGGTGGCCAACACCGCTCGTTTGCCGATCGACTTTGGAATCACCACCGGCGTTGGCATTCAGGAGCCGCGCCAACTGCAGGCGCGCGGCTCTATCTACAATGCGAAGTTCAGCGACCGCAACAGTCCGATCGCTTATGGCTATGAAGAGACGCTGCCAATCTACTTCAATCAGGCCCCGCTGTTTCAAGTGGCCGCTCTAAATCTCGGTGGTTTCGGTGGTGGAGATGGTACGCCGGGAGCGAGACCCTCCGGACGAGGGTCGCTAACCGATGCGGACATCGTGCAGGGGATGCCGCAGCCTCCGCCGGCTTCCCCGTCGCCATCGCCCGCCGCCAATCGCGGCGAGGAGACGTTGACTGAAGAACAACGACTACAGCTCGGTGCTTTCTATGTGCCGCCGGCGCAAAGACCGCGCGTTGTTTTGCGCTTTGCTTCAGACGAGAAGAATCTGCTGGTAAGCGGCATGCTGGCCGGCGGCTCAGAACTGGCAAATGCGCCGGCAGTGATTGATGTGCCGGTTGGTCGCGGCCACGTTGTCATGTTTGCGACCAATCCAATGTGGCGACATCAAACTCAAGGGAGCTTCTTCCTGCTGTTCAATGCGGCCTTGAATTTCGACTCGCTCGATACCGAGCGCGCGACGCAGCCGGCAAGATAAGTTAGGGATTGCAGTCCTCGGAATTTGGGCCGCGGATGAACGCAGATAAACGCGAATCAGAAAAGCCTTTATGAGAAAACGAGGAAACTCCTTGACCGAGTCTCCCTGGTTCCCGATCTGATCTGTGTTCATCCGCGTAAACCCGCGGCCAAATCATTTCCGTCACAACGGAACGCAGATGCTATTTGATCTCGTCGAGTCGCGTCTTCGCTTCCACGATGTGTGCTTTCAGTCTGTCCAGGTCGTCGAGGGTAAGCGGAGCGGTAACCCGATCACAGATGCCAGTTGTAAGGGAAGCTGCAATCCCGCTTCGGCTTTGGCGAAATACAATAAATTCAAGATCGCCCACCGTGCGATAGCGAGCCTCGAAGCTGGCTAGCTTGGTAACGGATTCGTTTACTTTCCCGATTGCAGTCAAACCCTGCAGTAGTCGATCGATCTCTTCGTAGTCAACGAACGATCTATTTTCACGAGGGCTCTCACCCGTTTCTCGTAAAGCAATCACCAGCCCAATGGCCCGTGTCGCCGTGGCGGCGTCCTTGAGTTCCACCGCGTCGACGCGAACCTCGACGTTGCGGGCATTGAAAGTAGCGATCTCACTAAAGCCCTTGACCAGCACTCGCTCATATTTCCATTCAATGGCCTCGAGTTTTGTTCGAGGCTCCACCGGCTCGCAGGCAAGTGGGCGGCGAAATTGCGGTCCCGGTCGCTGTGCGAAAGCAGGGCCGCAAAAGGTGAAGAACATCAGCAGGACAAAAATCATTAGGCGGATCAGAGACATGAACTACTCCTTTTTTGCCGGCATCTTCCTGAATATTACAACCTGCACCCACCGACACAAACGCTACTACTGTCCTTTTAACGCCCTGGTGGGACAGCGGATTCATTTTTGTAATGCGGCAATCCCCCCGGGCGGTTGGGTTACCCCCCTTTTGCTTTGGATGGAACGGGCGCGGCCGTGCGGTCGTATTTGACTAGTGCTAAGATACTCGAGCCGTAGGAATTCACCGCGGTTATATGCGTTTGGAGGAATTAATCATGCAGGAAACAGCGGAATCTGAGTCGCAAACCGAATGTGGAAGCAACCTTATCGACGAGCTGTCCGATGCGCTTCGTTATGTCGGCGATGTTTCGTACGCGATACTGCCGAAGGATTTGGCGCATAACCTCGGCGACCTGAAAAAATCGTTCCTGACCACAATTCGGTCTTTAATTGATAAAGACATCGAGTGGGTTGACGCGCGTGTAGCCGGCGGCGACAGGGTTCGTGAAGAGTGGCAGCAAAGGTGTAATCAGGACAAATCGGAAGGCGCGCCTGAACCGATAGTGTAACGCATGGAAGTCTTACTGGCTGAAGAATTCGGATTCTGTTTTGGCGTCGAACGCGCCGTCGAAATGGTTGAAGATGCGCTCGACGAAGGCGTACGTCCTATCCGTTCGCTCGGGCCGTTGATTCACAACGCACAGGAGATGGAGCGACTGGGGGACCTGGGTGTATCGACTATTGACGAGCCAAGCGAGGCTGACGCCGATACAATCGCCGTAATTCGCGCCCACGGTGTCACGCCGCAGGTGCAACGCGACCTGGAAGGGCGGGCCGCAAAAGTTATTGACGCTACCTGTCCCTTCGTAACCAGAGTCCAACATCTGGCGGAACGCGCTGCCAAGGATGGCCGAGATGTCGTCGTGGCAGGTAATCCGGATCATCCCGAGATGATCGGCGTAGTCGGCTATGCGCCGAAGAATACCTACGTCGTGCGCGATGCCGGAGAAGTCGCTGCACTTCCGCAATTGCGATCGCCGCTCGTCGTTTCCCAGACCACCATCAAGCTGCAGACTTTTCTTGAAGTTGCGGAAGCCGTACGCGCGAAGGCCGATGCTGAACCGCAAGTAGTCAACACAATTTGTTCGGCCACGCGCGATCGACAGGACGCCGCGCGTGGGCTGGCGGGACAAGTTGATGTTTTCTATGTGATCGGCGGACGACACTCCTCAAACAGCGTCAAGCTGCTGGCCGTTTGCCAGGAACAGTGCGCGAAAAGTTACCTGATAGAAACGCCGGCAGAGATCAATCCAGCCGACCTGGGAAATGCGAAGCGCGTTGGCGTGACCGCAGGAGCGTCAACCCCGAATTGGTTGATTGATCAGGTAGTGAAGAGACTTCACGAGATTGGCGCAGGTTAGGTTTTTCCCCCTCAGCTCTAAACCAAAACAAAAGAAGATTTTCCATTTGTCATTGAAACAAACGACCGACGACCGGCGACGAACGACCGAGAACGCCATCCTTCGCTGCGGTCGGCCGTCCACCGTCGTCTGTCGCTCTGCAAATGTCAAATGACAAATGGAAAATCTTCTTTTGGCTTTCTTGT
This sequence comes from Pyrinomonadaceae bacterium, assembly GCA_050747225.1. GTDB lineage: Bacteria > Acidobacteriota > Blastocatellia > Pyrinomonadales > Pyrinomonadaceae > PSRF01. Next base: position 3,831 of record JBOGOP010000055.1, read on the forward strand.
GTGAGGTAACTGCTTCCCGCTAGAAGTCCTCGCTCGACGCATCAACCTGCGCCAGCGCATTTACGATTTGTCTTGCTTCTTCTGACTCATAATCCACCGCCTGGCGGCGCAGAGCATCGCGCGCTATCTCGGAATCCACTGGATCACCGAGCAGCGCAACCAACGAGGACGTCGGAAACTGAGCCAATGTCTCGATAGCCAGCGCCCTGACAACCACATCCTGCGAACGCGCCAATTCGCAAATTTCGCTGGGAGCGTAACCCGTCAATGCGTCTGCCAGCATATCGATTCGCGCGTAATCTCGCCGATTGTCGGCACGGCGCACAAGCTGAGCGAAGACTTCGGCAGAGCGCGTCTTTTCCTGCAACACCGCAGCGCAGGTATCAGCCATGTGGCGGAGTTGGCCCTCTTTCTCTGCCTCCAGCGAAGCATTAGTTTCCAGGGCACGTTCGTCAAGCGCAGCCAGCAGTCGGCTTAATTCATTGTCTGCGCGGGCATCGTAGGGAGCGTTAGCAGTATTTGCTTTACGGGCCGCCGCGGCACCGCTGGGCGTTTGCAGTGCGCGTTCGACCAGGCCGCGTGTTGTTGGTCGGAGTTCCGACCAAACACTGGCGAGCCGGCCGCCAAAATCTTCCATAGTTAGTGACAAGTCTCCAAACTCTCCTAAAACAGCCCCGTGGGGCCAAAACTAAAACGGCGTACTATAAGCGATGCGGACGGGAAAAAACAGTAAGCTGTCGGCAGGAGCAGGTGGCAGGAGAAAAGGCAACGAAAAACTACTGCTTTCCTGCCCCTGCCTACTGCCTACTTTCCATTATGGTCTTTAATTTCGGAGATAGAGGGAAACGGTATTTTTACGATCTGACCATTCGCGCATTCCATTTTTACGCTGGGAGTAGTGAGCGCCTGAGTGGTTTTCATGCTGCGAACGGTGCCCCGCACACGCTGTCCATCCACCGTTAAAATCTCAACATTGTCTTTGCCGTAGAGCGGCTGTAGAGCAGCAAGTGCCTTGGTAACTTCCACGTTATGCCTCCAGAGGTCATAGCCATCCTGGCGATGAGCTTACTAAACTTGAAAAGATATTGCACCCAACCACGACGGATGTCCAAGGCTGGTGCGGGCGTCCGGCCTCATGAAACCGGTCAGGCCGACTTAGCCTGAAATGAGCATGCGCCATGCCAGTAACATTGATCGTCTACAGCCGTGCGTCTTGCGTGTTTCCTCTTCGAATCGCCTCCTGGGCAGGGTTCCTTTACTATTGGAGACTCACCATAAATGCAACCGTAACGCTCCGTTCGGCGTATAGAAATCTGCTATTCTTTCGTTGACAAGCGAGCCCGAGTCTCATCGATTTAGTGAACGAGACGAGAAATGCCTATGAATCCCGAAATGGAAGCTGGGGTCTCAACTTGTGGCAACTGCCGCTCGCCTATGCCTGCAGGGCTGCGATTTTGCCGTAATTGCGGTTTCCGCTTAGGAGAAGGCTCCGCTGAGTACACCGAGACAGTTCGCTTTCAGAACGTGCCGCCCGGAACCCTGCCGGGTAACAACGCGCCAAATTCGGGTCCCTACTCTTTTGGACAGATGTCAGTACCGGCGCGCGGAAAAATTGGGAAACGCCGCCGCATCAGCGGCACGTCCTGGATGTTTATAGGTTTGCTCATTTTCTTCATAACGGCAGGCGCACTTACGGCGTTCGTCAAGCAGATACCGCGGGCAGCCCGTATTGGTCGCGGCGGTGCACCGACTATGGCGGCGCCGAAATCCTACGCCGGCGTCAACGATTTCGACACAGTTGATGGCGACATCGGCGTCACCTTTAAGTACATTAAGGCTCCTGGCTCGCCAGCAGACAAGGCGGGGCTTGTAGGCGGCGACATCATCACCGAGTTTGATGGCCAATCGATACATTCAGACGATGACATAGCGAATCTTTTGGAGCGGACCCCGATTGGAAAGACAGTTGATGTTGTTTACATTCGCGACGGCGAAACTAAGAACACTAAACTGACGACGATTTCAGAAGACGATTTGGAACGGCTGAGTGATGAGTTTGAGAATCGCCCGCAAGGCCGGGGGCGATTTGGTTACAATGATGACGATTCGGAACGTGTGGAGATTCCGGGAACAAAACTTTTTGGTGTCAAGTTGAACGACGTCGACCCCAGTCTGCCCGCGGCTATGGCGGGGATCCAGAATGACGATATCGTAATTGAATTTGGCGGTACGCCGATTCGCACTCCCGAAGAATTGCGCGAGCGCGTTCGACGCGCCATTCCATATCAACCCGTAGATGTCGTGATCATGCGAGCCGGAGAACGTGTGACGATTCCTGTAAAGATGGGGAAGTTGAGGTGAAAGCAGTAATAAGTGCTCAGTAATGAGTGACGGCTCGGTTGTGACTCATTACTCATCACTTTTTGCTCGCGTAGTCTCGCAGTCGCGCTTCCATCTCCAGTCGCACTTCTTCCCGCTCCGCTTCCGTTTCATCTTTTTCAAACGTCTCAAACAACGCAAAGGGATTTTCTGCCAGCAGTCTTAACTCCCAGGCTTCCCGCTGTCCATGTGATGGGCGCGAAAACCACAACCCGTCGACCGGCGCCTCGTCCACGCGCACCTCGTCCAACGAAAAAGAATCGGAAGCAAGCCCTTCGGTTAGCTCGCTGATGGTTTCGGGACGGAAAAGGGCGCGCCGCAATTCCCAGCCATGCTTTTGGTAGGTGTCTACAATTTCTCTGATTAGTTCGCGATATTTCATTGGCGCACTAGCGGGCGCTCGCCTGACGACAGTCGGTCTCCAAAGACAGTATATAGCTGGAGCCGAGCCGGGCGCAGCGTGATGCTTTGTTGACCGTGGCGAGCGTGCACTACTATGATCCCTTCGGTCACCCCGGTTTAGTTGATACGTTATTGCGGAAGATGGTGGTGAAAGCTTGGTTAGATGTGGCCGCAGCGTTGAATTTTTGACAGCTCTAGTAATCTTTCTCTTGCTCTCGACTTCGCCGGCGCTGTCGCGCGGCAGACAAGATTCGACCACCGGTGCAACGACAGGAAAACCTTCCGGCGAGATGACAAAACCAACCGAAGTAAACAATGGCGACTCGCCAGCCTCGTTTTATGAAGTCCTGCGCAAGTCACTCAGGAAACGCAAGACGAATATCGAAAGCATTTGTCCCTCAGCCGATCCGGTATCGCGCCGCGTGCTTGAAGACTACGGCGCGATCTTCATAGCGAAGAAGGTGATGCCACCGCCTGTTTGTGTGTTCACCAGCGAAGCTGAAGTCACCCAGTTTCAGGAGCGGGCGGGTTACGAAACAGAAACGTTTGGCTTTGACGAAGTGGTATTGCAGCCCGAAGCGATGAAGCAGTTGTTGAAGGCGCGCGCGGAAGCACAAAAGGAAGATCTCGATATAACTCCGCGCGACGGCGCTGAAGCGGCCCGGCGTAGTTTTGAAGACAGCTTGAGCTTGTGGCACACACGTTTCCAACCGGCGCTGGATTACTGGCTCGCGCAGGGCAGGCTGACCGAGGCACAGGTGGCGAGCCTGAAAAATTTGCCTTTGCGCGACCAGATTGCCCAGGTGTTGGAGCTTGAAAAAAGCGGCATCTACTTCAGCAAAGATCTTTCCAAGTCGATTCTCTATTCCATCGCAGCGCCCGGCACTTCACAACACATCGCCATGCTGGCCTTTGATGTAAACGAGTTTGACAATCCTCGCGTGCGCGAAATACTCGCCAAACACGGCTGGTTTCAAACCGTGCTGAGCGACTTGCCACACTTCACGTATCTCGGTTTGAAAGAGAAGGACTTGCCCAAACATGGACTGAAGCAGGTTGAGGTCGACGGGCAAATTTTCTGGATTCCCAACGTAGTTTCCAGTCCTGGTGCGGCAAGTTAGTAACAATAGACATGAAGCGAGCCAAATTCGATGACTCCGCGCAAGCGGCACTCACCGACTGCGTAAGAAAGATCGAGACCACGACCGATGCGGAACTGGTGTTGGTGGTTCGTGCGCGCTCCGGTTCTTACCGTCATGCAGATTATTTGTTTGGCGCCCTGATCGCTTTCGCCGGTCTTTTGTTTCTACTGTTCTCTCCTTTTGATTTCCATCAATACTGGGTAGCCATCGATGTCGCGTTGCTGTTTGTAATCGGGGCGGTGATTACCTCGCGCAGCAATTCGCTGCGACGGCTGCTGACTACCGACAAGTTTCGCAGCGCCGCAGTCCGAACCGGCGCCGCCGCGATGTTTTATGAAGCCGGCATCGCCAACACCAACGCTGAGATGGGCGTGCTCATCTACCTGTCCGTGCTCGAGCGGCGACTCGAGCTGATCGCCGATCGCGGCATCTTGAAAGGAGTGAACGCGCTCGAGTGGAATCAACAACTGTTTGAACTACATGAGGCTGGCCGTAAGGCCGATGCGCAAGCGCTGCAGGCAGGACTGGAAAACCTCGGGGCGTTGCTCTCGAAACATCTACCGGCAACTGGCGAAAACCCCAATGAACTTCCCGATGCTCCGCGTTTCGAATTGAAATGACATTCAAGCAACTTCGAAACCTGTTGGTTAATACTGGGAGCGCGGGCGTCTCGCCCGCATCATGCAACATGTTCACTCCAGGCACAGTCAAACCTCTCAACTCCAGCATCGTGGCATTCCACGAGAGCGGGCGGGACGCCCGCGGTCCCAGTAAGAGCGGGCTTTATGAAATGGCGCGTCGAGTTACCGCGCGCCGAGAACTCCTCTTATTTGCCGGCGCGGTGGCTGCATGCCTGATCCTGTTTCCTCTCGAGGTCCTGGCGCGCGTCGGCGGTGGCGGATCCTATAGTGGTGGCGGAGGCAGTGGTGGCAGCGGCGGGGGTGGTGGTGATGGTGGAGCGATCATCGGCATCGTCAGAGTGCTTGTATGGCTGACGGTCGAGTATCCAGCGGTCGGTATTCCAGTAGACGTTGTAGTCGTGGGCTTCGTGGTTTACCGTTTTGCAAAACGAGGCACGGGCGCATCGGAAACCTTCTCGTCGGCGTCGTCAGATACGCTAATGGGGTCAGGAGTGATCACATTAGGACTCGACACTGGCACGGCTCAGCCTCAAAGCCTCAATCGCGAGTTCGCCCAGCTGCGCAAGTTTGATCCTAACTTCTCCGAAATTGTTTTTACTGATTTCTGTTACGCGCTTTACGGCAAGGCGCACGACGCCCGCGGACACGGCGCAAATGCGCTCGATCAGTTTTCGCCCTATCTCAGCGAGGCGGCGCGCAAGTCGTTAGTCCAACGAAATCCTAAAGGCTTGAAAGAAGTGAAGGGAATCATCGTCGGCGGGATGCGGATCGCTAATATCGCCGGCCTGGAATCACCCACCGTCAACATTACGCTCGTGTTTGAAACTAACTACACCGAAGTGGTAAGTGCAAACGGCGGCCCACCGGCGGAAATGAGTTACTACGTTCGCGAGCGCTGGCACCTGGAACGCAAGCGCGACGTGTTGTCACCGCCACCAGCCCAGGCGACCGCGTTGCACTGCCCGAAGTGTGGCGCTCCCTTGCAGAAAGATACGGTGGGCGCTTGTGCGTTTTGCAGCACGAAGATCGAGAGCGGTGAGTTTCAGTGGTACGTGCGGGGCATTAAGTTACTGAGCACGGAGGCGAAAGGCCCGTTGCTTACTTCGGACGTGCCGGAAGTCGGTACCGACCTGCCCAGCGTTGTCCAACCCGGTTTCAGAGACATTCGCGTTGAGTTTGAGAAGAACAATCCGAACTTTTCCTGGGGGGAATTTCAGGCGCGCGCACGGCTGATCTTTGACGAGTTGCAAGCTGCCTGGTCAACGCTCAACTGGGAGCGCGCGCGGCCTCACGAAACGGACAATCTGTTTCAGATGCATCAGTATTGGATTGATGCTTACAAGCGACAGCATCTGCGCAATGCGCTTGACCAGTGCCGGATCACAGCGCTCCAGCCCGTGAAGATCCAGGAAGACGCGTTTTATATTTCGATCACGTTGCGAATTGGAGCACAGGGCTTCGACTACACTATTGACGAGCGCGGTAACGTTGTTAGCGGCTCGAAATCGAAGCTCAGATCCTGGAGTGAGTACTGGACCTTTATTCGTAGCCGCAAGGCCAAGCCGATACCTGCGAATGCCAGCTTGAATTGTCCCAATTGTGGCGCGCCGCTCCGGGTAAACAATGCCGGCGTTTGTGAATTCTGTGGCGGAAAGATAACCTCGGGAGAGTTTGATTGGGTGTTGTCGCGGATTGAGCAGGATGAAGCTTACGCGGGTTGAGGTGAGAGGTCAGAAATTTAATAGCTCTACCTGACCCGGGATGTGGCTTTTGATCTCGACCTACGGTTCCGGAGTGATCTCGATCACGGTCACCTCTGGTCTTGCCCAAAAGCGAACCCGAGGTGCAGAACCACCTTCCATGCCAATACCTCGATTCACGTATAACCAGGTCTCGCCTTCACGATAAAGTCCCGCTTCATACTGTTTGCCATATTTTGAGAGAGTGACCAATGCGCCATAAAACGGCAAAGCGACCTGTCCGCCGTGTGTGTGCCCGGCGCAGTATAAATCCACCTTTTGTGCCGCTGCATCCTTGATCAAATCAGGATAGTGATAGAGGAATATCTTGAAAGCATCAGGCGGAATGGAAGCGATGGCTTGTTCCATCTGCTCCTCATTTTCGACTCCGACTCCCGCAATCCAAACCGGTAGACCATTAACCTGAACCTGAAAGGAATCACCGTTCAGCTCATGAACACCTGTCCCCCCAAACAGGTCCAGGCGGCTCCAATACCATGCATCCCAATTTCCTTTAACAACGAAGGTGGGGGCGATTTTTGCCACTTCGGTTAGACACTCTTTAAATATCGGCAGGCCGGCGGGAGAGTTTATAGAATCGCCGGTAAAGAGAATGAGGTCTGGCCGCTCAGCCGCAATGGCTTGAGGCAAACGCCCTTCAAGCCGCGGCTTTGGATCACTGTGCAGATCAGAGATGTGAACGATACGAAGAGCTCGCGAGCCTTTGGGAAATTTGGGGCTTTGGATTGTGATATGAGAAACGCTTAACCAGTAAGGTTCAACAAAGTAACCGTAAGCGCCGCAGAGAACGCCGATACCCGCAAGGCTAAGAATTATTCGACGCAACCACCGCTGTGCGCGACTTTGGGAAATTGAGATTAGATTAAGTTTTTGTAGCAGCCATCTAATGACAATCGCGCCGGCCAGAACATAGATAACGACGATTGAGCTTAGAAACAGTAGTACGCGAAGATCTTCGCCCATAAGCACTGGAGACCTAACCAAGCTTTGCAACTACGCACCGGATTATCTGTCAAAGTGTCCAGGGCGGCAATTTATCAGCAGTCGGATTAATAAGCGCCCTAAGTCTTCAGGTTGACGCGCAGCCATTTGTCAATTCTACGTCGTCAGGCTAACCTCGAAGGAGTGGGTTTCTTACAGCAAATGTTGGGAAGAATGAAATCATGGCGTGCCTGACATCTCATGCCCCAAATCGGACATCGAATGTGCTCGCTCAGGATCCGGCTGCCAGGTGCGCCGTCAAACAGAGGTCGAACATTCCTCAAGGGAGTCTTCCGTGAAACGTAGTCTGCTTCTGCTCTTATTAGTTTGGTCTTTACTTGTGAATCCGGTGCTAACCCCGGGTCAGAAGCGAACGCCTCCAGCCGCAGCACCCCGGCCGGCAGCAGCGGCGCCTGCGCCTGCGAAGTCAGTCCCGCTTGCCGAGGCTGTGCCCTTTGTCAACAAGACGTTGAGTAACGGGTTGGAGATCATCGTTCTCGAAGATCATTCGGTGCCGCTCGTAACGGTTGAACTGGCGGTCCGCAACGGCTCGTTCACGGAACCGCCTGAGCTAAACGGATTATCACATCTCTACGAGCACATGTTCTTCAAGGCGAATCGCGCCACGACGAACAATGAAGACTATCTGAAGACCATCGATCAACTCGGCATCATGTACAACGGGCAAACGCAGGAAGAGATTGTCAACTACTACTTCACCACCACGACGCCGAATTTGCCGGTGGCGATGCACTTCATGCGCGACGCTGTTCGTTATCCACTCTTCGATGAGGGACAGTTTGAGCAGGAGCGCGAAGTGGTCATAGGTGAACTCGATCGTCACGAGTCGAACCCGTTCGGCTTTCTAAGTTCGGAGATGAATAATCGACTGTTCTACAAGTACCCGAGCCGCAAAGACCCTGGTGGCAACAAACAAACTGTTGCCTCAGCGACTACTGAAAAGATGCGCCTCATTCAGGGCCGGTATTACGTGCCGAATAACTCGGCCATCATACTTACCGGAGACATCGGTGCGCCGTCCGCCTTTTCGATGGTTGAGGAGCTTTTCGGCGACTGGCCACGCCGTGCGATAGATCCGTTTAAGGAGTTTCCGCTTGTGGAACATCCGCCCCTGGTGAAGAGCGAAGGCGCGATCATCAAACAGCCCGTGCAAAATGTGATCGTCGAACTTGGCTGGCAGGGTCCCTCCATCGGCAAAGACGACGCTGCGACTTACGCTGCTGATGTTTTCTCGTTCATTCTGAGGCAGCCGAACTCGCGCTTCCAAAGAGCGCTGGTAGATAGCGGGCTGGCAGCTAATGTAGTCTTAGGCTACTACACACAGCGAAACGTCGGCCCCATTAACCTCATTGCGCAGACGACGCCGGACAAGGCCAAGGCCGTTACGCGCGCCATCTACAACGAGATCGCCCACTTCAACGACCCGGACTACTTTACTGATGAACAGCTGGAGAGTGCCAAGGCGCTGCTCGAAGCTGAAGATCTTTATTCGCGTGAGAAGGTCGATGACTACACACACGTGATTGGTTTTTGGTGGGCGTCGACGGGGCTCGATTACTACCGTGGTTATTTGGCGCGCTTGCGTGCTACCTCGCGTGCCGACATCAGCCGCTACGTTACCGGCTACATTCTAGGTAAACCGCATGTGGGCTTAGCGCTCATGAATGACGACGCAGCAAAAATTTCAGGCCTGACAGCGGACGACTTAATTGGTAATGAGAAACAGAATGCAAATTCCACCGCCGGAAGATAACGACACGTCTTTGAAGCACGCCAGTATCGGGACCGCGGGGCCGTCCCACCTGACAGGGATCTGGGCGCTGTGTCTGGCACTCCTGCTTTTAGCGTCTTCTTCGTCACCACTCGCGGCGCAGGCTACGACTTCGCCTGGAGGTTCCGCTGCGGTGGCAACGTCAGTTCGCGTCGCACCGCCACCGAGAACGCCGGCTGATGCGGCAAAGCTGGTTACGGAGTTTGAGGTCAACGGTCTCAAGGTACTCGTCAAGCGCCGCGAGGGTAGCCTGACCGCCGTCGTGGGACTCTTTCTGCGTGGCGGAGCAACTAACATCACCGAGAAAAATGCGGGGATTGAAGCGCTGATGCTCGACCTATCTTCCGAGGCGAGTGCCAACTTTCCGCGCGAGCGCATGCGCAGCGAGTCTTCGCGCATGGGTACGGGAATCAGTTACGGGATCAATTACGACTATTCAGCCCTGATAATGGGAACGACCCGGCGGAATTTCGATCGCTCATGGCAAATGTTTACGGATGTGGTTCTTCATCCGAGCTTCGCGCCTGACGATTTTGAGCGGGTGAAGAATCGGCTGGTCGTCGCGCGCAATGATGATCAGGACACCCCTGACTCTTACCTGCAACAGCTTCAATCACGTTCAGCCTATGCCGGCCACCCTTACTTGAATAATCCGGAAGGCACGTCCGAATCCATCAGAGGTCTGACGCTGGATGAGGTAAAGCGATATCACCAGCAGATGATGCAGACCTCGCGTCTTCTGCTGGTTGTTGTCGGCGATGTGGATCCGCGGCAGATCAAAGACCAGGTTGCGGCTTCCATCGGTAAGCTGCCGCGTGGCAATTACCAGCCATCGCCTCCGCCGGCGTTGGCCTTCGATGGTTCAGCCGTAGACATTACAACGCGCGACCTGCCTACCAACTACGTGATGGGAAGTTACGTGGCGCCATCAATGACGACTCCGGACATCTATGCGATGCGAGTGGCCTCGTCCGTTCTGCAAACGCGGGTCTTTTTTGAAGTGCGCGTCCGGCGAAATCTTTCCTACGCTCCAGACGCGTTTCTGGGCAGCCAGCGGGCGAACCTCGGCGGGATTTACGTGAGCGCGGTTGACGCAAATCAGGCAGTACGCGTGATGCTTGACGAAATCACACGACTCCAGCATGAGCCGCTGGACCCGAGTGAAATCAAGAGCACAGTGCAACAATATCTCACCAAGCACTACATCGCTCAGCAAACCAACGCAGCCCAGGCCGGCGAGCTGGCGCAGTATGAATTGATCGGTGGCGGCTGGCGCAACTCGGCAGACTTCCTCGATCGACTTCGGGCTGTCACGCCCGCTGACGTCCAACGCGTAGCGCAGAAATACATGCGCAACATTCGCTTCGTGGTGTTGGGTAATCCGAAGAGCATCGACACCCGAATCTTCACCGGCGCAGCAGCGATGGGGAACTAGGCGCAGGAGGCGGGCGCAGGCGCAGGAGGCGGGCGCAGGCGCAGGAGGCAGGGGCAGAGGAGCAGGAGGCAGGGGCAGGAAGAGAGAGCAGGAAGCAGAGGAAAAAACGCAAAGGGCGCTGCGAGTTTCTTCTCGCGCGCCCTTTTTCTGCTCCTGCCTCCTGCTGCTGCCTCCTGCCCCTCTCTATCCCTACCGCGTTTCGCTCACAAACTTCTCATAGAGTTTCAAGTCGAGTTGGCGGAGAATCCTGGCTTCGCTGGCTGCCAGTTCTTCGTTTCCGCTTTCAGAGTAAGCGACGGCGAGATTGTAATGCGCGTCGGCATCGTCCGGCCGTATGGCAGCGGCGCGGCTGTAAGAAGCGATGGCTTCGCTCATTTTCCCGGCGTAGTAATAAGCGTCGCCCAGCTTGTTATGGATCTCTTCAGAATCAGGCTTGAGTTCGAGCGCGTGCTGGTAAGCACGGATCGCTTCAGCGCTTTTTCCCTGCTTAACCTTGCAATAACCGACCTGCACCCACGCATCCGCGCGCTTCGGATTCCTGTATGCCGCAGTCTCGAAGTAGCCGATGGCGTTGTCGTAGTTGCCCAGCCAAAGAGAATCTAGTCCATTTCGATAAGAAGACTCAGCAACATCACTCCGATCCCTGATAGCAAGCCTGGCGATCGAACGCAACTGACCGGGCTGCAACTGCGCGACGCGTGCCGCGCTGATAGCAAGGTTAATATTTTGTCCATTCGTTACCTTAACCGTAACGACACCGACTACCTCGCCCTTCATATTGAAAACCGGACTGCCACTGTTGCCGTGCGAAATCGGCGCCGTGATCTGAATGATCTTGCCGACGTTTGGAACTTCGCGCACTGCGGAAACGATACCGTCAGTTACCGAGCCTTCCAGCTTCAGGGGATTCCCGATCACCACGATCTGTTCGCCTTCATCCGGTAACGCGCGGGCCAACTCGCTGGCGCGCGTCCGCCCGGAAGGATCGACCGGCATATCTACGCTGAGCAGCGCCAGATCGCCCTCTTCGTCTGAGGCAAGCAGGCCCGCCACCGGAAACACTTTACCCTTTCCGTCGAGCGTCTTGACTTCGGTTCGCTGCGCTCCGCGAATAACGTGCAGGTTGGTAACCACTTGCCCGGGGCGCACGAAGAAACCGCTGCCAGTCATCAGCGCTTCGCCCTGTGCATCGTAAGTTGCAATTGCAACCACCGAGGGCTTAACGCGCCTGACAAGATCCGGCAGACTCTCTTGCGGGAATACTTGTTTGGAGGTGAGAAGACCTACGGCAAGAAGCAGCAGCTGGGGGAAGATGCGTTTGTACATATTAGATTGTTACCGCGACTAACTATCAGAATGATGGGGAACCGAAGCAGTGTGCTCGGACGTTTCGTTCTGGATTGACGTAAAAGTCGAGCGTCGGGGGATCGACCGGGAAGACAGCCGGGCGAGCCCAGCGCAATCGGCATATTAACTCAGGAATAGCTGCTGGGAAAGTAAATTATTGCACTTTCGTTGCCGGCGCCCAGTCCTCGGCAGGGAAGAAAAAAGGCCGCCAATTTGGCAGCCTTTTTCATTAAATACTCTGGCTAAACGCAGCTCTAGGGCACTATTTGAATAACGCCCAGACGCGGGCCGGCGGGAACAACTATGGTATTTACCGCGCCAAAGTCTTCCATGGTTACCAGCAGTCCAAAGTCGTCCAGCGTAGTTTTGGCTTTGATTTCAGCCTCGTTTTTCCCCTTTATATTCGCGATCTGACCCAGCTTAGTAAACTGATTGTCAGGAGAGACCGCCCAGAGGATGTACGTTTGTCCGGCTGGAGCTTCCTTCAGGTCGTGGAAGTTCATCGTGACTTCCGTTTCCTTGCCACCTTTGTGCGGCTCAATGAAAATATTCGCGCGCGCACCCGCCATGGCGCCGGTGAAGTCCACTTTTATTTTTGTCTCGTCACCCTTTTTGTAAGCCGGGATATTCAACATCGGCACCGTGTCAACGCTCGCGGGAGTAGTTCCAGGCGTCGAAGTGGCGGCAACTGTTTCACCCGTCGGCGACGTGGTGTGCGGAATTACCGCGAAGCCCTGCGGCACCGCGCTACGGAAAAAGATTTTCGTGTTCGGATCGTAGGCGGTCAGACTATCGTCCGGCGCAGCGATCAACATGAACTTGCTCAGCGGAGTATTGCCGCTGAATTTTCCCGTACCATTCGCGAGTACCACTGGTCCCAGTGCTGAAATCGCTCCAGTGTCGTCTACGGCGTAGAGATTGACTGCGGTTACATCCGCGGGTACCTCGGTCATGTTCACTACGATCCGCGTGCCCTTGTCATCACGCAGAATTGTGGCAACACCTTTTGAGTTGGTCAGGGTCACCGGATTCAATATGAGCTGAACCTCCTTGCCCACTGGATACTCGATGACCGTATAGGTGCCATCAGGATTTTGAACGGTCTTGGTTACCGTCGTTGGAGTTTGCGTAACTACTGTCGTCGGAGTTTGTGTGACTACTGGTGGAGTGGTAGTGACTGTTGTCTGCGCAGCTGCGACCGCCGCCGCGGAGAGAATCAGCAGCACTGCCGCTAAGATTGAAATTGATTTACTCATAAGTCTCCCTTGCTCCTTCCTGCTTCTAATCGCGATTAAATTGTGCGCGGGGGATTAAGGGTTAAATTCAATCAGGTAACCGCAAGCATTATGCCAACGCGGCTAAATGGAAATGCCGGGCAGTCGTTCGCACAATAACGGGATATTCATGAGATTAGGTTGGGAATTTCTTGCGACGGTTGGAAGTTTCTTGCGAGAAATTGTCACGCCCGACACACAACAATACACGTGTGTATGTTATCTCTTCGGGTTGCTTTAACCTTAGAGGAGAATCAAGAGGCTGGCCTTAGCGGTAGAATTCGAACTCTGGAGCGTCCTTCCTCTACAACAATCAAAGCCTTCGCTTCAAGTAAGGATTCGTTTTTGCGAATCACATCGATTACTGCTTCTTCAAGATGATTGGGAGATACATCCTGCGTGCGGACTTGAATCACACTTGGACTCTCAGCCTGAGTTAGAGCCAGCATCGCACCAAAATCCAGATCGTGAGTGAAAACAACGTAGTCATTAAGGCGGGCCCAATCCATCAACACCGAATCTTCGGCGCGCGGATTCCCCACTGTTGACCAATGGACCGCAGTAATACCGTGCTGTGCAAGCACAACTACCCACTCGGGTGAGAGATTCATATCAACGAGAATTTTCATCCCGTGACAAGCGGTAGTTCGATTTCTTCAGCACGCCATGCAGCGTAAGCCAAAGCCTCAGGCAGGTCTTCTTCTTCGAGATAAGGATAGAGTCTGAGAATCTCGGCTGGCGAATGCCCTGAAGCAATCAGACCGACAATCGTGCCAACCGTCACGCGAAGGCCGCGTATGCAGGGCTTGCCGCCCATTATATTTGGATTGAATGTGATTCGCTTTAGGTGATTCATGACTCTAAATTATAGCACTCGCGCTTGTGGACTCCTCACACAATAAGCTAAAGACGGAATTTAACCAGCAAAGGCCTTGTAGTGGCTTTCAATTCTATCGAGTTCGAGAGAAACGTTGGGTTCTACAGCCCTTGGCAGAGTTAATACGATCGCTCGTAGAGACAAGGCGACATTCGCGACGAACCATCGAAACGCCATTCCTACATCATCGAGTTCGCTTTGATCCAGTGTAAGATGCTGAGCGGCCTTAGGATGCATCAACCGATGTCTGACGAGTAACGCCCGTTGCAAACTTTGCCACCCGTTTCCAGAAACGTCCACGATGAACTTGGGCCTGATAGCACTTTGCCATCGCAGCAAATGCAAATCTAATATTTGGCAGGAGTTGAAGATAAGTGGTTCTTGTTTGAGGTCTTCCAGAAGAATCTAGAGCATAAGACTCTTCCTTCAATAGAGAGCCCTCGGCCGCCGTCCAAGACGCCGGCGGTTTCGATGCCGCCACTTGCTTCATCGCGAAAGTAATCCCTTCAATCAGAGCAAACACCGCGCGAACATATGAGCGGCCTGCTTGAGAACTACCGCCCTGCGCAACTCGGGAAAGACCTTCCACGTCTGCGATTAACGTAGCGAAAAGGGCTTGAAATTCTTGTAGCGGGTCTTGTATGTCTGGAGGAAGGGGACGTACGGCCGAGTTTAGTAACTATTCAGTTCGGTGATCGCACTCAACACGTCTGCAACCTGCGGCAGGATGATATCTTCCAGTTGCGGTGCGTAGGCGACGAAGGTGTCGGTGGCGGCAACGCGGCGAACGGGCGCGTCGAGGTATTCGAAGAGTTCATCGGAAAGGCGCGCCGCGATCTCAGCGCCATAGCCGAATGACAGGGAGTCTTCATGCGCGACGATGACCTTGCCGGTCTTCTGCACTGTCGCGGTTATCGCATTCCAGTCGTACGGTTGCAGGCTTCGCAGATCGATGAGTTCCACGCTGATGCCTTGCTGCTCTGCCTGCTTGGCAGCAACCAACGAACGCTGCACCAACGCTCCGTAAGTAATGATCGAAAGATCGTTTCCTTCGCGAACGGTTTTCGCTTTGCCGAAGGGAATCATGAAGTCGTCGGGCGGATACTGCGACTTGTTGTAAGCCTGGCGGTAGAGATGCTTGTGTTCCAGAAACAGCACCGGGTCGTCGCAACGAATCGCTGTGCGCAATAAGCCGTTGGCGTCGAGCGCGTTTGATGGATAGATAACACGCAGACCGGGAATTTGCGTGAAGGTAGAGACACCGGACTGCGAGTGGTAGACGGCGCCGCCTTTCAGGTAGCCGCCAACCGGCACGCGCATTACGACCGGCGCTTTCCAATCGCCGCTCGAGCGCCAGCGTAGCACCGCCAGCTCGTTACGAATCTGGTGCATCGCCGGCCAGATGTAGTCGAAAAACTGAATCTCAACCACTGGCTTCAGTCCGCGAGTGGCCATGCCAATGGCGCGGCCGACAATGTTGGCTTCTGCGAGCGGTGAATTGAAAACACGCGCACTACCAAACTTTCGCTGCAGATTCGCAGTTACTTTGAAAACACCGCCTTTGCCTTTCACCTGATCGAGAAACTCCTCGCGCGAACAATCTGCCACGTCCTCGCCAAACACAATGATGCGCGCATCGCGAGCCATCTCCGTGTGCAGGCAACGATTAATCAAGTCGACCATAGTCCCGGCATTGCCGGAGAGTTCGGCGCCGGCTTCAGTGTCAAACTCTTTTGAAGTGGGATCGACATCGGGTGAATACACATACAGCTGCACCGTGTCCGAATCCGGCTGCGGACTGGCGAGCGCATGGTCGGCCGCTTCAGTTACCAGCGCATCAACCTCGTCTCTGATTTTCTGCAGTCCATCCGCCTCAATCACCTTTTCACTTAGCAGAACTGAGCCAAAACGCTTGAGCGGATCGCGTTCGGCATCGGCCGTTCGCTCTTCTTCGCAGCGATAGAGCTTTTCATCGTCTGAAAGCGAATGCGAGTAAGGACGAATGACCTTCGCATGAACAAAGGCCGGGCCTTTTCCTTCACGGCAGTACTGAACTGCGCGTTTCATCACTGCCAAAGACTCGAGCGCGTTGGTGCCGTCGCAGCGTTGCAGGAAGAGATTGGGAAAGTTTTTGATGAGACGCGAGACGTCACCGCCGGCGGTTTGCACTTCGACCGGGACGCTGATCGCGTAGCCGTTGTCTTCAAGCAGGAATAGCACCGGCAGTTTCAAATTGCAGGCGCTGTTGAGCGCCTCCCAAAATTCTCCTTCGCTGGAGGTGCCGTCACCGAGGGAAACGTAGACTACTTCATCCTTGCGAAAGTTTGACGCGCGTTTACGCAGCTCTTTGATCAACTTAAAGCGATAACCGGCTTCCGCGCAGCCGACTGCCTGCAGCAGTTGCGTTCCCGTCGGCGACGATTGGGAGACGATGTTGAGTTTCGTGTGACCCCAATGCGACGGCATTTGACGACCGTGGGAGTTTGGATCCTTTGCGGCGCCAACTGCGGAGAGCAATTGCTCGAGTGGCGTCATACCGAGCTGGAGACAAAGCGCCCGATCACGGTAGTAGGGATAAAACCAATCGTAGCCCGGCTTCAAAGCCATTCCGGCCGCGACCAGTATCGCTTCATGACCGGCGCCGCTGATCTGAAAGAAAATCTTGTTCTGGTTCTTGAGTTGGATTTCCTTGTCGTCGAGCCGGCGCGAGAGATACATGGTGCGATACATCTTGAGCATCTCTTCGCGCGAGAGGCGCGGGCGTTCGCGCCGCTCAGCCGCTCGATTTTTTTCGCGTTGAGGGCGTTGTTCGGGAGCACGCGCGGGTTTGGCCGCAGCTTGCGACGCCGATTGGGATTTTGTTGGAGACGGGGCAGCGATCTTGGTCACGGGTGCCGGTCCCTTTGAAACCACTGGAGTCCGCTTGGTTTCGGCAGCTATGGGAACCTCGACCTTGGGAGTTTCAACTGCGGGAGCTTCAGCTCGTTTGGCCTCGGACTTGGGCACAAGTTTTAAGACTTTGGTATCGCTCATGATGTTTGTAGGGCAGGCAGTTCTGCCTGTCTAATTCTAACCAAGCTAAAGCTTGAACTCTAAACTACACCGTGTAGGCGTTCGCTCAAGTAGTTCAGAGTTCAATCTTCAGGTTGTGCATTTCAATTGCCGGCAAGGGACAGGCAGAAATGCCTGTCCTACTAGTACTCGCTTTCGAGGATTGCTCGATATTCTTCAGCCATCGAAGGATGGCCGTGCTTTGTGGCGGCGTCAACCCCGCGTTGATAAGTCTCCCTGGCCCGGTCGCGTTGCTGCGCTTTCTCATAAGCCCGAGCCAACATTCCAAACGCGTTGCCTTCATCGTCGGAAATTGCCAGGTATCGCTCCAACGTTTCGATCATCTCCGCGGTTTGCGCGGCCTTCTCATATTCCTTCGCCAGGCCAAACAGAATGCTGCTGTTGATTGGATCGTTTACCAGCATCTGTTTGAAGATGTCTATTCGGGAAGCAGCCATAAGAAGTAAATCGTAAATAGTAAATGGTAAATGGAAACGGTTGAATAGCGCGGACTATTTCACGATTTGCGATTCACTATTTCCCAATCAGCAGTTTCGCAATCGTCTGCAACTGCATGTTTGACGTTCCCTCATAGATCGCGCCGATCTTCGAGTCGCGCCAGAATTTTTCCACCGGATAATCCTTCACGTAGCCGTAGCCGCCGTAGAGTTCGATGGCCAGCGAACTAATTCGCTCGGCAGCGCGCGAGGAGAAGAGCTTTGCCATCGCGGCTTCCTTGACGAAGTTCATGCCGGCGTCTTTCATGCGCGCCGCGTTGTAGACCAGCAGGCGCGCGGCCTCGAGTTCGGTGGCCATCTCCGCGAGCTGAAACTGCACGCCCTGAAACTGGTTTATCGACTTGCCAAACTGCTGTCGTTCGCCCGTGTAGGCCAGGGCTGCGTCGAGTGCGCCGCGCGCGATTCCGATCATCTGGGCGCCAATGCCGATGCGACCTTCGTTCAAAGTTTCAATGGAGGTTTTGTAACCTTTGCCAACTTCGCCCAGCACGTTCTCTTTGGGAACCTTGCAGTCAGCCAAAATCAACTCGGTCGTCGAAGACGCGCGGATGCCAAGCTTGTTTTCTTTCTTGCCGACCGAAAAACCTTCGAAACCCTTTTCGACAATAAAGGCGGTTATGCCGCGATAACCTTCCTCAGGATTTGCGTTAGCGAACAGCACAAAAATCTCGGCTTCGTTTCCGTTTGTGATCCAGAGCTTTTGCCCGTTCAGCAAGAAGTGGTCGCCTTTATCGACCGCACGAGTTTGCATCGCAAACGCGTCTGAACCCGAACCTGCTTCGCTCAAGGCATACGCGCCAACCTTCGCACTCGCCAACTGCGGCAGGTATTTCGCTTTCTGTTCCTGATTTCCCCAGCGCATGAAAGCGTTGTTGACGAGCGTGTTTTGCACGTCGACCAAGACACCGACCGATGCGTCGACACGCGAGAGTTCTTCAACGGCCAAAATTGCGGTGAAGAAAGATGAGCCCGCACCACCAAACTCCTCCGCCGTTTCAATGCCCATTAGTCCAAGGTCGAAACACTGTTTGATAAGCGCTGGATCCAGTTTTGTCTTTTCGTCCATCTCCTCGACGCGCGGGCGCAGTTCACCTTCAGCAAACTCGCGCACGCTGGCGCGAAACATTTGCTCATCTTCGGAAAGGGTGGTTAAGGGCCGGCCGGCAAGCTCGTCAACGGCTGTCTGAGATTGACTCATCATTATCTCGCGATCTGCTTAGATTGAACGCGAGCATCATAATCAAGGCAAAAGTAAAAACGCAAAAGGCAGAAGGCAGAAAGCAGCACTCAAGCGATTGGCTGGGAGCGCGGGCGTCTCGCCCGCCGAGATACGTCGACTCTATTTTTCGATCATTGCGCCTGGTGTACGCAGGCGTTCCGCCGCAACGCTCAAGCGATTTGCTGGGAGTCGCGGGCGTCTCGCCCGCAATGAGCGCGTCCGCGCGAAGAGAGTCTTTGAAAATTCAGACAAGCCCCGCCCAATCCTTCTTGATTTTGCACCATCATCTTCCCCCGCTCCTTCTTCGCGCTTTGCGCTCATTGCGGGCGAGACGCCCGCGCTCCCAGCAAATCACTAGAATGTAGCGGCCGCCTGGCTTCTTCTAATGCGCACCAAAGCGCTCGCGGTATTCCGTAGAAACCAGGAAGGACTTGACCATCTCGGCGCGGCGGAAGTCGCCGTTAAACTCATTGAGCTTTTGCAGCCAGAAGT
>JBOGOP010000056.1:0-23051 GCA_050747225.1 Pyrinomonadaceae bacterium
GTCTTCCTCACTGGTAATCTATGGCTGCTGCTGGTGTGCCTCAGATTCTCTTAGCAGTTGTTTGTACGCTTCAGTATCTGGTGACAAATAAACCGCCCTTTTCAGCGCCGCTGACGCCTCCACATATTTCTTCTGTTGAAAAAAGACGTAACCCAGCAACGCATGCGACTCAGCGTTTCTTGAGTTCTCAGTTGTAGCAGTGCGCAGTTCAGCTTCGGCTTCTGCAAACATTCCTGCCCGCAACAAGGCATTCCCCGAGTATGTGTGCGCCTCTGCGCGTTCCATCGAGGTTGCCACGCTCAAATTATCCCCAACAGTCGCTTTCGAGCTAATCCCTCCCAGTATTTTCCCCAGCCCCAACCCCATCGATTTCTTTGGCTCCATCCGCTCGGTTGCTTCGCGGTACATCTTTGCTGCTGCCTCATAATTCTTTTGGTCGTACCAGATGTTAGCTAAACCCAGATAGGGTCGGGGATCTGCACTGTCTAGTTTTGCAGCCAACATGTATGCCTTCTCAGCGTCTTGATATCGTGGCGGCTCGGCGTCGCGGGCGGAATTTCCCAGGGCGAGAGCATCTTCAACTTCATCTGACAGGTCGATGTTGGTGACCGAACTATCTTTACTGGCAGCCCCCGAAGCTGGATTCGCCGAGCTCGTCTGTTGGGCCTTTGTGCGTACGGCTTTCGGATGAACTGTTGGATTCTTAGGGTGTGTTATGAAGATTACGGATGCACCGCCAAGGCTGTCTTGACTTGCTGCACCCCTGGACAAACTACCAGCGAAGAACAGGAGGAATAGAAGCGACAAGGCAGCGAATCGTAACTGAGCATTGGGCATGATGATGATCTCCTCAACTCGCCTTCACGCGTCGGCTAAGAGATAGAGAGGCTTATTAGGATTGCAAAAGGTCAGCTTGGTTACCCGGATTGAGACGCTTTTTATAGGAATCGCCGGTACAAGTCAACGAGAACTGCTGCATTTTCCTTCTTTGCGTACGCTGAATGGAACCAATTTAATCCTGCTGCTCGTATTGTATGTAGTATTAATATTTGCTGGTGGCGCATGGGACGGAAATAACATACAATTAGTCGTCTTAATATAGGGGCGAGACGGCAGTTTGAGCGGCTCGCCCTTCTTGCAAAAGCCGGCATAAAAGCTCTTACAGAATTATGGAAGAATATTCAGATCGTGCTCCTGCCGACGTGGCCTGGTACCCGATGGTCCCAATTCGCGACGTCGTCATTTTCCCCTTCACCAAAGTAGCCTTCAAAATCGGCCGGGCAGGATCCGTTCGCGCACTCGAGCAGGCCCTCGCCGGTGACCGCACAATTTTCCTTGCCACCCAGCATGACGCAACTATTGATGAGCCTTCACCCGAACAGATCTACGGTGTCGGCACGCTCGGTCGCATACTGCAATCGCAAAAGCAGGACAACGGGCAGATCAAGGTCGTAGTCGAAGGGCGCGAACGAGCCACAACTGTGCGGGTTGAAAACACGGATGGCGCTTTCATGGCGCTGGTTAAGCGCGCGCCGCTGGTGAACGAAGAAGGCACGCGACTCGATGCTTTGGTACAAAAAATCGCACAGCTGGTTGAACAACATCTGCGCCTGGCGCCTGAAAGTCAGACCGATGCTTTGCAAACCGCGCTCAGGAATCAAAACCCTTCACACCTCGCGGATGCCCTCGCTTCGCAGTTGCGCATTTCGGTTGAGGACAAGCAGGGACTGCTCGAATTGTTTTCGTCGCAAGCGCGGCTGCAACGCCTGATTGAATTGTTGGAAATTGAGATTGAGAAGCGCCAACTCGATCGCTCCATTCAAACCCGCGTAAAGCGACAAATGGAGAAGGCCCAAAAGGAGTACTACCTCAACGAGCAGATCAAGGCGATTCACAAAGAGCTTGGGCGTAAGGACGAAAAGGCCGAACTTGAGGATCTGAAGAAAAAGATCGAAGAAGTTGGCATGTCTGAAGAGGCCAGGACGAAAGCGATGCAGGAATTGCATCGTCTCGAGGCCATGCCGCCAATGTCTGCGGAGGGCACAGTCTCCCGAACTTACATCGACTGGTTGGTGAGCGTGCCCTGGAAACAGAAGAGTAAGGAAATCAAGGACCTGGCAAAGGCTGAAGAGGTTCTCAACGAAGACCATTTCGGCCTGGAAAAAATCAAGGAGCGCATTCTCGAGTACCTTGCGGTTCGTCAACTGGTCAAGAATCCGAAGGGTTCAATTCTCTGCTTTGTCGGTCCCCCGGGGGTTGGCAAAACGAGTTTGGGCAAATCGATTGCGCGAGCTACAAATCGTAAGTTTGTGCGGCTATCGCTCGGCGGTGTGCGCGATGAAGCTGAGATTCGCGGTCATCGTCGCACCTACATTGGCGCGCTGCCCGGCCAGATAATTCAGATGATGAAGAAAGCGGGCACTGTTAACCCGGTCCTGCTACTCGACGAAGTCGACAAACTTGGGGCTGACTTCCGCGGCGACCCGAGTTCTGCTTTGCTGGAAGTTCTGGATCCGGAGCAGAACCACACCTTCCAGGATCACTATCTCGATGTCGAGTATGATCTCTCGAAAGTGTTTTTCATCGCCACGTCGAACGTGCTTCATACGATTCCACCGGCGTTGCAGGATCGCCTGGAGATCTTGCGGCTTTCCGGCTACACCGAAAAAGAAAAGCTGGAAATCGCGAAGCGGCATTTGGTGCCGAAGCAGGCTGAGGGCAACGGCTTGAAACCAGAGCAGCTTGATTTCACCGATGAAGGCCTGCTCGAGATCATTCGTCACTACACGCGAGAAGCCGGCGTCCGCAATCTCGAACGCGAGATCGGATCGTGTTGCCGCAAACTCGCCCGTCGCTTCGTATCAGAAAACGTCGCTGAAGATTTCAAAGACGTAATTGATGCTGAGCGCGTGCGCGGCATGCTTGGACCTATCAAGTTTCGCCAGCAGGGCGTGGCTGCAGAAAGCGAAGTTGGACTGGCAACCGGCTTGGCCTGGACTGAAATTGGCGGCGAAGTTCTACAGATCGAAGCCACGCTCACGAAAGGTCGTGGTGGCGTGATGTTGACCGGCAAGCTTGGCGATGTGATGCAGGAATCCGCTCAGGCAGCGTTGACCTGCATTAAGGCTCGCGCCGAGCGGCTGGGCATGAGTATCGACATTATCCGCAAGCGCGATCTTCATATTCACATCCCTGAGGGCGCTATTCCCAAGGACGGCCCTTCGGCCGGCATCACCATGGCAACCGCCATGGCCTCGGCTTTAACTCGCGCACCTATTCGTAAGAATGTCGCAATGACCGGGGAGATCACCTTGCGAGGCCGCGTGCTTCCCATTGGTGGTTTGAAAGAGAAGTTGATGGCCGCACATCGATTTGGCATCGACACGATCGTGATGCCGAAAGATAACGAGAAGGATCTGCCTGAGGTTCCCGAGGAAGTACGTAATGCGCTCTGCATCAATCTGGTAGAAACGATTGATGAAGTGCTGGCGCTTGCGCTCGAGGACGCCCCACCGGTGGACGCCGCAGCTGACGAGCCGAAGACGCCGCCGTTGTGGTCAACCGAGCAGCCTTCGCAGGGTATTCAGACAAGTTAAAATCCAGGGCAAGAGCCCCCTTTCCAGCAGGCAGAGCTCAAGCTTACTGGCTGCGGTTACTTCAACCGCAACCATAAGCCTGTGCTCGAAACGTCGTTTTCCCGATTCCAGATCCATTCCATCTAAACCATCAGAGGAGATTGCAATGAGTAAATACGAAGACGCAGATTTGATTTTGAAGCTTTACGACTTGAGACGAGAAGCAACTATGCGTGAGGCCCGCAATTGGCTGTTCACGTTTAATCCCACGAGCGTGCAGGACGTCATCGATGCCCTCATGAGCGAGCAGAGCGGGTATTACCGCATGGTCATTTCCTATTGGGACATGGCTGCTGCCATGGTTAACAACGGCGCCATAGATGAGAAATTGTTCAATGAGACAAATGGCGAGCACCTCTTCGTCTATTCAAAGGTTCAGCCCGTGCTCGAAGACATCCGGACGATGTTTGGCAACCCTGACTTCTTACGCAACCTCCAGACACTGGTGGAGCGAATTCCAAATTACGAAGAGACGATCAAGACAATGCGAGAGCGAATGAAGAAGTTTGCGGAGATGCGCGCCGAGCGAGCGGAAAAATTCCAGTCGGCGACCGGCGCAAGCTAAGGCGTGTGCCTGGGCGATCTGAAACCAGGGACGGGCAAGCAATCCGCCTGACCTTTGAGTTGATTGACATGGGTTTGCTACCCGCTCCTGGTTCCAGGTCCCGCTGAAGAATGAAGATTACGAGCGCCGAATTTCTGAAGAGCAGCTTCCAGGAAGCAGATTGGCCAATTGGACTACTACCGGAAATCGCCTTCATGGGCCGCTCGAATGTGGGAAAGTCGAGTTTGATCAATTCCCTGCTCTCGGTGCGAGGTCTGGCACGGACTTCTTCAACTCCCGGCCGGACACAATCGTTAAACTTTTTTCTGATTAACGGGCGATTTAGGTTTGTCGATCTCCCCGGCTTCGGTTATGCTCGCGTACCGAAAGCCATAAAATCCAGTTGGGGTGAGATGGTCAGCAGCTACCTTGCAAAGCGAGAGCAGCTTGTGCTATCTATTCACATCGTAGATTCGCGCCACGAACCCACAACATTGGATTTGCAGCTTCACGAGTGGCTAGAGCACAGTGCCGCGCCACGCTTAATTGTTGCCACAAAATCCGATAAGCTATCTAACAACGAGCTAAAAGCGAGTTTAGGACGCGTTAAGCGCGTGTTCAGCGAGGATCGCGTGGTTGCTTTTTCCGCCAGGACGGGCCGCGGCGGCATTGAGGTTTGGCGGGCAATCGAAAGCACATTAGCTGATTTCAATCACCCGCACCCCTAGGCATTGGAGAGACGAGATCCTCCGAAACCAAAGTCGAGCGTCGAATCACAATTCTCAAGCCCCTTTTTGTTAATCGGAGTTTACCCTAGACCACGAATGGCGCTGCAAGTCGCATCCAAACAGAAACTCTGACCCGCGCGTTAGCGAGGTAAATTGCATAACACTTTTGAAGAGAATCGCGCTGTGGCCCCGCAAACGGTGCCCTGGCTTAGTGGATCAATTGAATTCTATTTGCCGGCCCCGCGACCTTCTCCTTTTTCTTAAACCCCGCGAACGAAACCAACACGGCCGCTTGTAACCGGCCCGTCATGAAAGAACAATAATACGAATCGATAGGATTGAATTGATATGGCACAGAGAACACGTTCACGCGCTTCCAGCGCGAACAACGATGGCAGTAACGAAGAGAACGGCGGCACCATCGCCACGGCCGAAGCGCCGGAAGGCAGAGATGGCAGAGAGTTTGGCGCGGAGGGTTTTCTAAATCTCGCCGATCTCAAGGAGATGTCAATCTCCAAGCTGACGAGCATCGCCAAAGGCATGGATGTCCCTGGCGCAACGGGAATGCGCAAGCAGGAGCTTATCTTCAAGGTGCTGGCCGCCCAGACCGAGAAGAGCGGACTGATTTTTTCCGAGGGCGTGCTCGAAACGCTTCCTGACGGTTTCGGGTTTCTGCGAGCTCCGGAATACAACTATCTTCCCGGCCCCGACGACATTTATGTCTCGCCCTCGCAAATAAGAAAGTTTGACCTGCGCACCGGCGACACAGTCAGTGGACAGATTCGTCCGCCTAAAGAAGGCGAGCGCTATTTCGCGCTGATCAAGGTTGAAGCGATTAACTTCGAGTCGCCCGATCAGGCCCGCGAAAAGGTTTTCTTCGACAATCTCACCCCGCTGTATCCAGACGAGATGCTGAAGATGGAGGTCACCCAGGAGAATCTTTCCGCCAGAGTCATCGACCTGGTAACACCACTCGGAAAAGGTCAGCGCGGATTGATCGTTGCCCCACCGCGAACGGGTAAGACGATGTTGCTGCAGACCATCGCGAACTCTATTACCCAGAACCACCCGGAAGTAACCCTGATTGTCCTGCTGATCGACGAACGACCTGAAGAAGTCACCGACATGCAGCGATCGGTCAACGGTGAAGTGATTTCGTCAACCTTCGACGAACCGCCAACGCGTCACGTGCAGGTTGCGGACATGGTGATCGAGAAGGCCAAGCGCCTGGTTGAACACAAGCGCGACGTGGTTATTCTCCTTGATTCGATTACGCGCCTGGCGCGCGCGCACAACGCGGTGGTGCCGCCCAGCGGCAAGATACTTTCCGGCGGTATCGACTCGAATGCGCTGCAGCGACCCAAGAGATTCTTCGGCGCAGCCCGGAATATAGAAGAAGGCGGCTCCCTGACAATCATAGCGACCGCGCTGATCGATACGGGCTCGCGTATGGACGACGTGATTTTTGAAGAATTCAAAGGAACGGGCAATTCGGAAATTCACCTGGATCGTCGCCTGAGCGACAAGCGACTGTTCCCAGCGATCGACCTGCAACGCTCGGGTACGCGCAAGGAAGAGTTGCTGCTCAGCAAGGAAGATCTCAGTCGAATTTGGGTGATGCGCCGCGTGTTGAATCCGCTGTCGCCGGTAGAGCAGATGGAAGTCGTGCTCGAGCGACTTGAAAAAGCGAAATCAAACGCGGAATTCCTGGCGTCAATGCAAAGTTAAGGGGAAGTCAGAACCGGGAGCGCCGCGCCTGCGTGGTGTGGTGTCAACAACCGGGTTCGCCAGTGAGCAGAGGTCAAGACGGAAGGATGGACGATAAAAACTTCTCCTTCCGTCTTTTCCTTGCTTTCAGAACCTTCATCCGTCATCCTTCAAAATTCACAGTTCAACCTATGCGCATCGCCTTGCTTTCATCTGAAGTTGTGCCTTTCGCCAAGACCGGCGGACTCGCCGACGTGGCCGGGGCGCTGCCCAAGGCGCTTGGCGGACACGATGTTGATGCACGCGTAATCCTCCCGCTCTACCAGCAAATCGATCGCAGTCTCCTGAACAATTCCGTAATTGAGGACGTGCCCGTCCAATGGCGCGGACAGATCAGGCCCACGCGCATCTATCAAAGCGACGCGGCCGGCGCGCCTGCTTATTTGATCGATGCGCCGGAATACTTTTCCAAGCCTTCCATTTACGGCTACTCAAACGATCACGAGCGTTTTGCTTTCTTCTCTCGCGCCGCGCTCGCGTTAGTCAAACATCTTGATTGGCAGCCAGATGTCGTTCATGGCAACGACTGGCCCTGCGGTTTCGCGATGATGGAACTTCGCGCGCGTCGCCGTTACGACGAGTTCTTTCGCGGTATCAAAACCCTCTTTTCGATTCACAATCTGGCGTATCAGGGCGCGTTTGATCCCAAGGACCTGTGGTGGCTGGGTTTTGGCGAGTCGCCTGATAAAGACGATTTCATGCTTCAGGGAGCCGCTTCTGCCCTGAAAGCGGGACTCATCGCGGCCGACGCGCTTTCCACCGTCAGCCGCCGTTATTCTCAGGAAATACAAACGTCGGAACACGGTTCCGGTCTCGACTGGTTATTGCGCGGGCGCCGCGATCGGCTGGCCGGCATCACCAACGGAGTGGACTACGATGTTTGGAATCCGGAAACGGACCCCCATATCGCAGCCAATTTCTCTGCTGACGATCTCTCGGGCAAACTAACTTGCAAGCTTGATCTGCTGCGCCGCTTTGGTTTGCCGGAAGAGCCGGAACGTCCAATCATTGCGATAATTTCCCGGCTTGTAAGTCAGAAGGGCTATGACCTTATCCGCCAACTCGCCGGAGAGATACTGCAAACGGGTCCCTTCTTTATTGCGCTCGGCGCCGGCGCGAAAGAATATGAGGATTTTCTCCAGCGCTGGCATGATAGCGCGCGTCAACGAGTCGGCATTTACAAAGGTTATGCAGGCGAGCCGCTCGCGCATCAGATCGAGGCCGGGGCAGACATGTTTCTCATGCCGTCGTATTACGAGCCTTGCGGCCTCAACCAGATGTACAGCATGCGCTACGCAACCGTGCCAATCGTTCGCGCCACCGGTGGGCTGGACGATACGGTTGAAGATTTCGATCCGTCACGCGGTACGGGCACCGGCTTCAAGTTTCGTGATTACAATGCCGGTGCTTTGCTTGAAAAAATACGCGAAGCCCTTTACTTTTATGGCCACCCTGACGAGTGGCGAAAGATACAATTAAACGGCATGGCTATGGATAATTCCTGGGACGCCGCCGCGCAAAAATATGTTGAGCTCTACCAGGAGATTGTTGCCTTGGATAGCAAACAGCAAACAGTAAACAGCAAACAGTAAAACAGAGTCCTGCTGTTTACCGTTTGCTGTTGACTGTCTGCTTACCATTAACGGGAGAACTTAATGAGCGCACTTAATGAAGTAACTGACAACAGTTTCGAAAAGGATGTACTGCAATCCACCAAACCGGTGCTGGTCGACTTCTGGGCAACCTGGTGTGCTCCCTGTCGCATGATGGAGCCAACGGTTCTTGCGGTTGCCGAAAAGTATGCCGCCACCGCGCTGGTGGTAAAGGTCAATGTTGACGACAATCCCTCAATCTCGCAGCGCTATGGCATCAAGGGAATTCCCACCTTGATCCTGTTCAAGGGCGGCAAGGAAGAAGAACGAGTAGTCGGAGCAACGTCCAAAGATGCCATCTCGCGCTTGATCGAAAAATATATTGCCGGCGCCGCGACGGCGTAAGGACGGTCTTTGGACTTTGGTCTTAGGTCTTTGTACTTGGTTCTTCGTGCTTAGATCTTTGTGGTGGTGAAAACGTTGAGAAGGACCTAAAGAACAAAGACCCAAGTCCAAAGACCCAAGACCAGTTCTACTTATGAACAAAATAATTGTTGTTATCGGCGCCCAGTGGGGTGATGAGGGTAAGGGCAAGATCGTTGATCTGCTTGCCGAACACTTCGACATCGTCGCCCGCTATCAGGGCGGCCACAACGCCGGCCATTCCGTCCAGGTAGGCGACAAATCGTTCGTATTGCATCTGTTGCCATCCGGGATCGTTCACAGCGGCAAAACCTGCGTGCTCGGCAACGGGATGGTGATCGATCCCAAAGCCTTTTTTGAAGAGGCTGATCGCTTGGCCGAACAAGGGATTGAGGTGTCGCCGGAACGCGTAAAGATCAGTTCGCGTGCTCACTTGATTCTCCCCTACCATCGCGCGCTGGATCACACCAGTGAAGAGCGGCTTGGTAACGAGAAGGTCGGGACCACACTCCGCGGGATCGGTCCCGCTTATGAAGACAAAGCCGGGCGCCGCGGTATACGTACTGCCGACGCGCTGGTTCCGGAGGTTCTGCGTTCGCGCATCGAGCGCAATCTCGAAGATGCCAACCGCATCATCGAGGCTTACGGCGGCGAGAAGCTCGATGTAAATGAAATTTTTGACGAGATGTCGGCATTAACCGAACGCCTGGGCGCCTTCATCGGCGACACTACCCACTTCCTGAATGTGGCCGCCAGCGAAGGCAAGTCGATTCTACTCGAAGGCGCGCAGGCTACTCTGCTGGACGTCGATCACGGCACCTATCCTTTCGTAACTTCATCGAACACAGTCGCGGGCGGGGCCATCATTGGCACTGGCCTGGCGCCGAACCGGCTGACCGGCGTACTCGGGATTGTGCGTACTTACACCACGCGCGTTGGTGAGGGACCGTTTCCTACCGAGATGGTTGCCGGCGAAGCGGAAATGGGACAACTAATTCGCGAGCGCGGACGAGAATACGGAGCGTCAACCGGAAGGCCGCGGCGCTGCGGCTGGTTCGACGCGTTTGCTACGCGCTATGCCGCCGAGATTAATGGCTTCACTTCAGTGGCGCTGACGAAGCTCGATGTGCTCGACGCGCTGGAAGAAATAAAAGTCTGCATTGGGTATAAGCTGGACGGTCGCGAATGTGAGTCTCTGCCTGCCGTTTCGCAGGACCTGCGGCGTATTGAACCAATCTACGAAACGCTACCGGGCTGGCAGACATCAACAGTGGGAACAACTGAGATGAGTGCGCTTCCGCCGAAAGCCCGTACCTACGTTGATTTCCTTTCCGAAAGGATTGGTGTGGAGATTGGCCTGGTTTCCACCGGCCCGGAACGCACGCAGACAATCGTTGTTAAAGACTCAGCCCTTGGCAGCTGGCTCGAAGATTAAGTCCAAAGTCGAAAGTCGAATGTCCAAAGTCCTTTGTATGAAGAGGCTTCGTATTTCATGAATGTTCAGTTCTTGACTTTGGACTTTGGACATTCGACGTTGGACTTTTTTCCCGGTAGAATGCCATCCATCCGATTTAATGTGGGCCGATAGCTCAGTCGGTAGAGCAACTGGCTTTTAACCAGTGGGTCGCAGGTTCGAGTCCTGCTCGGCTCACCACTAGTATCAATAAATTGAGGCGGCTGTTTCGGAGTTGCCTTTCTTATTCCGTGTCACATTTTTCGAGCTGCCTGCGACTCGCGTGGTTGAGGTCTTCGAGATTCAGGAATCAAACTTCAGTCGCTTGAGAAGATCAATGAAGCGAGGATCGGAGCGGAGTGAGTCAAACTTGGGCTCGACGCGCAGCCATGGCATCCAGGTTGAGCGTGCTTCGTAGGCTTTCTGGAGTGACCGCAGCGCCTCTTCCTGTTCACCTAAGCCGACATAAATGAATGCGACCGGGTAAGCGTCTATGTATTCATGTGCCGAGCGTCGCTTCAGTTCGTCGAGCAGCTTGCGCGCCTCTGCCTTTCTTCCTGAGACTGCGTAGTTGTATCCCAACTCCGAAAGCACCACCGCCGAGCGTCCCCACAGTTCCATTGCCTTCTTCAACTCGGCTATCGCTTGTTCATGCATCTGCTTCTGGCCCAACGCGCGCGCCGCGTTGTAACGAGCGAACACGTAACCCTGTTCCATTTTCAGTGTCTCGCGGCTGAAGTCGATAGCTTGATCGTAGCGTCGCGCATAGTAGGACGCACACCCCAATTCGCCGCTAATGGAGATTGAAAGCGGGTTCTGGTCCAAGGCACGCCTGACATGTATCAGCGCAACGTCCGGGTTTCCAGATGAATCGAGCGAGTGTAGGTAACAGGAGTTTCCCTCGAGCGTCTTCGCATTAAGTTCGAATGCACGTTCCAGTTCCTTCTTAGCCGTGGCCCAGTCCCACTCATAGAAGTAAGCGATCGCGCCCTGCGAAAAGTGCGCTTCGCCCAGCGATTCGTCGAGTTCGAGCGCCTTTAGCGCATGCTCCTGTGCCTTAGGTGCGGACTCTCTCGGCGTTTGCCAATCCGTTGAGAGCATTAAATAAGAGTCAGACAATCCCGCGTGGGCCAGCGCGTAATTCGAATCTTTGGCAATGGCTGCTTCGAAATACTGAATGGATTTCAACAGATCTTCTCTATTGACGTAGTTATTCAAGTAAAAGCGGCCTTGCAGATAGAACTCATACGCTTCGATATTATCGGTGTAGCGGCGCGCGAGTAGCTGCTTAGTGTCACCGCTTACTCGGAGCTTCAATCCGACGGCCACGTTCCGCGCTATCTCATCCTGCAGTGCAAAGATATCTCCGAGCGCGCGATCGTTCGAATCGCTGACCCAAAGCACGCGCCCGTCGTCAACACTGACGAGCCTGAGTGCTACTCTCACAGACTCGCCCAACTTGCGCACGCTGCCTTCAAGCACGGCATCCACCCCAAGCTGATTGCCAACTTTTCGGAGATCGACGTCCTTATTTTTGAAACGGAACACTGAGCTACGTGAGACCACTTTCAAACCATTCACTTTTGATAGCGAAGTGATCAGGCTCTCCGTCATGCCGTCACTGAAATAATCATTCGCCGAATCTCCCGACATATTGCGGAGCGGCAGCACCGCGATTGAATTGATCCTACCGGAGGGCCCAGCCGTCGAAGACCGTTGACGCAAGTAAAACATCAAACCTGCGGCAAGAAAAACCATAACAACAAACGTTGCCACCATCGCCTTCCGCATGCTCCGGCTTGATGGTGCCGGAAGCAACGGCCGCGCAATCTCTTCCAGCGTAACTCGTTGACTAGATCTGACGGGGGCTAGAATGTGCTTCGGCTCGTCCTGCTGCTCGTCAATGATGACAGAAAGGACGCGCGTAGTTTCCACTTCCAGAGTGCCTTCGGTGGCGGAAAAGCTGCCCGCGAGGACCTCGCATGGCCCGATGTAGCGGTAGCCCACCTTCTTCCTCGTCTCAATAAAACGCGGTGTAGTTGGGGGATCGTTTAACTGGGTACGAATCGTGCTGATGCACCGTGTCAGAGTCTCCTCATACGACTCACTTCCTGCCCAAAAATGTTCAAGCAACTCTAATCTGCTGACGTACCTGTCGCGCTGTTCGACCAAATAGAGCAGAACCTGAAAAGGCAGCTCGGCTAGATGGATGTGCTCGTTGTTACGCTTTAAGCGGTATCTATCGGGATCCAGCTCAAACTCGCCGAGCACATACATGTTCTGAAGTTTTGCTGCCATAACGGCTTAATCGCTGTGAGGATTATTTCAGGATTATTTCGCTATCCGTTCAGGATCGAGTTTGCTCAGAGGACTAAATATGCGGAAAAAGCGAGGCTTGATTCTAGCACAATCGTTCGAGATGGGAAGAAGAGTTCACGTGCAGGCTTTTGAACGAATACGAGTGGTGACACGTGCCGTGGCCCCGAGTTGCCCAATCTGCCTATCCAGCGATGGACTGCTGACCTTAGCGCAGGCAGCGGGGCTGCTTCAGGTTGGGGAACCTAGTATTAGGCGCTGGCTCGGGCAAGGCAAAGCGCACGGGTTCAAGACGCCTTCGGGTCACTATCGCATCTGCCGAAACTCTCTCTTGCGAGCGATCGACTGAACCGCCAGGTCATCCCCGCCTACGGACAATTAACCAGCACTTAAGGAGAGCATCATGAAAAAGATACTGTTTGGAACATTCGTTGCAACCATTCTCTTGGTCTATCTGCCGCAAAAGAGTTTTGCGCAAACTACCCTCTACGGTGGGATCGGCAGAGGCGTCCCCACAAACAGAGGGGCAGTAATTACCATCAATCAAGCCACGGGAACGGGCACCTTGGTAGGACCAGGGCCCGGTCCGATCGCGGGATTGACCGGACTTGCGTTCGACATCTCAGGTAAGCTCTATGGCTCAGCCATTAACGCATCGTTTGAACCGACCACGCTTGTGCGAATTAACCCTGTTACTGGGACACAGGAAGCATCGATTGGGATCACCCGATTAGCCGATGGAAGTCCCGTGGTCATCACCGACTTGGCCGTGCAGCCAGGCACAGACGTATTGTTCGGGACTGCGCTTGATCCCACTACCTTTTTTAGCAACATCTATACGATAGACAAGTCGACCGGTATTGCAACGTTCATCGGTAACACTGGGGTCATTGGCGCCACACTCGCCTTTGGACCGGATGGCACTCTGTACCAGACAATTGCGGAATTCG
The DNA here is from genome assembly GCA_050747225.1 of Pyrinomonadaceae bacterium. Taxonomy (GTDB): domain Bacteria; phylum Acidobacteriota; class Blastocatellia; order Pyrinomonadales; family Pyrinomonadaceae; genus PSRF01. The sequence continues at coordinate 13,409 of JBOGOP010000056.1, forward strand.
ACGATTCAGGCGCGTTTGCCAGGGGCTTTCTGATCACGCTCGATCCAACTACCGCAGCAGTTCTCACTACTTCCGACCCATTTTTCCTGGCACATGTGGGAGGCCTCGCAGTTCGAACGACCGATGGCAAGATCTTTGCTTCAGGCGGTATGCCAGGCGATATCTATCAACTCTCGTCAAGAGGGAGGCAGACTTTGCTGGGATTCACAGGACTGGGTGGTGTGGGTGATATTGCATTCACACCTTTGCCGACGGATGAGTGCGATTGCAAAAACAGCGGCTGGCGGAGGTTCAACTTCCCCTATAAGTTTAGGAATCAACGAGATTGCCTGCGCTTTGTCGAGCATGACAGGGATGACGATGATGAGAGATGACTCGGACGGCCGCTGACCACGACGAAGAAAGGTCAGCCTGTTTTAAGCAGAAGCGCTGTCTGCATCCCATCGAGGCTAGGAACGATTTTTACCATTTCCGGATGGACAAATTTAGATTTAGCGATCGATGGGGGAGTTACGACAAAAGGGCATTGAGCTGCTCGATTGAGTAGTCGCTCGAGCGGTTGGTTTTTCGGATCTCTTTTGACCGCAGAGGGCACAGAGGTCTTCGCAGAGGAACGCAGAGGCGTTACGGAATTAGTCCGAAGTCCTTTCCGAATCCCGCCCCAACGTTGCGCGGTTCAAACGCCCCGCTCAGTAACACCTGCGGTAGCGCGTGGGTAATCGAGGCCCGCAGGGCTGTATGACCTACAGATCACTCTTCGCTGCCTCAATGTAGAAGTTGCGATTCAGCTCAAATGTTTTGATTTCTTCAGAGAACTCAAAAGTCTGTTTTACTTCGTTCGGTGTTATCTGAATTTCCTTGTCATTAATGGTTACGCGAATCGGCATTGCGAATCCCTTAACTACTCTTTCGTAGTAAAACGAAACGCTCTTCCCGTTCACGTTGTATTTCAACAAGGGAATGTTTGTGGTCCGCAGGTATTGGTCAAATACTTTGCTGAAATCAATACCGGCCTTAGTGCTGATATATGACTCAATCTGTTCCGTTGTCACGGTCTGATGCCAAAAATCAGCATTGAGCCCACGCAGGATGGAGAGCCACTTCGCGTCGTCATTGATGACGTGGCGAATGGTGTGCAGCATGTTCCCTCCCTTGGGATACATGTCTCCTGAACCTTGCCTGTTTGACCCATAAACGCCAATGATTGGAGTGTTGTTTCGGATGCCGCGACGAGTACCGATCACGTAATCCTCCGCATCTTTTTTCCCGAAGTGGTATTCGACAAAAAGGTTTTCTGCGTAATTGGCAAAGCCCTCATGAATCCACATGTCCGCGGCGTCTTTCATTGAAATGTTGTTGCCGAACCACTCATGCGCTGATTCGTGAACAATGATGAAGTCGAATTTGAAACCGACCCCGCAGGCACAAGGGTCACGTTGCATATAGCCATTCCTAAACCAATTGCCGTAGGTAACTGAGCTTTGATGCTCCATTCCCGGATATGAAACCGTAACCAGCTTGTAACCATCCTCATAAAAAGGATATTTCCCAAACCAGTGTTCAAACGCCTCCAGCATCCTTGGAACTTCTTTGAATTGTCTCAGCGCTGCTTCTCTCTGATGAGGCAGGACCCAATACTCAATATCCAACACTCCACCTTTCCCCTGGTACTTTTCACTAAGATTTACGTAGTTGCCGATATTGACGTTGACTCCGTAGTTATTGATCGGGTTCAGGACTTCCCAATGGAAGGTTTTCTTCTTACCAACGTCGTCATAATCGGTTTTTTTTAGACGCCCATTAGAAACAGCAACCAGATTCTCCGGCACCGTTACGCTAATCTGCATGCCGCGATCGGGCTCATCAGAGCCATGATCCTTGTTGGGCCACCAGATACTCGCTCCAATGCCCTGACAGGTGGTAACGATAAAATGCTCTCCAAGGTCATCTCTTCCCCAGGTTACCCCGCCAACCCACGGTGGATTTCTACTTACAACCGGAACACCTTCGTAAAATATTTCGATCTTGTCCTCTGCTCCCTTTGGAATGTCCTTTTCGAACATTACCCAGTAGACATTTCCTTCTCGTTCAAATTTGAGTTGCGAGGCGCCGTGGGTGATCTTTGTAATTGCTAACGGTGGCTGCAAATCAATCTGCATTTTGTTTCCCGGCTTTTGAGACTTGAAAGTTATGGTGTTCGAGCCTTTCAATCTTCTGGTTTCCGGTAAAAACTCCACCTGCAGGTGGTAATGCAGTACGTCCCACCATTCGCGTTCCGGCGTCACCGAGCCGCGAAGTGTTTCCTGGCGGGTGACACCTTGGGTTTGAGGGTCTTGAGTAATTTCGGCAAAAAGATCACTGGCGCCAGCGTGCACCTGGAGAAGTACTGCAATCGCGAGTATTGCCAATTTACATTTACGCATCGTCATCAGAACTCCGCTGTTGCGAATAAACATGGTGTGGCCACGAACGCCTTTGAACAGCAGCGATGCTACAGTGGCGAACTGCCGCTGACAAGAACCGGCCCGCCCGTGAGGTGATATCGGACGCCACGCGGTCAGTTCCACCTGCGGTAGCGGGTGGGTCTGAGTAGTGAAACTAATTCCTAGAGCCCGAACAACATCGAGACATGCTTTTCCCCTCGTTGTTGGCGGATTGCGCAATAACGCTGAAAGCGTTCGCTAATTCCAGCCCAGGGTTGCTGCAACCCTGGGTCATCGTCCTTGGCAATAGATTTAACGCAACCCTGAAAGGGTTGCGTCGCAGGTCGCGAAACCGAAAACCCGTCGCAATTCTTTCAGGGTTGCGAAGAGTCTTTTGCGGCATTCTTATTCCCAGGGTTTCAAAGCAAACCCTGGGCTGGAACTAGCGAACGCTTTCAGCGTTATTCAGCCTTAGCCATGCCTTCAGCGTGATGTCCTTGAAATTGACCTGCTCCCCGCGTGATCGGGCTCGTTAATTTTTCTTTTGCTACTAATCATGGTGGCTTGGCTAAGGAGATCTCACACATCCGAAATCTCTTAGTGCTCGGATTCTTGTGGCAAATTTGTGACGTGAATAACGGCAAACAGGTATGAATGGTTGTTACTAAATGTACTGAAGCTCCCTTTTGACTGTCCTTTCTGACACGTCCAGGAACTTGGCGGTCCATTCCACACTGAGACCGTTGAAGAATCTCAGCTCCAGCTGCGGATCAATTTCGGCTCGCCAGGTCAGCGCCTCCATAGATAGTGCTTTTAGCGATCGACGTTCTCCAACATCCAAATGCTTCCGGTAACTTCTGTGATAGGCACTAGCAATCGGTCCTTGCTTAGCGATATGTTCATTTCCACCATCAGGGGCGAGAGCATCTTGCCAGGGCTTACAAACGAAGTTACCTGGAAGGGCTGACCAACAGGCTTGCCCGCCCCGGTATCGAACCTGATTCCCCACACATTAAAAAACGCGGACCTATAATTTGAGACGAAGTAGATTGTTTTATCATCCGGCGACCAGTGCGGCTTATCTGCCCAGTAGGTCTCTTCTGTGATGGGCTGCCATTTCCCACCTGAACGCGGCACTACGCCAATGGTCGAGATACCGGGTTCGGTGACTTTTTCCCCGTTAAAGCAGATCCAGCGCTCGTCGCTCGAGAACTTCGGGTTCCAGAATCTGTACTTCGGATCCGAAGCCACGACGCTTGCTTCGGTTTCTCCGCGCGCGGCTGACAATGGAAATACGCAAATTACCGCACGGTCCTCTGGAGAAGTATTCTTGAAACAGCTGCCGGTAAGCCAATAACCGTCGGCAGACCAATCGCTGGGTAGTTCGATGTGTGGTCCAGTATAACTATGGACCTGCTCCTCACCGCCACCCGCAGGCATTAAGCCTTTCGCGGTTTTAAACTCAGTAAACTGCGGGTTGGTGAACAGAGCGCGGTTATAGATCAGGCGCTGATCATCTCGAGACCAATGGACTTCCTGACGACGGACGAACTCGTCGGCAGCCAAGAGGGTTTCGTGACCATCCTCCAAAGATTTCTGCCACATTTCCTCCTTCCATGTCCCAATCCGCCGCCCTGTGAAGATAAGTTTCTTAGCATCGTAGGATAGTTCTGCGAAGAAGGTGTTTATTCCAGCAGGGGTTATCGGTTGACCTTCCCCCCTTATCTTGCCGGACTCAGCCTCGAATGGCAGTGACCAGATACGTGTATTTTCAGTGCGCGTTGTAAAGGCCAGCTTCTTGCCATCAGGGGAAAGCGCGATGCTCGCATCCGAGCCCAATCCGGTAGTCAGACGTTCCGGCCCTGCATTCCATTGTAAAGTCTGCGGATCAACTCCAACCTTCCAGAGATTGCGTATCTCTTTGGAGACACCTTCAAAGAAAAGCGCCTGCCCGGATGGCGCCCAGCGAAACTTCTCGAATATCACGCCAGCATCTGTTAGCTGCTTCTCAACAATTGAGGTAGGTTTAGACTTCACTGACTTCCCAGTTGAAAGGTTTACCGTCCAGAAGCTCTGAGGCTCATCGAAAGTGGAGAAACTCCAATCGCGCTTTGTTTGTCTGCCCCAAATCGAAACCTGCTGACCATCTGGATGCCAGTCAACTGCCGTCAAGATGTAAAAGCCGGCGAGGAAATCGGCGAGAATCTGGCGTGGTGGACCGCCGTCGAGCGTCGCTATATATAACTTAGGATTATTGTTCTCTTCCAGGTCCGAACTGACTAATAGAATTTTGGACCCATCTGGTGACCAGTGAGGACGGTAACCAAATGAGGAGATCTTGCGCTCACTTCCTCCGAACGCAGGTACGACGTACAGGCCACCGCCTTCACGCTCGGAGCGAAACACAAGACTATTGCCATCGGGCGACCAGTCTGGTTGCCAATCGTGCCCAGATGATTTAGTCACCTGGATTGGATTGCCCCCGCTGACCGGCTGCACCCAGATGTCGAAATTCCCGCCGTGGTCCGAACTGTAGGCGATGAAACGTCCGTCAGGCGACCATGCCGGTTCACCCTGCAGTCCGGCATCGAACGTCAAGCGCGACAACGCTCTTGGCGGGCGTGAAGTCTGGTAAGACGAGAATGTCTGTCGAATCCAAGAACGCAAGAAGAAGCCGGCGGCGATGATGACAATCAATACGCCGAAACCCATGAAGACACCTAGTCGGTGGCGTTTGCTCTCGTCGATCAGATGCTTAGCGGGCAGATGCTTACCGGGTGAGTTGGTTTGCGTTTCTGCATCACTGCTGGTTTGGTTTGGCGAGCCGCTGTTCGCGTCTTGACTCGCGGTAATTTCTGGCGCGATGGATCGCTCAATCTCTGCTTGCATATCCCGTTCACGCCGCAGATTCTTCAAATCAATAAGCAGGTCGCGTGCAGTTTGATAACGCTCCTCGCGGTCCTTCGTTAAGGCCTTACGCACGATTCGATGCAGCTCAGCGGGGATGTCCGATACAGGGCTTGAGAGAGGCGCCGGTTCCTTTTCCAGAACCGACACCAGGGTGTGGCTGGCAGTTTCACCAGCGAAGGGCGCGCGGCCTGTGATCAATTCATAAAGGATTACTCCTAAACTCCAGGTATCCGTGCGTGGATCAACTTCCTGCCCGCGCGCTTGCTCAGGCGACATGTAGGCGACCGTCCCTAAGACCATTCCGGGTTCAGTGTTTACCAACATTCTGGTAGAAGTCTGGCTATCTGTGACAATCCGTGGGCCACTCCGCTTCGCGAGGCCAAAGTCCAACACCTTAACCAACATGTCGCTTCTTAGCATCACGTTTTCGGGTTTTATGTCCCTATGCGTGATACCGGCGCTCTGTGCTGCAGCCAAGGCTGCGGCGATCTGAGCCGCGACATCCAGTGCTTCGTTCAACCTCAAGCGCCCCTCTGCCATTTTCTGGCGCAGCGTCACACCCTCAACGTACTCCATGGCGATGAAATGACGGCCATCATCCGTCTTGCCAGTCTCGTGTATGACGCAGACGTTCGGATGGTTGAGAGCGGAAGCGGCGCGAGCCTCTTGCTCGAAGCGCAGCAGACGGTCAGGATCACTGGTCAAGTGTTTGGGCAAAAGCTTCAAGGCCACAGGACGGTCCAGGCTGATATCATGGGCCAGATACACTACACCCATACCTCCCCGCCCAATTTCGCGGATGATTTGATAATGGCCGACCTGCCTGCCAATGAGCGCAGCACTTTCCTCTTTCGCAAGCGACTGCGCTGCTATTGCCGCAGCCGGTTTTTCCATGAAGCTTCTTTCCTGCTCATAAGAGCTGAGTAGTGATTCGACTTCGCTGTGCAATGATTCGTCGCCATCGCAGGCCTGGCCCAAAAACGCGGATCGCTCTTCGGGCGCCCGCTTCAGCGCTGCCTCGAATATTTCTTTGACTCTTGGCCACTTCTCAGGTGTCATCGCGTGTTACGGTCGGGCTCCTCCGCTTCTGCTAAGTTCTCGTCGCAGCCAGGCCTTTGCTACGTTCCAATCCCTCTTGACCGTTCTATCCGATACCTCCAACACGTTGGCAGTCTCTTCCACACTGAGCCCGCTGAAGAATCTCAGTTCCACTATCTGGCTCTGCCGTGGATCGATTTGGGCTAATCTGGTTAACGCCTCGTCAAGAGCGACAAAGTCCAGATCTGGCCCAGGTAAGACTGCCATCGCCTCCTCAAGTGGCAGATGAATATCGCTGCCACCGCGTTTAGCCGCCTGTCGGCTGCGCGCATGATCGACAAGGATATGCCGCATAACCCTGGCGGCGATTGCAAAGAAATGCAGTCTGTTCTGCCATTCGATGTGCTTCTGATCTACCAGGCGAAGATACGCTTCGTGAATTAGGTCTGTCGTTTGCAATGACAGACCGGAATGTTCACGTCGCAAGTAGTGGGCAGCCTGGCGATGCAGTTCGTGGTAAACAATTTGGAAGAGCTGCTCTTGTGCTTTCTTATCGCCGTCGCTCCAGTTCCGGAGCAGCTCGGTCACATTTGAAGGTGGGGAAGTCATATCGGAGGTTTTCCATTTACACCAGCAATTGCCTCCCTGTAGCTGCGCAGAGCATATGCACGTCTGAATAGCAAGTCAATCACCTTTCGGCTCCCTCTTATTGATCTTTGCTCTCAAAACATTCGCTGATCCTCGGTGGTGTGTTTCCCTGTGCAGCGCCAGAATGAGAAGCAAGTTTGGCCCCCCTTCTCACCTCTTTCCGCTTTAGTAAGTGAAGGCAACAATATCGCTGCCGAACCCGGGAAGGAGAAAAGGAGGCCACATGAAAAGGCAAGCTTTGAAAAGTTTCTCGATAGTAAGTCTGCTGTTGATGATCATCGCCGTTTCCGTTCGCGCTCAATCTGACCGCAGCAAGGTTACAAACATCTCGTTTAACTTCATTGTCGGACAGAAAACACTGCCGGCGGGCGCTTACACAGTCGAGCCCAATAGAAGGGATTCTCAAACCGTTTGGCTGGTCCAAAGTAGAGATGGCCACGTCAAGGCTCTCTTTATCACCATGCCCTTGCGGGCCAGCGCAACGCAAGAAACAGGCAAGCTCGTTTTCCATAAGTATGGCGATCAGTACTTCCTTTCCGAGATCTGGGCAACTGGAGACAAGGGCGGACGCGAGTTGCTGATGCCGCGCTTGGAACGCCAGTTAGCGAAGACCTCAATCGAACCGCAGGCGATAGTTCTAGCCAGTGGCTGTTGCAAGAACTAATGCCCTTATCTACCCCTTACCGGTAGATACATCGCGATTAGGAGTTGAAAGGCAATGGGAAAGATCAAGACAATTAAAAGAGATGCCTACAGCCATCCCCGCAATTGCTTGGGCCTTCTGATCATTCTTCTGTTTGCTGCCGTTTCACTTTCTCAGGCGCAGACTTCTCGCTTCGCAGCCTCCTATTACAATCGCGGCAATGAACGGTATAAAAAGGGAGACCTGGATGGCGCCATAGCCGACTTTGATGCGGCCCTGACATTTGACCCAAAGCTGGCTCGTGCCTATACCATGAGAGGCAGCGCACGATATGGCAAAGGAGACTTGGACGGCAGCATTGCCGACTATACCAGAGCCGTCGAGATCAATCCGCGCCTCGCTCTGGCCCATTACAATCGAGGCAAGGCCCGGCGAGACAAAGGAGACCTGGATGGGAGCGTTACTGACTACACCAGGGCCATAGAAATCAACCCTCGGCTAAGTGCTGGGTATAACAATCGCGGCAACGTCAGGAGAGAAATGGGCGAGCTGCATGGAGCTTTGGCCGATTTAGATGAGGCCATCCGGCTAGAATCGCGTAATGCCGTTTTCTACAACAATCGGGGTCTGGTACGCCGCGTCAAAGGAGATTTGCAAGGAGCTATAGCAGACTATGACAAGGCCCTCAAAATCGAACCTCAGTTCGTAGAGGCCTACAGCAATCGAGGCAACGTCCGGCAAGACAGCGGAGATGTCAACGGCAGCATCGCCGACTACGATTTGGCAATCAAAATCGCACCAACCTTCGCCAAGGCATACGGAAACCGAGGATTGGCCAAACTGTTTCAAGGTAACATGGCAGGGGCAGAGAAAGATTTCGAGCAATGCCTCAGACTCGACCCAAAATTGAAACCTTCACTGGAAGAACAGATCGAAAAAGCGAAAGTAAGGCTTGCGGGCAGATAATATATAGCCAGTAATCAGGTAGAACCGGCTGCGACCTTTGAAAATTAGTAACTAATCGTAAGAGCCGTGACTGGATGAAATCGGCTTAACTGTTCTTTTAACCAATGGGTCGAAGGTTCGAGTCCTGCTCGCTCACCACCTCTTAAGAAAGAAAGGGCAGTCTATTGAGACTGCCCTTTCGTGATCTGGCTGCGCTCTTCTATCCACGGTTTTCGTGGGAAGTCGTTGACGACCTAATACGCGGATCGACAAATCAAAGAGACGGCACCCCAACCTGCCGCGCCAGCAGAATGTGCTCACGAGTTTGCGGCATCGGCTTCGTTGTCAGATCTGAGCTGGGCTTGAAGCACACACCCATCTTCAGCTCTTTGTTCTCCCAGCATTTCATTTCAGTAGCACTCGCCTCGTTAGCCGATGCCCTCGCGCGAATCAACGACGGAATAGCGATCGCTGTCACTTGCGGGGTCGGTGAGCATACGGCAACCGCGATCCATGAACCATCAGATCGAGCAAGTGAGCCAAATTCAGCGTCTTTGGCATCACATTTCACCCCTGAGACTTGTGTACGGTCGGTAAGTGAGAACATGCGGTGACGAACCGCCCTGCCTTTCGTCGTGTCCTTAAATGTCACGCCCGTAAGCTCATTGCCGTTCATCGCCAGAATCACGTCACCGCGCTCAGTTCGGGTTGTGCTGTCCAACAGACCGAGTACTGTCAGCTGTTGCTGCTCGCGCTGGGCGTGCGCAGATTCGGACGCGAGAATTGCCGGCAGCGCCAATGAAAAAAGCGCAGCCGCGATCATGAGCGCCTTGAATGCTGAGTTCTTGATAGTCTTCATCTGAACCTTCCTTTCCGAGATGTCTACTATCTAAGGCGCAGGAAATCGCCTAAAAGTATCTTCGACATAAAAAAGAACATCCGTTCACCACCTAGCCCGCGGGAGCGGGCGGCAGCGTAGAGCCTGGGGTGGAGCGCAGCGGAACCCCAGGTATACGTATGAGGATAAGGATAGCCC